>NZ_JBIPMS010000005.1:0-43998 GCF_044368995.1 Flavobacterium sp. | reverse complement strand
CCTTCAAAAGTAGATGAATTTACGCATAGAAATGGGCGTACTGCACGTATGATGGCATCTGGAACTGCATATATTATTATTCACGAAAGTGAGAAAAAAGTGGATTATATCGATTACGACATAAAAAAAATTGATGTATCAAATTATAGTGTCATTCCGAAACCACCAGAGTTTAAAACCATTTACATTAGTGGAGGCAAGAAAAACAAATTAAATAAAGTTGATATTTTAGGTTTCTTTTCTCAAAAAGGAAAGTTAGAAAAAGGCGATTTAGGTTTAATTGAAGTCAAAGATTTTGTTTCGTTTGCCGCAGTAAAATATGCTAAAGTAGTACCATTGCTACAAAATATTAAGGATGAAAAAATGAAAGGCAAAAAATATAAAATTGAAGTTGCCCGAGACGTTGTTAAAAACGCATTAGAAGATTAAATTAAGTAGTAAGTCTTAAAAATTTTATTGTTGTCAAACTGAACTCGTTTCAGTTTCTTTAAATTTTTATTTTCAAATATTTATAGATTCCGAAATAAATTCGGAATGACAAAATCAGTTATTTTAGTAATGACCTTTTTATAATTTATATTTTACAAACAACTGAATCTGGTACAAATGGAGAAGCGTCGCCGCCATTTCTTATTACATCACGCACAATACTTGAAGAAATATAAGACGTTTTTGCGGCTGTTAATAAAAACACCGTTTCAATTTTAGATAAACGTCTGTTGGTGTGTGCAATGGCTTTTTCAAATTCAAAATCGGCTGGGTTACGTAAGCCACGTAAAATAAATTGGGCTTTTTCTTCTTTACACAAATCGATTGTTAAACCGGTATAAGTTATAACTTTTACTTTTGGTTCGTCTTTAAATGCTTCTTCGATAAAGCGTTTTCTGTCTTCTAAAGTAAACATATATTTCTTATCGGCATTTACACCAATCGCCACTATTACTTCATCAAATAAAGAAATGCCACGTTTAATAATATCATAATGTCCGTTTGTAATTGGATCAAACGAACCTGGGAATATTGCTTTTCTCATTAGTAAATAATTTAAAAATATTTGATTTCGATGAAATCTGATATTGTTAATTTTCTATTTTCTTTATTCTTAATTTTATTTCTTCCAAATTGGTTTTCTATCTAAAGCCAATTTGATTTCATTTTCTAATAAATCTGAAAAATTCAAATTGGCATAAGCCGCTTGCTGCGGAAAAATACTTTGTGGACTCAATCCAGGATTGGTATTAATTTCAATAAAATGAGGAATATCATTCATTACTATAAAATCAATGCGAGAAAATCCTTGCATTCCAAGGGCTTCATATATTTTTGCTGCAGATTTTTCTACTAATTCTGAAACTTCTTTAGTAAGTCGGGCAGGAGTAATTTCTTCAGATTTGCCTAAATATTTAGCTTCGTAATCGAAAAAATCATTTCCTGAAACAATTTCTGTTATTCCTAATACTTTTGTATTTCCGTTCAATTTCATCACACCAACAGAAATTTCAACGCCTTTTAACTGTGATTCAATTAAAATATCTTTGTCTTCTGCAAATGCAAATACTAGGGCTTTATCTAATTCTGAAAGTTCTTTTACCATTGAAACCCCTAAACTACTTCCAGATTGATTGGGTTTTACAAAAAAAGGAAATCCTAATGTTTTAGCAATTTTTTCACCATCAATTTCTTGCCCTTTTGTAATATAAACCGAATTGGCTTTTGGAATGTCAAATTTTCCCAAAACAGAAAGCGTATCTCTTTTGCTAAAAGTAAGTGCACTTTGGTAAAATCCGCAACCGGTGTAAGGCAAATCAATTAATTCCCAATAGGATTGCAAATGACCATCTTCTCCTGGAGTTCCATGAATAGTATTCACAGCCACATCAAATTTAACAGAAATTCCATTGTCTTCAAATGAAAAATCGGCTCTATTTATAGGTAATTTTTGGTCGCCTATTTTTACATACCAACCTTCAATTAAGATGTGAACTTCAAAAACTTGATATTTATCTTTGTTTAAATGGGTTAAAATAAGTTGTCCACTTCTTAAAGAAATTACAGATTCGTCTGAATATCCGCCCATTACAACTGCTATGTTCATAAAAAAATATTTATTTCTGTTTTATACAAAAATATCATAAAATGTTTTACTTTTCTTATATTTGCGAAAATATATTTCAATGAGTTTAAGAAAGTTTTTAACGAGTGTCCCATTTTTCAAAAATTTATTTTTGGCATTAGTAATTGTTATCCTATTTTTAGTAGTGTTTGTGAAGTTTTTAGATTTCAGTACCAATCATGGCGAAGAAATTAAGGTACCCAATTTATCTAAAATGAAATTAGAAATTGCGGAAGAAAAACTAGATGAGAAAGGTTTAGAAGTTTTTTTATTAGATACAGTAGAATTTCATCCAGAATTTCCCCCATATACTATTGTCGAGCAAGATCCAATAGCTGGTTCTAAAGTTAAAAATGGGCGAAAAATATATGTAAAACTTAATGCAGGTGGCTATGCCATGGTAACTTTTCCAGATTTAAAGAACAAAACATTTCGTCAAGCTACAAACGCTTTAAGAGCTTTAGGTCTAGTAGAAGGCGAATTAAAATATGTTCCCGATTTAGCTAAAGATATTGTTTTAGGAGTATCTTATAAAGGGAAACAAGTAAAAGCTGGAGATAAGTTAATGAAAAATTCTAAAATTGATTTTGTGTTAGGTGATGGTAAAGATATGTTTACAGATCAAGACTTAGATTCCTTACAAAATATAGAAATTGATACAACAAAATAATGCAAAAATTTATAGATGAGAATGAAACGGGTGATGAAGATTTATTTGAACACCATCGGTTTGAAATAGCCAAAGGCCAGCAACCTTTAAGAATTGATAAATTTTTGATAAACAGTATTGAAAATACCACAAGAAGCAAAATTCAAAAAGCAGCTGATGCTGGAACTATTTTTGTAAATGATATTGCTGTAAAATCCAATTATAAAGTAAAACCAGACGATGTAATAAGAGTAATGCTTGAACATCCACCATATGAACATTTATTAAAAGGAGAAAATATTCCAATTGATATTGTTTATGAAGATGATCAACTCATTGTTGTAAACAAACCCGCTGGAATGGTTGTACATCCCGGACATGGAAATTATTCGGGAACTTTAGTAAATGCATTAGCATATCATTTTGATAATTTACCAATGAATAGCAGCGAAAGGCCTGGCTTGGTTCACAGAATTGACAAAGACACTTCAGGGCTTTTAGTAGTAGCGAAAACAGAAGAAGCTATGTTGTATTTAACCAAACAATTTGCTGCAAAAACGTCAGAACGTGAATATTATGCTATAGTTTGGGGAAATATTGAAGAAGATGAAGGAACCATTGAAGGAAATATAGACCGTCATCCCATAAATAGAATGCAAATGCATGTTTATCCTGAAGGCGAGCAAGGAAAACCTGCCATTACACATTTTAAAGTTTTGGAACGATTTGGATATGTTACTGTAGTTTCTTGCCAATTAGAAACAGGAAGAACGCATCAAATTCGTGTACACATGAAGTATATTGGACATACGCTTTTTAATGATGAACGTTATGGTGGTGATAAAATTTTAAAAGGGACTACATTTACCAAATACAAACAATTTATAGATAATTGTTTCAAAACCTTACCCAGACAGGCACTTCATGCCAGAACTTTAGGATTTAAACACCCGTCAACTGGTGAATTCTTACGTTTTACAAGTGAAATACCCGAAGAAATTTCTTCTTGCATTGAAAAATGGCGTGTTTATAGTAAAGCGGTACAAATTGAAGAAGATTAATTTCTTTTTGAAACTTCAAGATATAAAAAAAGCAATTAGATTTTTCTAATTGCTTTTTTTATAATCAGCTGTAAATAATTAAACTTTAACAGTCCAACCAAATGTGTCGTCTGCTAATTTGTATTGTATATTATTTAATTTTTCTTTTAAACTTAAAGCAAATGAATTTTCTAATTTAGGTAATTCAAAATATTCGTCTTTATAAGAGAAACCAACAATTGGATTGATAACAGCAGCTGTTCCCGCACCGAAAATTTCTTTTAAGGTACCATTTTTTGCAGCAGCAACTAATTCGTCCACTAAAACTGGGCGGACTTCTGTGGTTATATTGTCTCTTTTTGCAATATCCAAAACAGATTTTCTTGTTACACCATCTAAAATTCTTTCAGAAGTTGGTGCGGTTAATAAAGTATCTCCAATTCTGAAAAATACATTCATCGTTCCTGCTTCTTCTAATTTTGAGTGTGTAGCGTCATCGGTCCAAATAATTTGTTGATAACCTAAATCGTTTGCTAATTTTGTGGGATAAAATTGTGCTGAATAATTTCCAGCAGCTTTTGCGGCTCCAATTCCACCATTTGCAGCACGACTATAATGCTCTGCGATTAAAACTTTAACTTCACCTGAGTAATAGGATTTAGCAGGCGATAAAATAATCATAAAACGATATTGCGAAGAAGGTTGTGCAATTACACCACTTCCAATAGCAATCATAAATGGTCTTATATATAAGGAATTACCTTTTCCGAATTTCACCCAATCTCTATCTAAATTCAATAGTTGTTTTAATCCATTGATGAAAATTTCTTCCGGTATTTCTGGCATTGCCATACGAATAGCACTTTTATTAAAACGAGTATGATTTTCGTCAGGGCGAAACAACCAAACATCATTATCTACATCTTTAAAAGCCTTCATGCCTTCAAAAATAGCTTGTCCGTAATGAAAAACTTTTGCAGACGGATCAATTGTAAAAGGTTCGTATGCTTTAATAATAGGTTGCTCCCAAACGCCATTTTTGAAATCACAAATTAACATATGATCTGTAAATGTGTTTCCGAAAGTTAAGTTTTCAAAGTCAACTTCATTAATTTTTGAAGTTTCATTTTTAATGATTTTAAAATCGTTTGTAATGCTACTCATTATATTTCTTTGTATATATTGGTTTCCCAAAAAATTTTTACAAATTTATTAAATAAATTATTCCTGAAGATTCATTTTTAGAATAATTATTAACAAAGTGAAGTATTATTGATTAATTTTGTTTTTTATTTCACTTAACAAATCAAGTACTATGAAGAGATCACTACTAATTTTAACCGTTTTTTTATTTGCTATTTCCTGTAATAAAAAGGAATCCAAAACAGCATCTAAGTCTGTATATGCATTCTTTGGTAAGAAAATTACTGAAGAAAACACCATTTCTAAAGAGATTTTATTAGAGAAATATAAATCATTAAAAAAAGGAGATACACTAGCAGTCAAAGTAAGCTCAAAAATTAATGAAATTTGCCAAAACAAAGGATGTTGGATGACTTTAGATTTAGGAAGTGGAAAAACCGCATTTGTAAAGTTTAAAGATTATGGCTTTTTTGTACCCATGAATGCTCAAAAAAGAAACACTATTATTGAAGGAAAAGCATTTGTAGAAGAAACTTCTGTTGCAGAATTAAAACATTACGCAGAAGATGAAGGAAAATCTCCAAAAGAAATTGCTGCAATTACAGAGCCTAAAACAGAATATAAATTCTTAGCCCACGGCGTTTTAATTTCTAAGTAATGAAATATATTTTAGTTATATTTTCCGTTATATTTTTGAGTTGTAATCAAAATAAAACTGAAGATGAAAACCCAACATGCGAAAAACCAAAAGAAGATTTACAAATGTATAAAGCTTCCGAAATGGCTATTTTAATGGAACAAATGTATGTTCATAATAAACAACTTCGTGAAAAAATAATTAAAAATGATTCATTAGGTGAATTGCCTAAATATTTTTTGAATATTTCAGACGCAACCATGACAAAAGGAAAAGAAAGGGACGATTTTTTTAATACCAAAGCGGGATTTTTCTTAAAAACACAATCTGAAATTTACGAATCAAAAAACATAAAAAATAGTTTTAACACCATGGTAGACGCTTGTATAAGTTGTCATGAAGTGAAATGCGGCGGACCAATAGAAAGAATAAAAACATTATACATCAAGTAAAATAGTATTAAAAATTTTATAAAACCAGAATTTAGTTCTGGTTTTTTTTATTTCTTATATTTTGAATTTAGATTCACAAAAGTTATAAATTCCTTAAAATTTATTATTTTTAAATCACAAGTATAACTTTTTTGTAATTTTATAGAATTAAAATAAAAAAATATGAAAAATATATGTATTATCATACTAGTATTAAGTTTTACTTCATGCAATAGCCAAAATAAGGATGCAGAAATTAAAAAAGCTACTGATAAAATAAATAAAGAAATTGCCAAACAAACAAAAAAAGACGCTATGGAATTTAAAATTGTAAAAACAGATGTAGAATGGAAAGTGCAACTTACACCAGAAGAATATGCAGTTTTAAGAGAAAAAGGAACCGAACGTCCCTATACTGGTGAATACGACAAACATTTTGAAAAAGGAATGTATGTGTGTGCGGCTTGTGAAAATCCATTATTTACATCGGATACTAAATTTGATTCACATTGTGGCTGGCCTTCTTTTGATGAATCCATTAAAGGTTCGACTATATATCATAAAGATGTTTCTTATGGAATGATTCGTACAGAAGTTATGTGTGCCAAATGCGGTGGACATTTAGGTCATGTTTTTGATGACGGACCAAAAGAAACAACCGGACAACGTTATTGTACCAATTCAGTTTCAATAAAGTTTTTACCTGCGAAATAAGTCCTGTAAGTGACAATTCAAAAACAAATAAAACTAAATTTTCGCATTCTAATATATAATTTTATCTTCGCATCTGCGTTATTACAGAATAACATAAAAATGCTTAGAAAACTTTTACCACTATTTTTTGTCTTTGCTTTACCTATTTATGCACAAGTAGGAGGGCAATCGGTGTATCAGTTTTTAAATTTAGTGCAATCGCCAAGACAAGCGGCTTTAGGTGGAAAAACCGTCACAATTGTTGATTATGATGTGAATCAAGCCATTTTTAATCCCGCTACAATTAATCCCAAAATGCATAATCAGTTAGCGACAAGTTATAGTAATTATTTTGGTGAAGTTACCTATGGTACTGCAAGTTACGCCTATACATGGGACAGACATGTGCAAACTTTTCATATCGGAGCCAATTATGTTAATTACGGAAATTTTGATGGTTATGATGAAATAGGAAATTCAACTAACAGTTTTACAGGATCAGAAGGCGCTTTATCTTTTGGATATTCCTATAATATTCCTTGGACGAATTTTTACGCAGGAACAAATGTGAAATTCATTACATCTGCACTAGAATCTTATAATTCATTTGGTATGGCCACTGATATTGGTTTATTATACATTGATACAACTAACGATGTTAATTACGGTATCTCATTCAGAAATATAGGTTATCAAATTAAACCATACGAAACCACAAGAGAAAAATTGCCCTTTGAAATTACAGCTGGAATTTCTCAATTAGTTGAAAATGTTCCAATTAGATGGCACCTAACTTTTGAGAATTTACAACAATGGAATATTGCATTTTCAAATCCAAACAGAGCAAAAAGTAGTTTAGATGGTTTTTCTGAAGCCGAAAAAGTTTCGTTTTTTAATAATGCTTTGCGCCATGTAATTATAGGAGCAGAGTTGTTTCCAGAAAAAGCATTTAATATTCGATTAGGATATAATTTCAGAAGAGGACAAGAATTAAATATTATCGATCAAAGAAATTTTTCTGGAATTTCCGCAGGTTTTAGTTTACGATTTAATAAAGTACGATTTGAATTTTCACATTCTCGTTATACTATTGCTGCGAATTCAAGTATTTTTGGTTTGATGATGAATTTGGATTAATCGGGTTAAAGGTTTTGGGTAAAAGGTAAAGGGAAAACAAATGTTTATAATATGAAAAAAATCACCATAGCAATAGACGGATTTTCGTCAACCGGAAAAAGCACATTAGCCAAACAAATTGCTAATCAATTGGGCTATATTTATGTTGATACAGGCGCAATGTATCGAGCAGTTACCTATTTTGCAATGCAACATAATTTTGTTTCAGAAAATCATTTGGATACAGAAGAATTAATTAAAAATCTCTCAGATATTACTTTACAATTTCGATTTAACGAAAAATTGGGTTTTGCAGAAATGTATTTAAATAATGAAAATATTGAAACTCCCATTCGAAACATTGAAGTCTCACGTTTGGTAAGTAAAATTGCGGAAATATCTCAGGTTCGATCCAAATTAGTAGAGCAACAACAACAAATGGGAGAAAATAAAGGCATTGTTATGGATGGCAGAGATATTGGAACGGTTGTTTTTCCTAATGCTGATTTGAAACTATTCATGACAGCAAGTACAACAACAAAAGCCCAACGTAGGTTTGATGAACTAATTGAAAAAGGCCAACAAGTTACATTTGAAGAAGTACTACAAAACGTACAAGAGCGAGATTATATTGATACACATAGAGATGATTCTCCATTAGTAAAAGCTGAAGATGCCATTGAAATTGACAATTCTAATCTGACCAAAAAAGAACAATTTGAATTAGTAATGGAATTGGTGAATGATTTTTTAAAGTAAAAAGTAAGAAATTTAATTTAACTAAATAAATATGAAAAAAATTATTAAAAATTGTTTTGCTATTTTGTTTTTTATACAAATAAGCTATTCACAGAGCGTTCAACTAGGTATTAAGGCAGGTGCTAATTATGCTAATGTAAAAGGTTCCAATTTAAAAACAAGTCCTATTGTAAATTATCATGCGGGTTTGGTTGCTAAAATAGGCATTTCAAAAGGACTTTCATTTCAACCGGAATTACTTTATTCAACACAAGGAGCTTCCTATGAAACAGCTCTTTCTGAATATAAAAATGAGTTAGGTTATATTAATATTCCTGTGATGCTGCAAATTCATCTTTCCAAAAGTATATCATTAGATATGGGGCCTCAAGTAGGTTTTTTATTAAATGAAAAAAATAATTTTGATGTTCAAAAATCCAATACTTTTGATTTTACAGCAAATGCGGGTTTGGGATTAAAAATTACAAACTCCATTTTTGCGCAAGCTAGATATGGCATTGGATTAACAGAATTGAAACCCGACACAGAAAATAAAAATACTGTTTTGCAACTTTCTTTAGGAATCCTGTTCTAATTTCTTACTTTTTACTACAAAACATTTGTATTTATCAAAAAAATAGTATCTTTGCACACCTTTTGGTAGAGTAGAGTTTTCAATTGGTAATCAAATATTTATGTAAATCACTGTTGTTGTTTTAATCTGCACAATAAAACTCAAAAAACACAGCATACAAATAATAAACGCATGTCTGAATTAAACAAAGAACAAGATTCGTTTTTAGCGGATTTCAACTGGCATAACTATGCTGAAGGAATTGACCCTATTGACGCAACTAACCTTCAAGAATTTGAAGATTTAGTATCAAAAACATTCATTTCAACTTCTGATGAAGAAGTAGTAGATGGAGTAGTTGTAAGAATTACTGACAGAGATGTTATTGTAGACATTAACGCTAAATCTGAAGGGGTTATTTCTTTAAACGAATTCCGTTACAATCCATCTTTAAAAGTGGGTGACAAAGTAGAAGTATTAATTGATATCCGTGAGGATAAAACAGGACAATTAGTATTATCTCACAAAAAAGCAAGAACAATCAAAGCATGGGATAGAGTTATTTCTGCTAACGAAACTGGAGAAATTGTAAACGGTTTTGTGAAATGTAGAACTAAAGGTGGAATGATTGTTGACGTATTTGGTATTGAAGCTTTCTTACCAGGTTCTCAAATTGATGTGAAACCAATCCGTGATTACGATCAATATGTAAATAAAACTATGGAATTTAAAGTTGTGAAAATTAATCACGAATTTAAAAACGTTGTAGTTTCTCATAAAGCGCTTATCGAAGCGGATATCGAAATACAGAAAAAAGAAATTATTGGTCAGTTAGAAAAAGGACAAGTATTAGAAGGTGTGGTTAAAAACATTACTTCTTACGGAGTGTTCATTGACTTAGGTGGTGTAGATGGATTAATTCATATTACAGATTTATCTTGGTCTCGTATCAATCATCCAAGCGAAGTATTAGAACTAGACCAAAAATTAAATGTTGTAATCTTAGATTTCGATGATGAGAAAACAAGAATTCAATTAGGTTTAAAACAATTAAATGCGCATCCATGGGATGCCTTATCAGCTGAATTAAATATTGGTGATAAAGTTAAAGGTAAAGTAGTTGTTTTAGCTGACTATGGTGCTTTCATTGAAGTAGCTGAAGGAGTTGAAGGATTAATTCACGTTTCTGAAATGTCTTGGTCTACGCATTTACGTTCTGCTCAAGATTTTGTTAAAGTTGGTGATATTGTAGATGCAGTTATCTTAACTTTAGACAGAGATGATAGAAAAATGTCATTAGGTATCAAACAAATGACGCAAGATCCATGGACCGGAATTACTGAGAAATACCCAGTTGGTTCTCGTCATACAGGAATTGTTAGAAACTTTACAAACTTCGGAATTTTCGTAGAATTAGAAGAAGGAATTGATGGTTTAGTTTATATTTCTGACTTATCTTGGACGAAAAAAATCAAACATCCATCAGAATTTGTTAATGTTGGCGATAACTTAGACGTTGTAGTTTTAGAATTAGATGTTGACGCTCGTAAATTATCTTTAGGTCATAAACAAACTTTAGACAATCCTTGGGACAAACATGAAGCTGCTTATGCAGTAGGTACAGTTCACACTGGTACTGTTTCTGAAATTGTTGACAAAGGTGCTACAGTAGAATTTTCTGAAGACGTGCAAGGATTTGTTCCAACACGTTATTTAGAAAAAGAAGATGGTAAAAAATTGAAAAAAGGTGATTCAATTGAATTTAAAGTTATCGAATTTAACAAAGAATTCAAAAGAATTGTTGCTTCACATACTGCTACTTTCAGAGAAGAAGAAGAAAAAAACTTCAAATCTTCTTCTAACGAATCTAGTAATAATAATGTTGCTTCATCTTCAAACAATGCTGAAAAATCTACTTTAGGAGATATTGATGCATTAATGGAATTAAAAGCAAAAATGGAAAAATCAGAGAAAAAATAATTTTCTAATTTTTTATAAATACTTAATCCCAATCAGAAATGGTTGGGATTTTTTTATTTAATTTAGCAACTTATAGAAAACTAATATGTTTAAAGATATTGAGTTCAAAAGAGCACTTCAAGAATTGCCTGAAAAAGAAAAAGACAAACTTATATATAGGTTGTTGCGAAGAGATATGGATTTGGCAGAAAAACTTCATTTTGAATTAGTAGATACTGATTCTATTGAAGACAAACGCCGAAATATGGAAACTATAATTTCAAATGATATCAAACGATTTTCTGAAAATTTTCATTCGTTAGATTATATAGCAATAGAAATGCGCCGCATCAGTGGAAAAATATCGCATCATGTAAAAATTACAAAAGATCAGTTTGGAGAAATTAGTTTGAATTTACAAATGCTAAATGAAGTTATAGAGCAAAATACCTTCTCATTGTCTCATTCTAAACCGCAAAAATCAGCAAAGTTTTATAATTATATAATTGTGAGAGCTTTTAAAATATTACTATTAATTAATTCGCTTCACGAAGATTTTCTTTTAGATTTTAAAGAAGATTTAAAAAAGTTAGGGGCAAATATTTCTTCTAATAAAATGCTTTTGAAAACCGCAAACTACAATAGTTTAGATCTCAACTGGATTTTAGAGGTAGAAATTCCTGAAAATATTCTTCAAATTCATAAAGAAATAAAATTGGCAGGGTTTTTAAAGTAGTAATTACTCAAATATTCGCAGACAAAGCACATAAATTGACAAATAAAACATTTTTATCTTAAAACAGCTTCAAATTGTGTTTCAAAAGTATGCTGTAATTTATTCATAATTGTATCAATCTGAACATCTGTTAATGTATTTAAAGTATCTTGAAGTACAAAACTTAAAGCATACGATTTTTTCCCTTCTGGTAAATTTTTTCCTTCGTATACATCAAATAAATTAATGTTTTTTAATAAAACTTTTTCTGTTTGTTTGGCTACTTGATATAACTGATCAAAAGTTACCGATTGATTTACTAATAAAGCCAAATCTCTTCTAACTTCAGGAAATTTAGGAATATCAACTAATTTTATTTTATTTGAAACATATTTTTGAATCGCGTCCCAATTTATATCTCCAAAAAAAACATCTTGTTTGATATCGAAATGTTTTAAAACTGATTTTTTAATAGAACCAAATTCGGCTATAACTTCATTTCCAATTGCAAACCCAATTCCTTCAGCAAAAATATCGTGCGATACAGGCACTGTTTTGACTTTCGTTTCTATGTTTAATTTTGATAAAATAGCAGTAATGTATCCTTTAAACAAAAAGAAATCGCTTGTTTTTTGAGCTAAATTCCAATTTTCTATAGTCGCATTTCCAGACATTGTTAACGTTAAATGCTTTCTTTCAGTATAATTTCCTTCAACAGAATGATAAGTTTTTCCGAATTCAAATAATTTTAAATCTGAATTTCTTCTATTTATATTATAAGAAACTGCTTCTAAAGCAGAAAACAACATCGATTGGCGCATTACAGATAAATCATTGCTCAACGGATTTAATATCGTAACCGTTTCGTCTGAAAGTATTTGTTCAGAATATGCTACATAATTTGAAGTGGTTAACGAATTTGCCATCATTTCATTAAATCCTAATGAACACAGTTGATTAGCAACTATATTTTGCACTTTAAATTCTTCTGTTCTTGAAGAGTTTGAAACCGATGCGTTAATCTTATTAGGAATTTTAATATTGTTGTATCCAAAAACCCTTAAAATTTCTTCAATAACATCAACTTCTCGTTGCACATCAACACGATATGGTGGAATATTTAAACCTAAACCCGTATCAGAAATACTATTTATTTTAATATCTAAAGAAGCTAAAATATTTTTAATAGTTTCTTTTTTTAATTCTTCCCCAATTAAATTATTTACTTTTTCAAAAGACAAAAAGACATTAAAATCTTCTATCTTTTTTGGGTAAATATCAATTAAATCAGAAGTAATTTCGCCACCTGCAACTTCTTGAATTAACAAAGCGGCACGTTTTAAAGCATAAACTGTTATTTCAGGATCAATACCTCTTTCAAATCGGAAGGAAGCATCTGTTGACAAAGTGTGACGTTTAGCTGTTTTCCGAATGGAAACTGGATTAAAATACGCACTTTCTAAGAAAATATTAGTGGTTGTTTCAGTTACTCCAGAATGTGCACCACCAAAAACACCTGCCATACATATTGGACCAGATTCGTCACAAATCATTAAATCATCTTCATGAAGTGCACGCTCTATGCCATCTAAAGTTAAGAATTTTGTGTCTGCACTAACGGTCTTAACAATTATTTTGTTGCCACTAATTGTATTGGCATCAAAAGCATGTAACGGTTGTCCCAATTCATGTAAAACATAATTTGTAACATCAACAATATTGTTTTTTGGAGTCAGACCGATAGCTTTTAATCTGTTTTGTAACCAAATTGGTGAAGGTTTTACAGTAATTCCAGAAATCGTTACACCAGCATAACGAGGAGCCAGTTTAGCATCTTCAACTGTCACATCTATTTTTAATGTTCTTTTATCTACCTTAAATTTACTAACGGATGGTGTAATAAATTCAGTTGTTACGTTTGATTGTAATAAACCTGCTTTTAAATCACGTGCTACTCCCATATGACTCATGGCATCCGCACGATTTGGTGTTAAACCAATTTCAAAAACTTCATCTACTTCAATGTTAAAAACTTTACTAGCAGGAGTTCCTGGTTTTAAATCATCCGCTAAAACCATAATTCCATCATGGCTATTTCCTATACCAATTTCGTCTTCGGCACAAATCATTCCATGGCTTTCTTGACCTCTTATTTTACCTTTTTTTATTTCAAAAGCATTTCCGTCTTTGTCATATAATTTTGTTCCAATAGTGGCTACAGGAACTTTTTGTCCAGCTGCAACATTATTGGCGCCACAAACTATTTGAACGGGTGCGTTTCCATCGCCTAAATCTACTGTTGTAATTTTTAATTTATCAGCATCAGGATGCTTTTCACATGTTAAAACATGCCCAACAACAATACCTTTCAGTCCACCAGTAACACTTTCAAATGCTTCAACAACTTCTACTTCTAAACCTAAATCGGTAAGTAAAGCGGCTGTTTCATCTGATTTCCAGTCTATTTTAATAAATTGTTTTAACCAATTATAAGAAATACGCATGTTTCGAAATTTTAATAAGAATACAAAGATAAGTATTTGATTAGAAATTAAAAGCAATTTTTACACTTCCTGCAAAATTTAGTTAGTAAATATTTTTGCATAAAATAGATTGTGAAACATATTGTTTTTGTAATTTTGTTGTTCGTTTATAAAAATAAAGATGGAAAAAGGTCATCATGGCTTGCACAAACTTTCTGCAGCCGGTTTACTAGTTACGCTAGGTATTATTTATGGAGATATTGGAACTTCTCCTTTGTATGTTCTTAATGCAATTATTGGAAGAAATCCTATTGATTCAGATATCATAAAAGGAGCCATTTCATGTATATTTTGGACTTTAACACTTCAAACTACAATTAAATACGTTATTATTACACTTCGAGCTGATAACAATGGTGAAGGAGGAATTTTTTCATTATATGCTTTAATTAGAAAAGCTAAAATTAAATGGTTATTGTTTCCTGCCATAATTGGAGGATGTACGCTTTTAGCCGATGGTATAATTACACCACCCATTTCTGTTTCATCAGCTATAGAAGGAGTAAAAACAATGTACCCAAGTTTTGAAGAAAAATATATAATGTACATTGTAATAATAATTTTAACATTGTTATTTGCCATTCAACAGTTTGGTACTAAATTTATTGGTAAATTTTTTGGACCTGTAATGTTTGTATGGTTTGCAATGCTTGGTGGGTTGGGTTTAATTCAAACCATTAATAATGTTGAGATTTTATCTGCTTTAAATCCTTACTATGCCTATAAACTTCTTTCAATACACGGCGGTTATTTATATTTAGGTGCTGTTTTTTTATGTACAACAGGAGCAGAGGCATTATATTCAGATTTAGGACATTGTGGAAAAGATAATATTCGAATTAGTTGGATTTTTGTAAAAGCAACTTTGATTTTAAATTATTTAGGTCAAGGTGCTTGGTTACTTCAACATGATGGGCAGACTTTAGTACAAGCTGGAATTACTAATCCATTTTATGGAGTGATGCCGCAATGGTTTTTGCCTTTCGGAATTGCCATAGCAACTTTAGCGGCAATTGTTGCGTCACAAGCATTAATTAGCGGTTCGTTTACTTTAATTAATGAAGCCATTCGTTTGAACTTTTGGCCAAAAGTTAAAATTAAATACCCAACCGAATTACGAGGACAGTTGTATATTCCTTCTTTAAATTGGTTACTTTGGGCGGGCTGTATTTTTATTGTACTATATTTTGAAAAAGCAGCTGCTATGGAAGCAGCATATGGTTTGGCAATTGTATTAACTATGTTAATGACGACTACTTTGCTAAATTTTTATATGATAATTAAAAGGTATAACAGAACCCTTATTTGGATAATTGTAATTACCTATTTAATTATTGAATTGTCGTTTTTATATGCTTGTTTACATAAATTTGGAGAAGGCGGATACATAACTTTAATTATCGCATTTGTATTATTTGCTGTTATGACATGTTGGTATTTTGCTAGAAAAATTAGAAACAGATTTGTAGAATTTGTAAAATTAGATAAATATTTACCGGTTTTAGAAGATTTGAGTAGAGATGAATCTATTGCCAAATATGCCACAAATTTAGTGTATTTAACAAGTGCTGATAACCGATACGAAATTGAATCGAAAATTATTTACTCTATTATTAATAATAGTCCAAAGCGTGCTGATATTTATTGGTTTGCTCACGTACATGTAGTTGATGAGCCGTATACAATGGAATACAGGGTTTGTGAATTTATTCATGATGATGTTATTCGTGTTGATTTTAGATTAGGATTTAGAGTCGCTCCAAAATTCAATAAAATGTTTGCTCAAGTAGTAAAAGACATGCAAAAAAGAGGCGAAATAGATTTAACAAGTAGATATACTTCTTTAAATAAACATAAAATTATTAGCGATTTTAGATTTGTATTAATAGAAAAATTTATGTCATATGACAACGCTTTACCATTTTATGAAAAACTAATTTTAGATGGTTATAATTTGTTAAAGAAACTTGGTTTATCTGAAGAGAGAGCATTTGGCTTAGACCCAGGTTCAGTAACAATAGAAAAGTTTCCACTAAAAATTTCAGAAACAAAAGCGGTGCAATTAACTAGAATAGATTAATATTAAAAAAAGCCAGAATTCGACTTCTGGCTTTTTTATATTCTATTTTTAAATCACTTTCTTAATTACTCTAAGTTTGTGAGTATGCCTGCCGGTATCTACATTATAAATACCTAAATGGTCAATTCTGTCAATTCTAACTTTTCCTGAAGCGTGAATGATATAATTGTTTTCCATCATAATTCCAACATGAATTATGTTTCCTTCATCATTATCAAAAAAAGCTAAATCTCCTGGTTCACATTCTTCAATAAAACTTAAAACTTCTCCTTGAATAGCTTGTTGCGAAGCATCTCTAAATAATTTATGACCATTTAATTTATAAACCATTTGAGTAAAACCAGAGCAGTCAATTCCAAAAGGTGTTTTTCCGCCCCATAAATAAGGTGCATTTAAGTATAAGTATGCTGTTTTTAATATATTATCTTTAGCTTTAACTCCACATACTTTTAAACCTTCAAATTGAAAATTAGACGTGTTTATTTCATTAACATCTAAAAAATTCAAGGTACTACCTAAAGAAATTGGCATAAGTTGATTAGTATCATAAGAGATAAAATCAATTAATTCACCATTTAAAATGGCTTCCGAATTCTCTAAAATGAAATATTGATTTTCTGTAATTTTTTGAAATTGTTTAGCATCTATCCATCCTTCATATGCATCAAAAGCAGTTTTTATTTTTGCCCATTTAGAAGTAGATTCAATAATTTTGAAAGTATCACCAAATAGCAATTGAGAAACCATTTCGCTTTTGTCGCTGGCTTCACTTCGTATGGGTACAATTCCTAAATTACAAATTCCAAACATTTAGTTATAATTGATAATTAAACGCAATTTTTAAATTATTATTTATGCTCTTTCAATAATAATTGCAGAAGCACCACCACCACCATTACAAATAGCTGCCGCACCAATTTTTGCATTGTTTTGTGCAAGTACATTAATTAATGTTACAATAATTCTAGCTCCAGAACATCCTAGGGGATGGCCCAATGAAACCGCACCGCCATTAACATTGATTTTATCATTATGTAATCCTAAAATTTTAGCATTAGCTAAACCTACAACTGAAAAAGCTTCATTAAACTCAAAAAAGTCAACATCTGAAATTGATATTCCAGCTTTTTCTAATGCTTTTGGTAGTGCTTTTGCTGGAGCTGTAGTAAACCATTTGGGTTCTTGCGCAGCATCTGCATAAGATTTGATGTATGCTAAAGGTTGTAAACCTAGTTCATTCGCTTTGTCTTCACTCATTAAAACCAATGCCGCAGCACCGTCATTAATAGTTGAAGCATTAGCTGCAGTAACAGTTCCTTCCTTAGTAAAAACTGCTGCTAGAGTAGGTATGCGGTCTAAATTTACATTTGTATATTCTTCATCTTTTGTAACTATAATTGGATCTCCTTTTCTTTGAGGTACTTCTACGGGTACAATTTCTGCATCAAACTTACCAGCTTCCCAAGCAGTTGCAGATCGTGTGTAAGATTGAATAGCAAAATTATCTTGGGCTTCACGGGAAATAGCATATTCTGAAGCACACAAATCTGCTGAAACACCCATTGCATTTCCATCGTAAGCATCACTAAGTCCGTCTTTCTGCATTCCATCGACAAAAGTAGTTGGACCAAATTTTACACCATTTCGTAAATGTGCATAATGAGGAATTAAACTCATGTTTTCCATACCACCAGCTACAATAATTTCAGCATCACCTGCCATAATTGCTTGAGCGCCTTGCATTACAGCTTTCATTCCAGAAGCACAAACTTTATTTATTGTAGTACAAATTACTTCATTTGATAATCCAGCAAATAAAGCAGCCTGTCTCGCCGGAGCTTGTCCGTTACCAGCTTGAACCACATTACCCATTATAACTTCATCAACTAAAATAGGGTTTAAATTTATTTTATGTAAAGCACCTTTAATCGCTGCTGCTCCTAATTTGGTTGCAGGTACCGTTGATAATGCACCCATAAAACTTCCAATTGGCGTTCTAACAGCCGATACAATTACTACTTTTTTGCTCATTTTATTACTATTTAGAACTGCGAAAGTAACAAAATTTTACCAAATTTTAAACTATTTATTGCTTTTTTAACTTGATATACTTGACATGTAAATGTGAAATAGGGCAGTAGTAAATCGTTACTATTTATGTATAATGTTGATATTTAGAGTGTTTGTTTTTAAATTAAAAATATTACACTTTTTTAATTGGAAATAATAGAATGTTATCTTATATTTGCAACCGCAAAAAAGCATAATTCTTTGCGGAATTAATAGGAGAGGTGCCGGAGTGGTAACGGAGCAGATTGCTAATCTGTCGACGGGTAACTGTCGCCAGGGTTCGAGTCCCTGTCTCTCCGCTTTTTTTTCGGGGTGTAGCGTAGCCCGGTTATCGCGCCTGCTTTGGGAGCAGGAGGCCGCAGGTTCGAATCCTGCCACCCCGACAACATTTAGTTGTCAAATGCATAAAAATTTAGGTTGCGTAGCTCAGCTGGATAGAGCAACTCACTTCTAATGAGTAGGTCCCAGGTTCGAATCCTGGCGCGATCACAAAAAACCTCGATAGCTATATTGAGGTTTTTTTATTCTACTTCTGGAAAATCTCTATATGCATAATAGTGTACTACTTCTTCTAAAGCCATTTGTAACGCTTTGTTTATGTGTACATAACTATTTCCTAATCGAAAATCTATTTGAGACAAATTCATATAATAATCTGTAAAAATTGGAACAGCTAACCCATTATTTATAGCTTCGTTGGCGGCATTATAATTTTTAGTTTGTTGTTCTTTTATTATGGAACAAGTTACCAAACGTAATTGTGTAAATTTATCTTTAGTGGCTCCATATCCAAACAATCTACAAACTAAACCTCTGTATTTATAGGTACTACAACTTCCCAGATGAAAGTCTGCTTCTGAAGTTGGACTATAATTAAAACAAATAGGATTTTTGTGTTTTGCTAATTTTTCAAGTGTGTTTTCTGCTTCGCCTATTTTAAATAAGTGAAAAGCCCAAGGTAAAAACTCAAGTGGAGATGCTTCCATCGTTGGATTCGTGCAACATTTTCCACAACCAGCGTTGCAAAATAAATGTGTTGCGGAAGTAAAAGTTACTAATTCAATTTCTAGTTTATCGAATAATAATTCAATCTCTTGTACTTTTCTTTCAATTGACATTCTTTTTTTCGGCCAATTTACGGTTTAAAAAAGAATTGTCAAATCAATATACAGCAATAATGAAATGAATGTTAAGCAATATTTTTAAATCCATTTGGCAAAGGTCGATATGCATAATATTGCAATACTTCTTCAATAGCATATTTTAAAGCTTTGTTTATGGGTAAAATAATATTTCCTAAATGATGATCAATTTGAGATAAATTCATGTAATAATCTGTGAAAATCGGAACGGGGAGTCCTTTGTTTATTAGGTCTGTTGAATTTTCGAAATTTTTGGCTTGTTCACTTTTAATTATTGTACAAGTGGCCAATCGCAATTGTCCGTATTTGTCTTTCGTAGCGCCATATCCAAATAACCTGCAAATTAATCCGCGATAAGGATAATTACTACAACTTCCGTTTACTTTATCTAATAAGGTTAATGGATTGTAAATATGACAAATTGTGGAAGTTTTGATATCTAATTCGGCAAGGATTTTTTCTGCTTCACCATTTAAAAAAATATGAAACGCCCAAGGTAAAAATTCTAATGGCGAGGCTTCAATGTCTAATTTCGTGCAACATTTTCCACAACCTGCGTTACAATGCAACTTAGTTTCTTTTTGAAAGGTGTTTATTTCAATATCTAACTGACTAAACAAATGTTCAACTGCAGCAACCTTGATTTCAATGGACATATTTTTTTTACGAATGTAAGCTTAAATATCACTAAACTAGGTTTAAGTTGGGTTTATTTCAAAAACAAAAAATCTCTAACTATAAATAATTAGAGATTTTCAATATTTATTGAATACTAAATTAGTTCACAATAATTTTTTTAGTCAGACTTCCTTTTTCAGCATTAATTTGTAAAAAATAAAATCCTTGTTGTAAATTATTTAATTTGAATATATTTTGATTGAAAATAGGTTTTTCTATCTCTTTTACTATTTGTCCAATACTATTAATCAATGATAGTTTTGTAATAGTTTCTACAGTGTAAATTTCAATTTGATTTGAATTTGTTGGGTTTGGGTAGATAGATACTGATTTATCAGATAAGAAACTTTGAGATGATAAAATAACTGTGGGCCATCTGTTTTCTGCTACTGGACCACCCCAAATAACTGTTGCTAGATAAGGATTATCAATAAAAGGATTTCTATTACCTTGCGCATACGTATTAGAAGTATTTCCGTGATAGGTATTTCGATTGTCTTCATAAAGCGAAACAGGATCTTCTGCGTTCCATTGTAAAAATAATTGAATCATATTTGTGTCGGTAGATACAATTGCGCCAGTTCCAACATTAATTGGCAAACATTGAGTTGGATATCTCAAATACATATACATCATCATTCTTGCTACATCACCTTTCCATTCATCACCTGGATACCAACCACCTGAAACCGTAGAAGAAATACCTGAACCAGTTGCAAATTTAAAATTGTCCCTAATACCATTTCTACCCACATCGCAAGATCTTAAATGATGTGCGTCTTCACCCGCATCACTATCAGCTGACGTCAGAGCGCCATCAACTAAAAGAGGCGTTCCTAATGATTTTGCATATACATGTTCACGGTTCCATTGGCACGAATTCCCGCCACCATTGCTTAAAATATTTCTCTCTCGATGGTCATTGTCGTCCGTAGTAGAAGTTGGGCAAGTAGTACTGCTGAAACCATATAACAATAAAACATCATTAGTATTTGTTGGACTAATATCTGTAGCCTGAGTTGCATTCCAATCTTCAGAATAGGTTAGAAATTTAGTATGCTTTGTAGTTAATTTATTAGCTAATGATGCTTTTAACATCATTCCTGTTTCAGCCCAATTCATTCCATTATAATATGGATTTGCCGGCAATCCCGCTTGTCCAAAACTCAGTTGAGTAACTAATATTAATAATAAATATTTTTTCATAATTTAGGGGTATTAAATATTTCTAGTTAACAAAGCCATGTAAAATCCGTCATATCCAGATTCGTGAGCTAATACTTTTTTATCTTGAACAAAAGTAAAGTTTTTTCCAATTTCAGTTGAAAGGAATTTTTTTATTTGTTCTTGATTTTCAGATGGTAGCACACTACATGTAGCATACACTAATTTGCCTCCTGGTTTTACAATAGGAGCGTAGCTTTCCAAAACTTCGGCTTGTACTTTTCGGATGTTATCAATAAATTCGGGCTTTAATTTCCATTTAGCATCTGGATTTCTTTTTAATACGCCAAGTCCACTGCATGGTGCATCTATAAGTACTCTATCGGCTTGACCGTGAAGTTTCTTTATCACCTTTGTAGTATCTATTATGCGATATTCAATGTTATGGATTCCATTACGTTTGGCACGGATTTTTAATTGTTTTAGTTTGCTTTCATACAAATCCATTGCAATAATTTGCCCTTTATTTTGCATTAAACAAGCCATATGTAATGTTTTTCCACCGGCACCTGCGCAAGTATCAACTACTCGCATTCCAGGTTGAATATCTAACATATGAGCGACCATTTGAGAAGAGGCATCTTGTACTTCAAACAAACCATTTTTAAAAATATCTGTCATAAAAACGTTAGCTCTTTCTTCTAGTTCTAATGCCTCAGGGTAATCAGGAAGTATGTTTGTATGAATGTCTAATTGAAGTAATTCTTGTTTTAAAGCTTCTTTAGTTGTTTTGATGGTATTGGTACGTAAAATAACTTTTGCAGGTTCATTTTGAGCGGTAATTTCTTTTGACCAAACCGCTTCACCTAACTCTTTTACACCAATTTCATCCATCCAATCCGGAATAGATTCTTTGAATTTTCTATCTTTTGATAATTCATCAAATTTACCTTTTATTCTTCTCAATGGCGTACCTTCAAAATATTTCCAATCTGGAAGTGTATAACCTTTTAAAGTAGCCCAAACAGCAAACATTCTCCAAATACTATCTCTATCAAATGGTTCTTTTTTAATTTCAGCTATTTCAGTATAAAGTCGTTTCCATCTAACAATATCATAAATGGTTTCTGCAACAAATTTTCTATCGCTGCTTCCCCATCTTTTGTCTAATTTTAAAGCCCTAGCCACGACTTTGTCGGCATACTCTCCTTCGTTAAAAATTGCCATTAAGGCATCTATTACTGCAAAACTTATGTTTCTGTGAAATCTCATGTATTATATGTAAAAATGCCTGCAAAGATAGTAATTAAAACCAAAAAACCTTTGATTCATGGGTTAAATAGCAAGTTTCTTATTTATAAATGACTAAATATATACAATATGAAACAATACTTTTTTTGAATAATTGTATATTAGCCTAAAATAAGTAGTTTATGAAATATTTATCCTTGTTCGTGTTTTTTGTTTTATTATCCTGTAAACCAACATTTAAAGTTTTAGAAAGAAAAAATATTATGTTAGATTCTCTTTCTATTCGAGCTATTTATCCAACGATTAACGGAGTTTGGTTTGGAGGTACAAATAGTAAAGCAGGATTTATAAGTTTCCAAAACGAAGCAGAAACTAAAATCGTAACATTACAGAAAGAAAATACAGATTTTAGAAGTATGGCGTATGCGAATGGAAGTGTATATGTTTTAAACGTAGGAACTCCAGCAAATATATACGCATTAAATACTTTTGGATATAGTGCTTCCTCAAATTTAATTTATACTGAAAGTGGCGAAAAAGTATTTTATGACAGTATGTTTATAGATGCGAAAACAGGATTAGGAATAGTTATTGGAGATCCAACAGAAGATTGTTTATCTGTGCTTTTAACAGAAAATTCAGGAAAAAATTGGAAGAAAATACCCTGTGATATATTACCAAAAACAGTTGAAGGAGAAGCGGCTTTTGCGGCAAGTGATACGAATGTCAAAATTGTTGATGGCGTGATTTATATTATTTCTGGAGGAAAAAAATCTAGAATATTTAAGAGCGATAAAAAAGGTAAAACTTGGGAAGTTTTTGACACGCCAATTATTCAAGGTGAAGCTATGACTGGAGCGTTTTCTATGGATTTTTACAATAAAAGAAAAGGAATTATTGTAGGTGGAAATTACGAGAATCAAAAAGATAATGCTTTAAATAAAGCTATTACACGAAATGGTGGCAAAACATGGAAAATAGTTGCTAAAGATGAAGCTTTTGGGTATGCTTCTTGTGTTCAATTTATGCCAAAAAGCCGTGGTAAAGTAATTTATACTTGTGGTACTTCAGGTGTTTATTATTCTACAAATTTTGGAGAAAAATGGACTAAAATTTTAAATGATGACGATTTTTACACCTTACGATTCAGTGGTAAAAACAATATCTATTTTGCAGGAAAAAACAAAGTAACCAAAATAAAAATAAGCCATTAAAAATGGCTTATTAATTTATCTTCTAGGTGGAGGCGGTGGGCGATTGCCTTTGCGCTGTTTTAATTTTTCTAAAATTTTTCTATGAAATTCATGTTCTAAACGTTCTAATGTTACTACTTTTTCAGCAGAAATTATTGGTATTAATTCTGCTCGCATTTTCTTTTTTAATAACATTACCTCAGATTCAATAGCTTCGGATTCTTCAATTTTTTTTAAAGCATCTTCATCAGTACTATTTTTTTTACCTACTCGAAGTTTCATTTGCGCTTCTTTTAATAGCATTATTTTGTCGTCATATTTGTTGTATACTGGCCAAAATTTTTCTGCTTCTTGAGAAGTAAGTGCCAATTTTTGAGAAATAAAAGCAATTTTCAACGATTTAATTTTATCTTTTCTTTCTTGCAAAATTTCCTTTTTACCTGCAAGTAATCCTTCTCTTTGTTCAATTAATTGCGATCTACGTTTCTCAATCTCTGCTTTTTTTTGCTCTGAATTTTCTTGTGCTTGATTGCTCAAACTAAAAATAAATGCTACTAGTATTACTATTTTTTTCATTTTAATTTTTTATTTAATTAATTTAGTTTAAATTATTGTAAATGAGTTCATTCTCTAATTCAATTATTTCTTTATTATCTAACAAAGCCCCAACTTCGTAAATACTTATTTCTTCGGAATGCATTTCTAAATAACTCATTTCTGCAAACTCATTATTATAAGTTTCTGCAGTTTTATATATCATAGAACCAATTATGGTTAACAATATAACCGCTGCAATTCCGCTTACTTTATATAACGTGTGTTTTAAATGGATAACTTTAGATTCTGTATGATTAATTATAGTTAACAATCTCACTTCATTTTTAACAAAAAAGTCTTCCGGCGCAACAAAACCTGATGCTTTAGGAATTAAATTTGTAGTTACTTCGCCATTAATTTTCTCAACTATATTATCTGATAAATTATCAAAATAATCGTTAGGGGTCATAAAACCACTTGTCCTTTTGTTATTTTCTAAATGTGTTTTCATTATTGATTTAGACTACTTTTATTGTAAATGGTTTAATTGTTTTTTAAATATGCTTCAATTTTTTTTACTGCGTGATGGTAATTTGCTTTTAAACCTCCAACTGAGGTGTCTAAAATTTCACTCATATTATCATATTTCATTTCTTCAAAGTATTTCATTTTAAAAACCAATTGTTGTTTTTCTGGAAGTGTAGCTATGGCTTTTTGGAGTTTTATTTGTATTTCATTTCCCTCAAAATAAACGTCTGCTTCTAAATTCAGTATAGCTTTTTGTTGCATTTCTACGTTAGAAATACCTTGTTTTTTGGCTCTTTGTTCAATAAAAGTAAACGATTCGTTTGTTGCAATCCTAAACATCCAAGAATATAATTTACTTTCTCCTTTAAATTTTCCAATATTCGAAAACACTTTTATAAATGTATTTTGAAGCACGTCGTCAGCATCATCATGGTTTAAAACAATATTTCTAATATGAAAATACAAAGGTTTTTGATAGGATGCCACCAATTGTTTAAACGCTGTGTTTTGCGTTTTGGGATTTATCAGCGTTTCTAAAAATAATTTTTCTTCTTGCAAAATCAACAATTAATTTAAGTTTGACTAAAGTTACATAAAAAGGTTTAATTGTCATTTATTTTTTTAATTTCGCAAGAAAATAATACGATGTTACAAACTGTGATTTTTGATATGGATGGCGTAATTGTAGATACAGAACCTGTACACAATTATGCTTATTATCAACATTTTAAACAATTAGAAATAGAAGTTTCTGCAGAAATGTTTGCGACTTTTACGGGTAATTCTACTAAAAATGTTTTTGAAAAAATTAAAAATCATTTTGGAATAGAGGATGATATTGATAATTTAGTCCAAAAAAAAAGAAGTTTATTTAATGCTGCTTTTGATACTAAAGAAGATTTATTTTTACTTGATGGCGTAGCCAATTTAATAAAGCAATTACACAAAAATGGCATTCAATTAATTTTAGCGTCTTCGTCATCAAAAGTAACTATTAGTCGTGTTTTTAATCGTTTTAATTTACATCCTTTTTTTTCGCATATTGTTTCTGGTGAAGATTTTCCGCAATCTAAACCCAATCCAGCTATTTTTTTAGAAGCGGTTAGACTATCAAATTCAAAAAAAGAAAATTGCATTGTGATTGAAGACAGCACAAACGGAATTAAAGCCGCTCACGCAGCCGGTATTTTTTGTGTAGGATATAAAAGTGTAAATTCTAAAAAACAAGATTATAGCTTAGCAAATTTAGTTATTGATAGGTTTGAAGAGTTAGATTTTAAAACAATTTTAAAATAGATTAACCAACTGCTTCTTTATAAATTCGCAAACATCTTTCTCTTGCTTCTTTATGATCCACAATTGGATTTGGGTAATGAAGCGTTTCCAATTCTGGTACCCATTTTTTGATATATTTTAACTCTTTATCAAATTTTTTAATTTGTTCTGTCGGATTAAATATTCTAAAATATGGCGCTGCATCAACACCAGAACCGGCAGCCCATTGCCAATTACCAACATTACTAGATTGCTCATAATCTAATAATTTAGAAGCAAAATAGGTTTCACCCCAACGCCAATCAATTAATAAATGTTTGCATAAAAAACTTGCTACCACCATTCGTACGCGATTATGCATGTGCCCTGTGGTATTTAATTCTCGCATACCTGCATCTACCATTGGATAACCAGTTGCTCCATCACACCAATTTTTAAATAGCTTTTCATCATTTACCCATTTTATTTCATCGTATTTAGGTTTGAAACTTTTGGTTTGGGTGTGAGGAAAATGCCATAAAATCTGCATAAAAAATTCACGCCAAATTAGTTCTTTTAAAAAGGTCTCATTCTCAAATTTTAAGGCGTATTGCACTAATTTTCGAATACTAATAGTTCCAAATCGTAAATGAATGCCTAATAATGAAGTCCCATTTTTTAATGCTGGAAAGTTTCTAGAGGCTTCGTATTCAGAAATTAATTTTTCTGAAATATTATAATTTGGTAATTGTATAGCCGTTGCCTCGAAACCAATATCTTGCAAGGATAAAAAAGGGTAGGAATGCTTTGCAATATTTATTAGTAACTTTTCTGAAGGATAATTTACAAGTTGCGTTGCTTTTAATTTTGTTTTCCACTTATTTGAAAACGGAGTATACACTACATAAGGAAGACCATCATCTTTAGTAATTTCTGATTTTTCAAAAATTACTTGATCTTTGCAGGTTTTAAATTCAATTTTATTTTCTTTAAATAATTCATTTAATGCCAAGTCTCTTTTTCGAGCATAGGGTTCATAATCATGATTGGTATAAACTGTGGCAATTTTATTTTCTAAAAAGAGTTTTTTAAATATTTCAATTGGTTTTCCATGAAAAACTGCTAGAGACTTATTGATTTCTATAAGCGCTATATTTATTTTTTCAAGCTGATTATGAATAAAAGTTACGCGAGCATCATTTTTTTCTAAATGTTGCAAAATGGTTTCATCAAAAATAAAAATTGGCAACACATTTTCATTGCCTTGTAAAGCATAAAACAATGCGGTATTGTCTTCTAAACGTAAATCTCGTCTAAACCAAAAAAGTGTCATATCATTTAAATTCTCCAAAAAGTTCAATTAATTTTTTTCTTCTGTATTCAAAAATCTCATCTAATTTTGGTTTCACTATAAACGGATGTACTAATTGACCTAAAATTCCCATTGGAACTTTATAATCGATTATATCTTCCATTTCTACGCCACCCGGAATTTCTTTAATAAAATGCTTATGATGCCATAATGCGTAAGGTCCAAAACGTTGTTCATCAACGAAATATTCTCCTTCTACTACATGTGTAATTTCTGTAATCCATTTGGTTTTAATTCCTAACAAAGGTGTAACGATATATTGAATAATTTGTCCTGCAAACATAGGTCTGTCAGCGCCGCTCAATATATCAAAACTCATGTATTCAGGTGTTATGCTTTTTAAATTTTTTGGATTCGATAAAAATTCCCAAGCTTCTTTTTTAGAAATTGGCAAATTCTGTTTTGATTCTAATCTGTATATTTTCATATTATTTATTTATTACTGCAAATATACGTTTGTTTGAGTTTACAAATAAAATAGTAAACAAAATTATTAAAAAAAAATGCCTTTAAATATAAATTTAAAGGCATTTTTAGATTTTTATTTATTTTTATAATTTCATTTCTGATTTTTTAACAATTTTAGCGATCCTTTTTCCTAAATCACCCATTAGTTCTGTTAAAGCACTTTCACACATTGGCAAAATCTTTTCTGGACTCATAATTGGAATACCGCTTATCATAACAGATGTCTTTTTAGAACGTTCAGATTCTGAAAAAGCGAATACTTTCTCGCCAGTTTTATTGTATAAAGCCATTCTTGTTGTGGCTCTTACTTTTACAGTAGAAGTGCTTCCAACTCCAAAACCTTTTTCAAAAGCAAAATCAATATTTATAAACATCACACCGTCTGCTTTATCAGCAAATATTTTTGCAATTCCTTCTTCATTAACTTTTCCGCCAATACCTTCGTAGATGTATTTGTATTTATCAATGGTTAAATAATTGTTTGCCATGTAATTTGGTAAATTATATTTAGGTAAAAATGCTTGATAAGTCGCATTATTTAGAACTTCGCTTTCTGGTAGTAGATCAAAAGGTAATTCTTTTGAGTAATTGTTAAAGAAGTTATTATGGTATTGTTTCAATATTGGATTTAAATTGAAATTTGGATCATCCCTTAATTTTAAAACATCTCCTAATAAAATATCAACACCAAGTCCTAAATCCTCAAATGATATCATTTTATTTGCATAAAAGGTTACCACAGCAATTTTTTTCTTTTGAGCAAAACTTAATTGCGATAATACTAATAACGCAAAACATAAAATTTTAATTTTTTTCATAATTTTTAATTTTTGATCTGCAAAACTAAATGATTAATTAGTAATAAGCAAAAATTTAATTTTAAGTTTTATCATTATATTAACTTTGAAACACAAAATAAAATATTATTTTAGCAAAAAAAATATAGTTATGAAAAAATACATCTTATTTAGTTTATTTCTAATTTCAGGAATTTTAAGTGCCCAGATTGCTACACCACAAGCAAGTCCAATCTCAAAAGTTGATCAAACAGTTGGTTTGACACAAATTAGTTTAGAATATCACAGACCAAGTGCAAAAGGAAGAGCAGTTTATGGTGAATTAGTCCCTTATGGGAAAAATTGGCGAACTGGTGCCAATGAAAATACAACTGTTACTTTTTCGCAAGATGTTTCCATAAATGGAAAATCTTTAGCAAAAGGTAAATATGCGTTATACACTACTCCAAAAGCAGATTCGTGGGACATTATATTTTATAAAGATACTGATAATTGGGGTTTACCAGAAAACTGGATGGATGATAAGATTGCTGTAAAAACATCAGCAAAGCCTGAAAGCTTAAACAGATTAGTAGAAACATTTACCATTTCATTTAATAATGTAACAACGGATGCTGCTAATTTAGAATTATCATGGGAAAAAACATTGGTTTCTATAAAAATTGAAGTGCCAACTCAGAAAACCGTTTTAAAATCTATTGAAGACACTATGAATGGCCCATCAGCAAAAGACTATTACGCTAGTGCTCAATACTTTTATCAATCGAATACGGATTTAAATAAAGCGCTACTTTGGGTAAATCAAAGCATATCTTTGTCAGGAGAGAAAGTGCCATTTTGGTATTACAGATTAAAATCTTTAATTCAATTTAAATTAGGTGATAAAAAAGGAGCGATTGAAACTGCAAAATTATCTTTAGCAGGTGCAACAGCAGAAAAAAATGAAGATTATATTAAGCAAAACAAAGATAGTATTGATTTGTGGTCTAAATAAATTGGAATAAACTAATATAAAAAAGCCATTCAAATTGAATGGCTTTTTGCATTTATATGGTTTTCAAACTTTCAATTAGTATATCAATTTCTTCTTTGGTATTAAAATGACTAAATGAAATCCGTAATGAAGGTTTTTTAATGTTATCAGATGATAAGAATTCAGCTAAAACATGTGAAGGCTTTAAACTTCCGCTCTGACAAGCACTTCCTCTTGAAACCGCAATGCCTTTGATATCTAAATTAAATAAAATTAGCGCTGTTTTTTCTTCTGAAAAAGGTAATAATACGTTTAAAATAGTATAAAATGTATTTTCTCCATTAATAATAATTCCCTCAAAATTAGCGTGAAGTTTTGCAATACAATATGATTTTAATTCTGATATATATTTAGTTTCTTCAATTAATTGCTCGTTGGCTATCTCAAATGCTTTGGCTAAACCTGCAATTTGATGAACGGCTTCTGTTCCAGCTCGCAATCCTTTCTCTTGTTCACCACCATACAACATAGGTTGCATAGGTGTGTTTTTTCTAATAAATGCAAAACCTATTCCTTTTGGTCCATGAAATTTATGAGCACTTGCCACTAAAAAATCTAAAGGTGTATTTTGCAAATCGATAGCAACTTTACCAATAGATTGTACTGTATCGGAATGAAAAATAGCATTGTATTTTTGACAAATCGTAGCAACTGTATCTATATTTAATTGTGTTCCAATTTCGTTATTCACATGCATTAAAGTTACTAAAGTTGGAATTTTATCATCTAATTTTCTTTCAAAATCAAATAAATCTAAATTTCCGTTTGGTAAAACAGAAATATATTCCACTTCAACACCAAATTCTCTATGTAAATTTAATATGGTATACAAGGTAGCGTGATGTTCAATTTTACTAGTAATAATTTTTTTTATACCATTATTTTTCACCATTTCTCTTAAAATCCAATTTGTTCCTTCTGTAGCACTTGAAGTAAAAATGATTTCTTGAGCAGAACAGTTTAAATATTTTGCAATTTTTTTTCTTGAGGTTTCAATTATTGATTTCGCACTTCTTCCAAAACTATGTGTAGAAGATGGGTTGCCAAAATCATTTTGTAAAACAGCTATCATTGTTTGAATAACTTCTTCTCGTAATGGGGTTGTAGCGGCGTTATCTAAATATATTTTCTTCATTAAATTAATTTTGCTTAATGTAAATTTCCATAGCACCAAATCCGTATTTTCCATAATTGGCCTCTTGGATCACTATGTTTTCATATCGTCTTAATAAATATTCTAACTCACTTTTTAAAACGCCATCACCAACTCCATGTATTAATACGACTCGATTATAACGCTTTGAAATAGCAAAATCCATAGCGCGTTTGGCTTCTTCAAGTTGGATATTTAATTTATCGAAGTTAGTCAAATTTTGGTTTCTACCCGTAATTATTTTCTCCAAATGCAAATCTACCTCAAAAATCATTGGGTCTTTTTTACTTAATTTGGTTAAAACCGAACCTGTTTTTTTAGGGGTTTCTTTCTCAGCTAGTACCTTAGAAAGGTTACCCTCAAAATTAATTTTAGGCGCATCACTTGCGATTTTTATGACCTCTTTTTGATTGTAAGTCAGTTCGAAACCATCTTTAGTTTCAATGATAATTGAGTTATCCGATTGAATTTTTAGGATTATACCTTCTAAATTATCATCTAAAACCTGAACAACATCACCAATTTTCATTGCATTTTCCATAAAATAGTATATTTTTACAAAAGTAAAATAATAACTTTAAAAAACATTTAAATTTGAAAATAGTTGTCATAGATAATTACGATAGTTTTACCTACAATTTAGTACACTATTTAGAAGATTTAGGAGCAACAGTTACTGTTTTTAGAAATGACGCCTTTGAATTAAAAGAATTAGAAGTTTTTGATAAAATAGTTTTGTCGCCAGGACCAGGAATTCCAGAAGAAGCCGGATTATTAAAAGAAGTTATTCAAACTTACGCCAAAACCAAAAGTATATTAGGAATTTGTTTGGGTATGCAGGCCATTGGTGAAGTTTTTGGTGGCAGGTTAACGAAATTAGAAAACGTATTTCATGGTGTGGCTTCGAAAATTACGATTATTGAAAACGATGTTATTTTTAATAAGTTGCCAAATGAAATGGAAGTAGGTCGCTATCATTCTTGGGTGATTTCAAATGACAATTTTCCACAAAATTTAATGATTACTTCTGTGGACGAAAACAAAAATATTATGTCAATTAAACATAGTGTTTATGATGTTCGAGGGGTACAATTTCATCCAGAAAGCATTCTTACACCTGAAGGAAAAAAAATAGTAGAGAATTGGCTTATAAATTAAACTTTTATTTTCTGTTTTCTTTTAAACTTTTTAAATTAAAGATTAGATAATGATTTATATAAATACGTTATCTATTTTTTATAAATAATTAATGATTTATAAAGATTTATTCTTTGAAATTTACCATTTAATAATTTTTGAATAATGATATTTTAAACTTACAGATTGATATTTGTAAGTATTTTAAAACTTAAATATCATGACAAAAAATTATCTAAAAAAACAACTCTTACTATTAGGTTTAGTAATGGTCTCGTCTTTCACTTGGGGTCAAAATTTAGTTCATTATTGGAACTTTAATAATAATGCCTCAGTGGCAACAATCACGACGCCTACGCAAACTTTTGGTGGTGCGAATTTAGTTGCAATTGCAGGTGGTATTAGTGCAATTGATTTTGCAGGTGGTACTGGTAACAACTTTAATGTCTTAAATTTAAATGCTAGAAATGGTGATGGGGAGGGTACTCATTTACGTTTTAATGATCCAATTGGTGGTGCTTTAATTTTTACGTTACCAACTTCTGGATATGAGAACATTATTGTAAAATTTGCAACCAGAAGATCGGGTTCTGGTGCAGGAACTCAATCTTGGTCATATACACTGGATGGCACAATCTATGTTCCTTTTACAACGGTTTTACCTAATAACGGAGACCCATCATTAGCTACTTTAGACTTTTCTTCAATTGCAGCTGCAAATAATAATGCAAATTTTAAATTAAAAGTTGAATTTACACAAGGAGCTGGTGGAACAGTTGGAAATAATCGTTTTGATAATTTTACTTTAGAAGGAACAACCGTAGGAGGTGGAGATACAACTCCGCCAACAGCAACAATAGTTCCGGCTAACGCTGCTGTGAATATTGCTACAACTACAAATCCAACAATTACTTTTAATGAAGCTGTTAGATTAATAGATAACAGTGCGATAACAAACACTAATGTAGATGCTTTAATTGAATTACGATTAAGCAATGCAACAGGAACTAGTGTTCCATTTGATGCCACAATTACTGGAAACGTAATTACAATTATACCTACTACAATTTTAAGTACTAGCCAATTGTATTATATAGCTTTATTACCTAATTCTGTTGAAGATTTAAGCAATAATGCTTTAACTACAATCCAATCTTCAACTTTTACAACAGGAGTACCAAGTGTTGCTTTAGCATCAAATTTTTTAACTGTTAATGAAACTGCAGGTTCACTTAATTTTACTATTAATTTAGTAAGTCCTACAACTTCATCTGTAGAATTAGTTGTAAAATCTAGTCCGTTCAGTACTGCAAATGCTTCTGATTTTACATTAGTTACTCAAACACTAAACTTTACAAGTTCTAGTCCTTTAACACAAACGATTAGTATTCCAATTATAAATGATACTACCATAGAACAACAAGCAGAATATTTTGTTTTAAGCTTAGAAAATCCTGTTGGAGTAAGTGTAACAGCTACTGCTAGTACAGCAACCATATTTATTATAGATGATGACGATTTAGCGCCAGTTCCTTCACAAGAAATTGAACTAAATTACATTGGTAGTTTTGACCCTTCAGGTGCAAGTTCAAGTACGTGTGAAATAGTAGTTCACGATCCAGCTTCACAACGAATATTTACTACAAGTGCTATTGCTGGTTATTTAGATATTATTAATTTTTCTATTCCAGCAGCACCTATATTGGTCTCATCTATAAATATGAACACTTACGGTAGCGTAACTTCGGTAGCTGTAAAAAATGGAATTGTTGCTGTAGCTTCACCAAATGTAAATGCAACTTTAGATGGTTCTGTGGTGTTTTTTGATACGAATGGAGTTTTTTTAAAACAAGTTACTGTTGGCGCATTACCAGATATGATTACTTTTTCACCTGATGGAACGAAAGTAATGACAGCCAATGAAGGCCAACCAAACGCAGATTATTCTATTGATCCAGAAGGTTCTGTAAGCGTAATTGATATTTCTGGTGGAATTCCCGCTTTAACTCAAGCAAACGTTACAAATTTAATGTTTACAGCTTTTAATTCACAAGAAGCAACTTTAATTGCTTCAGGTGTCAGAAAATTAAAAGCGACAAGTACTTTATCTCAAGATTTTGAACCAGAATTTATTACTATAAGTGCTGATTCTCAAAAAGCTTGGGTGACAATTCAAGAAAATAACGCAATAGCAGAAATAAATTTAACAACTTTAACTTTTTCTGAACTTTGGGCTTTAGGAGCAAAAGATGTTAGTATTCCTGGTAACGGAATGGATATTTCAGATAATAACGGACAAGTGTTAATTGCAAATTGGCCAATAAAAGCATTTTATATGCCTGATGCCGTTGCAAATTATACAATCGGTGGAACAACTTATTTAGTTACAGCTAACGAAGGTGATGAAAAAGAATATACAGGTTTTAATGAAAGAACTACTGTTGGTGCATCATCATACATTTTAGATGCCACCTTATTTCCTCACGCTGCAGTTCTAAAACAATCCCATAATATGGGTCGCTTTAGAGTATCTAATTTAAGTGGAAATACTGACGTTGACACCGATTTTGAAGTAATTAGTTCGGTTGGATCTCGTTCCTTTTCAATTTTTAATGCTAACACAAAACAACTTGTTTTTGATAGCGGTGATGATTTTGAAAAATATACAGCTGCCAATTATCCTACTATTTTCAATGCCGATCACGAAAACAATACTCCTAAGGGTCGTAGCCGTGCAAAAGGACCTGAACCAGAAGGAGTAGCAATTGCTCAAATTGGAACACAAACTTTTGCGTTTATTTCTTTAGAAAGAGTGGGTGGTGTTATGGTTTATAATATTACAAATCCAAACAATGTAACTTTTGTAGATTATAAAAACAGCAGAAGTACATCAGCTTGGGCAGGAGATAATGGACCTGAAGGGATAACTTATATCAAACCTGAAAATAGTCCAAATGGAAAAGCATATATATTGGTAGCTAACGAAATTAGTGGTACAATTACTACTTTTGAAGTAGACACAAATGCATTAACCAATCCTAGCTTTGATTCAGACACTAAAACATTTACAATTTTCCCTAATCCGTCTGAAAATGGAATTGTGTATTTCAATAGAGTAGCAGATTATGAATTATTTGACATATCTGGAAAGAAAATTAGTTCAGAAAAAGAAGCCTATACAATAAATACAAGTCAACTTTCAAAAGGAATTTATTTAGTAAAAACTAGCGAAGGAATTGTAAAAAAATTAATTGTAAAATAAACTATAATTAATAAAGAAACAGAAACCTCTAGCGAAAGTTAGAGGTTTTTTTTATCTAGTAAAAACCAATTTATTTCCTTCAGATAAATTACTGTCAAACGCATAGCCTTCATAGTTGAAACCTTTTAAATCATCAATAGTTTCAGCAGTAGTATCTATAATATATCTAACCATTAAACCTCTGGCTTTTTTGGCAAAAAACGAAATCATTTTAAGCTTTCCGTCTTTGTAATCTTTAAATTCTGGAGTAATTACTGCCACTTTCAGCATTTTAGCATCAATAGCAGTAAAATATTCGGTACTGGCTAAGTTTATAAATAATTCGTCTTTATTTAATTCTGAATTTAAATAATCTGTCACTGATTTTTTCCAAAATTCGTAAAGATTTTTTTTTGTGCCTATTGCTATAGAAGTGCCCATTTCTAATCGGTAAGCTTGCATTAAATCTAAAGGTTTTAATATGCCGTATAATCCAGATAAAATACGTAATTTATCTTGTAAATTAGCAACTTTCTCAGCTGATAATGAATATACATCTAAACCCGTGTACACTTCACCATCAAAAGTATAAATTGCTGGTCGTGCATTTTTTGAAGTAAATGGTAGGTGCCAATTTTGATTTCTTTGCCAATTTAAATCTGCTAATTTTTCTGAAATATCCATTAGTTCCATTAACTGCTTAGGCTTTTTCTTTTTTAACGTTTTCTGAATGGTTTCAGCTTGTTTTATAAAAGCCGCTTCCGTAAATAAAGGAGTAGGGAGTGCTTTATCTAAATTTAAAGATTTTGCTGGAGAAATAACAATTTTCATTTTATATTTTTTTTTCAAAAATAGACAATAGGATTATTTTTCACAACTCCGATTTGAGAAATTATTTAAATCTGAGTTTTAAAAAATTGAAATTTGATATTGTTATTGCGATTGTTTATCTTCGCCACATGATAAAGGTAATTCTTTTAGGTTCAGGAAACGTAGCTACTCATCTATTTCAGGCATTTTCGAAAGCCAATGAAATAGAAGTGGTTCAAGTATTTTCTAGAACAGTATCTAACGATTTTCCAGAAATACTTCAAACAACTAATTTTTCTAAAATTGCAGAAGCGGATGTTTATATTATTTGTGTTTCAGATGCTGCCATATCAAGCGTATCGACTCAATTACAATTTAAAAACAGGTTAATAGTACATTCTTCTGGAAGTTCTGATTTAAATGTACTTGATAGTAAAAATAGTAGGGGCGTTTTTTATCCCTTACAAACCTTTACAAAAAACAAACCTGTTGATTTTTCTGAAATTCCTATTTGTTTGGAAACTGAAACTGATTCAGATTATAAAATATTAGAAAAAGTTGCAAAATCAATATCAAATAATATACATGCTATATCAGGTGAGCAACGAAAAGCACTTCATGTTTCCGCAGTTTTTGTTTGTAATTTCACTAATCATTTGTATCAAATTGGAAAGGATATTTGTTTGAAAAATACTATTCCGTTTGAAATTTTACAGCCTTTAATTATAGAAACAGCTGAAAAGATAAAATTACTCTCACCTAGTGAAGCACAAACGGGACCTGCTTTAAGAAATGACCAAAAAACCATAGAAAAACATATCGATTTTCTTTCAAACGAAAATCAAAAAGAAATATATAAAATCATGACAAAATCTATTCAAAATGGCTAAAAGTTATAAAGAATTAATGAATGATATCAAAGCGTTTATCTTTGATATCGACGGCGTATTAACTGATGGAATCGTTCATATTGCTGAAGACGGACAATTGCTTCGTCAAATGAATATCAAAGATGGTTATGCCATGAAAGTCGCTACAGACAAAGGATATCCTGTTTATATTATCTCTGGTGGAAGCAACGAAGGTGTTCGCATTAGGTTACAAAATTTGGGTATAAAAGATATCTATATGGCAACTCCAGATAAAGTAGAAAAATTTCATGAAATTTGTGACGCTTATCAATTAAAGCCTGAAGAAATTCTGTATATGGGCGATGATATTCCTGATTATTTAGTGATGCAAAAAGTAGGCTTACCAACATGCCCACAAGATGCAGTACAGGAAATAAAAGGCATTAGTAAATACATTTCGCATGCCAATGGTGGTAAAGGAGCTGTAAGAGATGTTATAGAGCAAGTTTTAAAAGTTCAAGGGAAATGGATGGACGATTTTGATGCTAAGTTTTTTTAATACAACCATAAATTTGTAATGAAACATTTTTTAAAATTAATTCGAATTGAAAATTTAGCATTGTTTGCTTTTATGCAACTCATAATTAAATACGGATTCTTAAATCATGTTCATTTTAAAGATGCTTTAGGTGCGCCACAATCTTTGGTACTTTGGCAATCATTATCCAATTTTCAATATATTTTACTTGTAAGTGCTACACTTTTTATTTTAGCAGGTGGTTATATTATTAATGCCATTTTTGATGTAGATACCGACAACATCAACAAACCAAATGAAGTGGTTATTGGCACTCACATCTCTGAAAAAACGGCTTATAATTTGTATTTTGTATTTACATGCTTAGGCGTTGGAATTGGTTTTTATTTAAGTCGCGTTATTAATAAACCTGCATTTGCAACTCTGTTTATAATTTGTGCCGCACTTTTATATATTTATTCCAATGGGTTAAAACAAATTCCGATTTTAGGAAATGTAATAGTTGCAATTGTAGCTGGATTATCTATAATAAATATTTGTTTTTTTAATATTCTGCCTACCATATATTCTGGTAATGAATTTTTCATGAAAACGCTAGTTTCAATTCTTACAGATTATGCGATTTTTATTTTTCTATTGCAATTTGCAATTGAGATTATCAAAACAATTGCAAATGAAAAAGGAGATGCTGCTTTCGGAATATCCACTGTTGCAACTTCTTTCGGAATTAAAAATGCAAAACTTATTTGCAGTGCTTCGCTTGTGCTTTTTATTGTTTATCTAACTTATTATTTAGTTGAAAATTTAGCACATAATTCATATGCTTTAGGTTATTTTATATTATTTATCATGTTGCCTTTAGTGGTTGTAGCATTCAAATTGTTTCAATACGAACGAATTAAAGAATACGTTTTGCTAGTTAATGTTTTAAAAATAGTTCAAATTACAACCATATTATCCTTACTTATTATCTTAATTTCTATGCAATATGCTTAAAGAGAAATTCAAAAATCATAAAATTATTTTAGCTTCTGGTTCTCCAAGAAGACAACAGTTTTTAAAAGAATTAGATATTGATTTCGAAATTAGATTAAAGGAAATTGAAGAGATTTATCCAAATCATTTACAAGCCGAAGAAATAACTGATTTTTTAGCCAAATTAAAAGCCAGTGCTTTTGAAAATAAACTAAAAGAAAATGAAATTTTAATAACTTCTGATACTATAGTTTGGTTAGATGATGTGGCTTTAGGAAAACCTAAAGACGCATCTCATGCATTAAGAATGCTAACAGAAATGTCAGGAAAAACACACAAAGTCATTACTTCTGTCTGTATTAAAACCGCACAAAAAGAAATTGTTTTTCATGATGAAACCTCAGTAACTTTTGCTTCGTTAACGTTACAAGAAATTGAATATTATTTAAAGAATTACAAGCCCTTTGATAAAGCGGGTTCTTATGGCATTCAAGAATGGATTGGCTTGGTAGCCATCGATAAAATTGATGGTAGTTATGCGAATGTGGTAGGTTTGCCAACACATAAATTATATAAAGAATTAATGAAACTGACACTTTAAAAAAGCAATTTTAGCTTTAGATTTCATTATCAAATAGCATGTTTTATTGATGTATTTTAAAATTTGAAATTTATTACTTACATTTGTAGCCACAATACACCAAATATGAGTCAAAAAATATTGCTCAATTCAAAAGAAGTCAACATCATTCTACATCGATTGGCCTGTCAATTAATCGAAAAACACCTCGATTTCTCCAATACTATTCTTATCGGAATTCAACCAAGAGGCACATTTTTAGCCAATAGATTGTCAAAAATTTTAAAAAACGATTACCAAGTTTCCGATTTAAAATTAGGTCTATTAGACATCACTTTCTTCAGAGACGATTTTAGAAGAAACGAAAAACATTTTGAAGCCAATCAAACCCAAATTGATTTTTTAGTTGAAGATAAAAATGTGGTTTTTATAGATGATGTATTGTATACCGGAAGAAGTATTCGTGCGGCATTAACAGCAATTCAGTCTTTTGGAAGACCAAAGTCAATAGAACTTTTAACCTTAATTGATAGACGATTTAGTCGTGATTTACCTATTCAACCCGATTATCGTGGGCGACAAGTAGATGCCATAAATAACGAAAAAGTTTTAGTAAAATGGGCAGAAAATGATGGCGAAGATGCCGTTTATATCGAGATAAAGGACAATTAAAGAAAAACAACATAACTAAAATGAAAGAATTAAGCGTCAATCATTTACTAGGAATAAAATACATCAATAAGAATGATATTAATTTAATTCTTGAAACCGCTGATCAGTTTAAAGAAGTAATCAATCGTCCTATTAAAAAAGTACCTTCTTTACAAGATATTACCATCGCAAATATCTTTTTTGAAAACAGCACACGTACCAAATTATCTTTCGAATTGGCTCAAAAACGACTTTCAGCCGATGTAATGAGTTTTTCTTCCGGACAATCTTCGGTTAAAAAAGGAGAAACCTTAATTGATACCGTTAATAATATCTTAGCCATGAAAGTGGACATGGTCGTAATGCGACACAGTTCGCCTGGAGCGGCACATTTTTTATCGCAACATGTAAAAGCAAGTATAGTAAATGCTGGTGATGGCGCACACGAACATCCCACACAAGCTTTGTTAGATAGTTATACAATCAGAGAAAAATTAGGTGAAGTTGCAGGTAAAAAAATAGTTATAGTTGGCGATATTTTACACAGTAGAGTAGCGCTTTCCAATATTTTTGCCTTACAAATGCAAGGCGCAGAAGTAAAAGTTTGCGGACCAAAAACACTAATTCCACAATACATCAATTCTTTAGGGGTAACGTACGAACCAAATCTGATAAAAGCCCTAGAATGGTGCGATGTAGCCAACATGCTGCGCGTACAGAATGAAAGACTTGACGTAAGTTATTTTCCAAATACAAGAGAATATACGCAGCAATTTGGACTAACAAATGAAATATTAAATAACTTAAACAAGGAAATTATTGTCATGCACCCAGGACCTATAAACCGTGGTGTGGAAATCACTTCTGATGTAGCTGATGGCAATCATTCTGTTATTTTAGATCAAGTGGAAAACGGCGTAGCTGTAAGAATGGCTGTTATCTATTTATTAGCAAGTAAGATTAAAAATTAGTTCAAATGAAAGTAGCACATAAAGGACATACTACCACAATTAAAGATACTGAAAGTAGTTTTGATGTTTTTTTACAAAAATTAACTGAACAATATAACTCGTACAAATCTGTTAATTTAATAATTGATATTACGCATGATAAATCATTTGAAATAAGCAACTTAAAGCAATTCTCAGATTTAGCAAAAGCGCATAAAAAAAATAAAAAATCTTTTGTAATTGTTGCAACAGATATAGATTTTAATAAAGTGCCAACTTCAATTAATACGGTTCCTTCTTTGCTTGAAGCACATGATATTATTGAAATGGAAGAAATTGAACGTGACTTAGGATTTTAATTATGAAATTTTCCAATCAAACAAAAATATACATTTTTACAGGATTATTATTTGGATGTACTTTTTTGAGTGCAATGCTTATATTTTCTGGATTAAAAACCAACGAATATAATTTTTTAGCCATTGCTACAAATCTGTTATTTGCAATAGGTTTGATTTTACAGATTATCAAATTAAGCAAAATAGAAAACAATAAATAATGACAACTAGAGCCAAATTTAATTTGTTTTTTCTACTACTAGGCATAATTTTATTGGTGTTAAATGTAATTATTTTTTACCAAGAAAATAAAGTAGAATGGTTTAGATTAATTTCAAATGTGCTACTAATTTTCCTTTTTTCCATGAATATTTACGAAGAAAACAAGAAACAAAAACAACCATAATTTCATCTTGAAAATAAAAATATTAGGCTGTTATGCCGCCACCCCAAGAACCATAACCCATCCTACTTCGCAAGTTTTAGAGATAAAAAACCACATGTTCTTAATAGATTGTGGAGAAGGTACACAAGTGCAACTTCGTAAATATAAAATTAAGTTTTCCCAAATTGAGCATATTTTTATTTCCCATTTACATGGTGATCATTTTTTTGGGTTAATTGGCTTAATTTCTACTTTTATGTTATTAGGTAGAGAAAAAGACTTACACATTTATGGTCCGAAAGGCATAAAAGAAGCCATTTTGTTGCTTTTGAAATTAGGAAACGCTTACACTTCTTATAATTTATTTTTTCAGGAATTGACTTCAAAAGAAAGTGAAGTGATTTTTGAAGATGAAAAAGTAAAGGTCACAACGATTCCTTTAAAACACAGGGTGTACACCAACGGCTTTTTGTTTGAAGAAAAAAATACAGAGCGAAAACTGAATATTGACGCCATTTTAAATCACAATATTGAAAAATTATATTATAATAAAATTAAATTAGGCGGTGATATTAGTTTAGATGATGGAAGCATCATACCCAATTCAGAATTATCTTTTGACCCTGAGGAAACTAAAAGTTATGCGTTTTGCTCGGATACCATTTATGATGTAGAAATTATTCCTCAAATTAAGAATGTAACAGTTTTATATCATGAAAGCACGTTTTTAGAGAGCGAAAGTCATTTAGCAGAAAAAACTATGCATACAACTGCCAAACAAGCTGCAAAAATTGCTAAATTAGCAGAAGCAAAATATTTATTACTTGGACATTATTCCACGCGTTACGGAAATATTGACTTATTTAAAAAAGAAGCACAAGAAATTTTTAAAAAAGTATTGCTAGCAGATGATGGATTGGATTTTGAATTTTAAGAGATATTACACAGAGATTCACAAAGATTTACAGAGAAACACAAAAAAGAAAACAAAAATTTTATATTTGAATTGAATTTTAAAGTTTTGAATAAAGAATAATTACCAAAAAAAATGAAAGATTTATCCGATTATAGAAAATCATACAACAAAAGCGAATTGTTAGAAAACACCATTCCTGATGATGCGATGCAATTGTTTCATAAATGGTTTTATGAAGCGGAAGCTCAAGAAAATGGAGAAGTAAACGCCATGACTATTGCTTCAATTGGTTTGGATGGATTCCCAAAAAGTAGGGTAGTACTGCTTAAAAAATTCAATGAAGAAGGTTTTATTTTCTATACCAATTACAATTCAGAAAAAGGAAAAGCCATTTTAAAACAACCAAATGTTTGCCTTTCTTTCTTTTGGCCGATAGTAGAACGACAAGTTATTATTAAAGGAATAGCTGAGAAAACAGCCGCACAAATTTCAGATAATTATTTTGATTCTCGCCCGGAGGGCAGCAAATTAGGCGCTATTGTTTCAAATCAAAGTGAAATAATTCCATCAAGAGATTTTTTAGATGAAAAATTAAAAAACTTAGAAAAGGAAATTTCCGGATCCGAAATAAAACGACCTGAAAATTGGGGTGGCTTTTTAGTAAAACCAGTTGAAGTAGAGTTTTGGCAAGGACGAGCCAACAGATTACACGATAGAATTCGTTATAAATTAGAAGCAGATTTTAGTTGGAAAATTGATCGTTTATCGCCTTAATGGCTTTTATTCCGATTCATCGTCTTCATCATCGTCTTCATCATCTTCGTCTGATTCGACTTCATCTTTTACCAATTCAAAAAAGCTAAATGTTGTTCCTCCATAGGTTCTAGCAAAAGAAAAATTATCCAAATGTTCTAATTTCGTATCTTTAGAATGTTCAATAATCAACATGCCTTCTTCGTCTAAAATATCATTTTCAAAAATCAAAACAGGAATTTTATCAAAATCTTTTTGATCAAGATGATACGGCGGATCTGCAAAAATAATATCGTAACTTCCTTTGTGTTTTTGTAAAAAAGCAAAAACATCACTTTTAATTGGCGTAATATCAAAGTCAAATTCGGTTGCAATTTTTCTTATGTAATTTACACAACCCATATCTGCATCAACGGCTACAAGTGGTGTGGCACCTCGAGAGGCAAATTCATAAGCAATATTTCCCGTACCAGAAAACAAGTCCAATATTTTTAATTCGCCAAAATTAAAATGGTTATTTAAAATATTAAATAGGGCCTCTTTGGCCATATCTGTTGTTGGTCGTACCGGTAAGTTTTTAGGTGCTTGTAAACGTCTGCCTTTATATTTTCCTGATATTATTCTCATGAGTGAAATAAAATAAAATGCTTTAATAAGTCTTTTTCAGGAACATCAAAAACAGCTTTTAAATTGGAAACATCTAACAAACTACAGTTTCTTATGTATTTATACGCAATTTTAAAAGCATCGCTTTCTTCTGAAATAGCACCTAAAAACTGCACAGGAATAATTTCTGGATTAA
>NZ_JBIPMS010000132.1:0-4422 GCF_044368995.1 Flavobacterium sp. | reverse complement strand
CTTTACAAATTATCGAATCGAAAATTAACGATATAAAAAAACTAAACAAACCGGTTATTGCTTGTTGCAGAAGTGGCAACAGAAGCGGTATGGCAACAAGAATACTAAAACGAAACGGTATTGAATGCATCAATGGTGGTAGCTGGCAAAGTCTACAAAGTAAATTGTAAAAATTACTTTAAAATTGCATTTCAGGATATTTAGCTACTATTGCATTTATTTTCTGTTTTAAATTATCCTGGAATTTTATATGACTTTCAGAATTTGGATTAAAAGGTATGTGACTCAATGCTTTTTGAATTTCTGAAACGTGTTGCATCGTTTCAAATTCGACTTCATTTATATAATTTTCGGAAAATTTCATCCAAATATAATCAATTGCCGTTTGATTTGGATGTAACATATCTTCCGCATAAAATCGGTAATCACGTAACTCGTCCATCATAATTTCATAACTAGGAAAATAAATACTTGAAGTAGCATTTGATAGAAAATGATACAACGCAGTAATTAAATGCGATTTACTTACGTTGTTTTCTACAAAGCCATCTTTACTATGACGAACAGGCGAAATCGTAAAAATAAATTTACAATTTGGATTTACAACTTGAATTTTTGAAACAATTCTTTTCAAACTCGCTTCAATATCAGCAGTAGAAAGCAACTCTTTTGTAAATAGTTTTTGAGGCACTTTATGACAATTGGCAACAATCGTATCGCTTTCTATATGTCTATACACCCAAGAAGTCCCTAACGTAATTAAACAATGCGTAGTGTTTTCAACATGCCCATTTGTGGCATCAATTAATTGATTTAATTTAGTAAGAAATTTTTCTTTTTCAGGATTTGAAAGCTCAGAATGCACTTCGAAACAATGCCAAGCTTCATTATGATAAAAAATATCATTCTCTGTGAAATACTTTTTATGAATACTTCTAAGAAGTATTTTTTCTAATGAAATTGGATTAAAAATAATTCCAAACGGATTAATAAGCGTTAAAAATTTATAATAGTCAAACTTATTTCCCATATTCTCGGCAAAACAAGAACCAAAAGAAACTAATTTGGAAGAATAATCAATTAAAAAATCTGATTTTTGTGTGGGAATGGTAGTTTGAAATTTCATAACTTTATTTATCGTCATCCAAAAGTACAAAAACAAGTTAAATAGTTACAAAATAATTTATAAAGTCTTTTTATTGCCTACTTTTGCGACTTAAATTTTTACAAATGAAATTGCTTTATAAGTATTTACAAAAACACAAATTACTGCTCTTTTTTGCGCTTTTAATGGCTGCTATAAACATTTGTTTTAGTTTGTCAGACTCTATTATTACGGGTAAATTAATGCAAGATTGTGGTGTTGGAATTGCGAAATACAAAGGCAATGAAATCGGTTTCATAAAATCTGTAGGTTTTTGGTTAGGACTTTCGCTTACTGCAGCAATGATTTCACGTATCACAAAAAACTTTCAAGACTACTTTACCAATATTGTTATTCAAAGAACTGGTGCTGAAATGTATACTGATGGCATAAAAAAGTCCTTAGATTTACCTTACGAAGATTTTGAAGATCAAAGTAGTGGCGAAACATTAAGCAAATTGCAAAAAGCCAGAACCGATTCTGAAAAGCTAATTACGCTTTCTATTTCTTTAATTTTTCAAACCATTATTGGATTCATTTTTGTAATTGTTTACATTTCTAGGATTGATTACAGAATTGCATTTGTATTTGTTTTAACTGCACCAATTATTGCGTTTATTAGTTCAATCTTAGGAAAAAAAATAAAAGCAGTATCACGAAATATCGTTTTACAAACCAATTCCTTAGCGGGTTCTACCACAGAAAGTTTACGAAATATCGAATTGGTGAAAAGTTTGGGTTTAACCAATCAAGAAGAAAACAGGCTAAATTCAAATACACTCAAAATTTTACAACTTGAAATTCAGAAAATTCGTTTTATTAGAAGTTTGAGTTTCATACAAGGTACAACGGTGCATTTTATGCGAACTTGCGTAATTTTCGGTTTGTATTACTTCTTATTTAGCGATAAAATTGTAGTTGGCGATTTATTAACAATGGTATTTTTTACCTTTTTTATTTTTAACCCGTTGCAAGAATTAAGTGCTTTTATCATCGCTAAAAATGAGACAAAAGTTTCTATGGAAAATTTTGAGAAGTTGTTAAAAGCCAAATCTGAACACCGCCCAGAAGAACCAGAAAATTTTGGAAAAATCAGTTCTTTAGTGTTTACAGATGTAAGTTTTAAACACAAAACTGCCAAACAATTTGCAGTTGAAAATATAAACTTTTCTATCAAACAAGGTGAAACTGTTGCATTCGTTGGGCCATCTGGTTCCGGAAAAACTACTTTAGTCAAATTATTAGTTGGTTTGTATCCGCCAGCAATTGGTCATGTTTTGTATAATGGTATTGATTCTAAAAATATTGATATTTTAAAATTACGAAAACAATTAGGATTCGTAACACAAGATGCACAATTGTTTTCAGGAACCATTAGAGAAAATTTATTATTTGTAAAACCAAAAGCAACGGATGAAGAAATAATAAGTGCTTTGCAAAGGGCAAGTTGTGGCAAACTTTTAGATCGTGCCGAAAATGGTTTAGATTCGACAATTGGTGAAGGCGGAATTAAAATTTCTGGTGGCGAAAAACAACGTTTATCTATAGCCAGAGCCATTTTGAGACAGCCCAATTTATTAATTTTCGATGAAGCAACTTCTGCTTTAGATTCAATTACCGAAGAAGAAATTAATAGTACGATAAGAAATATTTCAGATGAAAACAGAATTACGATATTAATTGCTCATCGATTATCGACCATCATGCACGCCGATAAAATTTTCGTATTAGAACAAGGTAAAATTATTGAACAAGGCAAACACGAAGATTTATTAGTTGAAAAAGGACTGTATTATGCCATGTGGCGCCAACAAATTGGGGAGAGGAAATAAAAAATAGAGTGTCCAAAAAGTTATAATCTTGTCAAGCTGAACTCGTTTCAGCTTCTGTAAATATCTGATATTCATATACTTTTAAATTCCGAAATAAATTCGGAATGACAAAACACTGACTTTTTAAAGACCCTCTTCAATAAAATTAGTTATTTACTTCACATAACTCACTGCATTCTCTAAAACCGCAGTAATTCCATTTACATTTTTACCTTTTCCTGAAGCGAAGAACGGTTGTCCACCGCCATTTCCATCAATATATTTTCCTAATTCACGAATTACATTTCCGGCGTTTAAACCTTTATTTGCTACTAATTCTTTAGCGATATAACAGTGAATATTTGGTAAACCGTCTTCAACAGAAGCTAAAACTACAAATGAATTCGGTTTCAAAGTTCCAATCGCTTGCGTTAAATCCTTTGTTGCGCTCATCGATAAATCAACTTGTTTTGCTATGAAATTAATTCCATTAACATCTTGAAATTCAGAAACTAAACTAGCTGATAATCCGTCAATTTTTTCTTTAACTAATTGCTCAATTTGTTTTTTCAATTTTGCGTTATCGTCTTGTAAAGAAGCCACTGATTTTAAAACGTCTTGAGGATTTTTCAATACTTCCTTAATTTCCGACAAGGAATTTTCTTGTGTGGTATAATATTCTTTAACCGCATCACCAGTAATGGCTTCAATTCTTCTAATTCCAGCTGCTACCGCCCCTTCCGAAATAATTTTGAAATGCCAAATATCTGCGGTATTTTTCACGTGAATTCCGCCACATAATTCCTTACTATTTCCAAATTCAATCATACGAACGCTATCGCCATATTTTTCACCAAACAAAGCCATAGCACCTTTGTCTAATGCTTCTTTTATTGGAATATTTCGGTGCTCCACTAATTGTAATTGGGCTTCAATTTGCGCATTGACACTTGCTTCAACCTGACGTAATTCTTGATCAGAAACTTTTGAAAAATGCGAAAAATCAAAACGTAAATAATTCGAATTTACTAACGAACCTTTTTGTTCTACGTGCGTTCCTAAAATAGTTCTCAAAGCCAAATGCATCAAATGCGTAGCGGAGTGATTTTTTGAGGAAGCGCTTCTTAAATCGGTATTGACTTTTGCAGTAAAATTTACATTCAAATCATTTGGTAAATTTTTTGCAAAATGAATTATTAAATTATTTTCTTTCTTGGTGTCTATAATTTCAATAATTTCTTCTTGACACTGTTCATCTGACTTTTGACTTTCGACTTTTGACTTTCGACTGATTAAAGTTCCCTTATCTCCTACTTGTCCACCACCTTCTGGATAGAACGGCGTGTTTTCTAAAACAATTTGGTATAAAATGCCGTCTTTTTTAGAATCGACTTTACGGATTCTAGTAATTTTTGACTCGTTTTCTGTTTGATCATATCCTACGAATGTTTCCACATTTCCAGGAAT
>NZ_JBIPMS010000038.1:0-14055 GCF_044368995.1 Flavobacterium sp. | reverse complement strand
TTTCCTTGTTGTAATTGCATAATCATCCATTTACTCATATCGTTTACAGAAGAATAAATTCCAGCAGCAGCATCAAAAGTTTGATTTTTGTAACGTGATATAACTTTTAATTTGCCATCCGTTGGTATGTGTGGATCAATAATATTTGTGGTGTCTTTTAATCGTAAAAATGAACCCGCACTATTATTCATTTCAAGAGGTTTCATTATTCTGTTTTCTATAAAATCGCACCAGGTTAATCCGCTAACTTTTTCAATTACTTCACCAGCTACAATATATAATAAATTGTCATAATCATATTTAGTTCTGAAACCAGAAACGGGTTTTAAATAATGTAAATTTTCAACAATATCTTTTGGTTTAAAATTACTTCCGTCAGGCCAAATCATTAAATCGCCAGCACCTAATCCCAATCCACTTCTGTGAGTTACTAAGTCACGAACCGTGAATTCATTCGTAACATAGTCGTTATACATTTTAAAATTAGGTAAGTAATTAACAACTTTATCATCCCATTTCATTTTTCCTTCATCGACAAGCATTGCAATAGCAGCTGTAGTGAATGCTTTGCTATTTGAGGCTACACCGAAAAGCGTGTTTCCATCTACTTTATCTTTTTTAAGTATGGATTTTACTCCGTATCCTTTACTATGAATGATTTTCCCGTCTTTTACAACCGCAACTGCAACTCCTGGAACGTTAAATGCTGTTAATGTATTTTCTGCTACTTCATCAATTTCTTTTTCAGTTATTTGAGAAAACGCTGTGAATGAAGTCAATAAGGTTATTAAAAGTATTTTTTTCATTTGTTTATTTTTTGTTTCAGAATTGATATTGATTTTTGACATTGTAATTGTTATTTAAATCCTCTTTGTCTTTTGGCTTCGAATAGTAAAATAGCTGCTGCTACCGAAACATTCATAGAATCTATACTACCTTGCATCGGAATGTTGATATTTCTAGTTGAATTTTGTCGCCAAACGGCTGTAATTCCGGTTGCTTCAGTTCCAACAACTAGCGCGGTTGGATCGTTGTAATTTTGTGTGTGATAGGTGGCTGAATCTTGTAAAGTCGCACAATAAATATTGATGTTATTTTTTTTTAGAAAGGCAATCGCTTCTTCTGAAGTCGCCACGGCAATTTGACGTGTAAACAAACAACCTACGCTAGAACGCACAATATTTGGATTATACATATCTGATTTTGGATTAGTAATAATCACAGCATCAATATTGGCAGCATCTGCGGTTCGTAATAAAGCACCTAAATTTCCTGGTTTTTCTAATCCTTCTGCAACTAAAATTAAAGGGTTTTTAGACAATTTCAAATCGGATAATTGTAAAGATTTTGATTTGGCAATGGCGATAATTCCTTCGGTAGTATCGCGATACGCTAATTTTTGATAAACTTCTTTCGAAATTTCTATTTTTAAATGTTCTGCTATTTGAATTTTCAGATTTTCAGATTTTCCGGATAATTCTGGACAAAATAGTAATGTTTCTATTTCATAGCCCCCTTTTAAAGCCAATTGAATTTCTCGTTGTCCTTCAATAATAAACGTTCCCGATTGTTCGCGTGCTTTGGCTTTGTCTTGCAATATAATTAAGTTTTTGACAAACGGATTTTGAATGGAAGTGATTTGTTTCATTTTGAGTGACTAAGTTGCTAAGAATCTGAGTTACAAAGTTATCTTTTTTAAGGATAAAAACAAAGTCGCAAAACTTATGGCTTTGCGACTTTGAAATTGATGATTTCTGATTTAGTTTTTAACTTCCGATTTTGAACCTTCGCTCTCAAACTTATCTTTATATCTTTCGTATAATTCTGTCTGGTGACTTTCTAAGCTAATTTGTCGTCCATCAATAAAAGCGTGAGATAACTTATTCGTTTTCATATCTAATGCATCGCCTTCTGAGATAAATAGGGTAGCACTTTTTCCGGCCTCTAAGGTTCCGTATTTGGCGTCAATTCCTAAAATTTTTGCAGTGTTTGATGTTATTAATTTTAACGCTTCTTCTTTATTCATTCCCCAAGCGGCGCATGTTCCTGCATAAAATGGTATGTTTCTGGTCTGCATGCGTTCCATATCACCAGAATTTTCTAAACCAACTATAATTCCTTTTTCGGTTAATATTTTAGCAATTTTGTATGGTAAATTAACATCTTCATCTTCAGAATTCGGAACATCATGAATTCTTCTTAATAAAACTGAAACATTATTTTCTTTTAATAAATCGGCAATTTTATGGGCGTTGTACCCACCGATAATTACTAATTTTTTAATATTATTTTTCTTTTTAAATAAAATAATATCCGTAATTTCTTTTTCACCATTTGCGTTTACAAATAACGTTTTTTCTCCGCTTTGTAACCCATTCATCGCATCATAAGGAATGTCTTTTGTTTTTTTATCTGATTTTAAATAATTAAACGCATTGTCAAAAAACTGTTGAACGCCTTTGGTTTGTTCCTCATATTTTTTGTTCGATTCAATGCCGCCTGGTTCTGCCCACCAACCTAATCTAGCATAACTATTTGGCCATCGCATATGAATTCCGTCATTTTCTTTAATTACGGCATCTTCCCAATTCCAAGCATCTAGTTGCACTACAGAAGAAGTTCCAGAAATTCTTCCACCGCGTGGTGTTATTTGTGCCAATAAAACGCCATTTGGTCGAGCTGATTCCGTTAGTCTTGATTCAGCATTATAAGCTATTAAACTTCTAATATGTGGATTGAATTCGCCAATTTCACTTTCATCATCTGAAGCTCGAACGGCATCGATTTCAACTAATCCTAAAGTTGAATTTGGCGCGATGAATCCAGGATAAATATGCTTTCCATCTGCTTGAATAGTAATATCGTGTTTGGCAATTTTAGTTACAGTTGCATCAGAAACAGAAGCGATTTTACCATCAACAATAGAAATCAGACTGTTTTCTTGAATTTTTCCGTTACCTAAATGCGCCGTTCCACCAATGATTAAAATCGATTTTGTTTGCTTTGGTGCTGGTGTTTGTTGTGCAAAACTAATAAAGGTAGTTAGTGCGAATATGTAAGTTAGTTTTTTCATTAGTTGTTGTATTTAGCATGAAATTCTCTGCATTTTTCACCAAGGGTATCACAGTGATAATGTCCGCTCGATTTTTTCTTTGGTTCTTGTGTTTTTAAGCCTTTGTTTTTGGCATCTAACATTAAATTAATTAACTCATTTCTTTCTTTTTGAACCGTTTCATTTTTGGCGGTTTCCTGGTCTAAATCGAAGAAAATAATTCCATCAACAATAGTTTTTTCTACAGTTGCATAAATGGTTAAAGGATTTTCTGACCAAAGCACTACGTCGGCATCTTTGCCAACTTTAATACTTCCCACTTTATCATCAACTTGTAGTAATTTAGCCGGATTTAAAGTCACAAAATTCCAAGCTGCTTCTTCAGTTACACCACCATATTTTAATGTTTTGGCCGCTTCTTGATTCAATCTTCTCGACATTTCAGCATCATCTGAATTGATTGAAACCGTAACGCCAACATTATTCATAAGCGCTGCATTGTAAGGAATGGCATCATTTACTTCATATTTATAACCCCACCAATCTGCGAAAGTAGAACCACCAACGCCATGTTTGGCCATTTTGTCTGCTACTTTATAGCCTTCTAAAATATGTGTAAACGTTTGAATTTTAAAATTGTATTTTTCCGCTACTTTTAATAACATATTTATTTCAGATTGCACATAAGAATGACAAGTGATAAAACGTTCTTTATTTAAAATTTGACTTAATGTTTCCAATTCAATATCAAAACGAGGAGCAATTTTACCTTTATTGGCATTGAAAGCATCCCATTCTTTTTGATAGGACAACGCACGAGAAAAATAGTCTTCATATACTTGTTCTACACCCATTCTGGATTGTGGGAAACGTAATCTTTCAATATCACCCCAATTGGATTGTTTTACATTTTCACCTAAAGCAAATTTTATGTATTTAGGGGCGTCTTTTACCAACATTTCATCAGGATTGTATCCCCATTTTAGTTTAACAAATGCGGCACGGCCACCAATTGGATTAGCAGAACCATGTAATAAATTAGCAGAAGTTACACCACCAGCCAAGTTTCTATAAATGTTAATATCTTCAGAATTTACTACATCTTCAATGGTAACTTCAGCAGATGAATTTTGTCCGCCCTCATTTACACCATTTGAAATAGCAATATGTGAATGCTCGTCAATAATACCGGCGGTTAAATGTTTTCCAGTTGCATCAATCACTTTTCCTTTTTGAGGCAAGTTTTTTCCTATTTTAATAATTTTTCCGTTTTCAATTAAAACATCAGTTTCCTTTAAAATACCTTCTTTTTCTCCTGTCCAAACCGTAGCATTTTTAAACAATATTGTTTCTTGTTTTGGTTTGGTTAAATTTCCAAAAGCAAGGTTTGGGAATGTAACGGGATAAAAAACTGGCGTTTTCTTTTCTTCTTTTTTGTCAGTTATAGCGTCTTTTTTAACTTCTGTAGTTGCGGACTTTTTAACGGCACTCCAAGAAACTTCTTTTCCGTTTTCTAAAAACGCTTTTCCAGATAAACCTGTTTCAGATTTTAGCCCAGAAATTCTAATAAAATTGGAAGAAATAGTATCTTTTCCTTTAATAACCATTGTAATCCAAGGATCGTTATAAGTAATTTTTGTACCGAACTCCATTTTATCCTGAGAAATTTTAGCATCTAATTTTGAAATTTCTCCTTCAATTGCTAAATCGTATTTATTAGAATCTAAAGTTAAATCGTATTTTCCTCTAATATCTGAAGGTTGTATTTTTTCAATTACAAATCTATTTCCTTGAACCCAATTTTCCTGAATAGTGGTTTTTGAATCGAAAATATCTCCACTAGTAATAATAAAATTTGCTAAGTTGCCTTTTTTCAAAGCACCAATATTGGTTTGGTTTGCAATTTTTGCTGGTATTTCAGTTAGAGCTGCTATTGCTTTTTCTTTTGGAAATCCAAATTCTACGGCTTTTCTTAAGTTTGTTAAAAAGTCTTTAGGATTTTTTAAATCGGCAGTAGTTAAAGCAAAATTAATATTGTTCTCCGCAAGTACTTTTGGATTATAGGGTGCTTGATTCCAAAATTTCATATCAGACAAAACAACTTGTTCCGCAAGAAATGAGTCGGAAACATCATAGGCCTCAGGAAAATTAATTGGTATAATTAATGTAGCATTCGTTTTTTTAATTTCTTCGATACGTTCTAATTCGTTTCCGCTCCCTTTGATAAGGTAATTTATTCCGAATTCGTCACCAATTTTATCTGCTCTTAAGATATTTAATTTGTCACCAGCATTAAATATTTGGACTAAATTTTTATTTTGATTAAATACTTCTAATGAAATATCTTTTGACTTTGAGCCTCCTGCAGCATACCATTTTGCATCGTGATAAAATTGTTTGATCAACGCCATACTTCCCATTAATGAAGAAGGGTAGGATTGTCCTGAAAGCGAACTTCTTTTTAGCGTAATGTGTTGTGATATTTTATTATTTAAGATTCTGGTTCCATTATTTTCAACGTCATTTAATGTCCAAAGTAATCCTGTTCCTGCCACAATTCCATCATTATTAAAACTTAAAACTGTTCCAAATCCAGTTTCTCTTAAATCTTTCGCAGCTTTTTCATCGTAATTTAAATTTTCAAAAGCATTGAAATCGGCTCTAATGTGGTCGTTCCAATAATATCCGTTTCTTTCAGAATCGTATTGTGGCGATTTTGAGTTTGACGATTTTCTTAATGGTTTTTGAATTCCAAATTCAGTATATAAATCTATAAATGAAGGATAAATAGTTTTTCCTGTAGCATCAATTATTGTTGCGTTTTTAGGAATTAAAATTTGTGTTCCGATTTCTAAAATTTTATCACCTTCAAACAAAATAGTTGCATTTTCAATTTTAGCTGTAGAAGATGAATAAATAGTAGCATTAGTTATTGCTACTGGATTTTTGTAGGTTTGTTTGACACCATCATTTTTAGGAAAATAATTTTGGCTAAAACCTAAATTAATAGTTAATATTGCTATTAAGAAATTAAATATTCGCATAGTTTATTGTTTTTTGTTGGCTAAAAGTATAAATTTTTTTTATGAGAATTTACTTTTAAGAAATATTAGTTATAATTTTAAGTTTTGTCTAACTATATAGATTCTATCTTCTTAAATATAAATAACCATTTAATGGTTTTGGATAATCAGGGTCATTAAGGTATAAAATGTAGTAATAGGTGCCGCTTGGCGCCTCATTATTGCCCATTGTATTTTCAGAATAGCCATTCCAATCTGGTTTGTTGTTGTTTCCAGTCCATAATAATCTTCCCCAGCGGTTATAAATTTCCAATTTAAAATTTATAAAAATATCTCTTAATCCTTCAATAAAAAAGAAATCATTTTGTCCATCATTATCTGGTGATACGGCATTATAAACTATTGGTTCGCAATTTTTTGTTAGTAATTCAAATGAAGTTAAACTATAACAACCAATTTGTTCATCGTCAATTCGGACCCAAATGGTTTTCGGAGTTTGTAATGCTTCATAGTTATTTAAAAATAGTATTTGATTTGTAAAATTTAGCGCATCTGCTTCAGAAGAATAAAACGTACTCAAATGTCCTGGATTGGTTTTTACACTTCCTTCATACTCAGAAAAATCAAAAATTCCTTTTGTTAATCCTAAATTACAACTAACAATATCTTCTAAATTATTAAAATCAGGAGAAACTAAAAGTTGAATGGGTAAACTAAACAAATTATTCGATTCAGATATTTCATTTACAATACCCGTTCCATTACCAGTATCGTCTACTCTAGCAATTATATTAAACTGTAAAGGAATACTCGCAGGAATTGTTAACGTGATAGTTCCGTTTTCAAAACCATCAATAGGAATAGCGTTTTGCGTAAAAGCCGAACCCACCACTATATTATCAGCATAAAAAGTAATTGGCGTGATAGCCGGTAGACTAGCTGTAGCATTATTATTGGTTACAGAATAATTGATATGAAGTTGTCTTATATTACAATTTAATGCAGGAGCAGGAAATGTAATTCGGGCATCAGGCAATTGACTGTTTAATTTTGTTACAATTGCATTAATCATAACATAATCTTGTCCTGAAGTCAACTGAATTAATGCCGAAGTATCTCCAATATTTATATTGTTTTGTATGTTATAAATATCCAAATCCATGTTGTATAATTGATTGGAATTGGTAATCGAATTAGTGCCGTTAAAAGCATTATTAGCAGGATTTAATGGCGGATTACTAATAATATTTCCATTAATTCGCAATGTTTCATTCACTTGAATTCCGGAATCGCCTTCCCAAGCTAAAAAACCAATTTTTGCAGCTACATTATCAATTACATTTAACGCATTAAGTGTAACATTTAGATTGTTTTGTAATTGTGATACTACTTGTAATCCATCGTAAACATTCAACTGATTTAAGGGTAATGATAGGTTTTTATATACAACTATTAATGCCCAACCTGCAAAATTAGTACTATTTTGCGCGTGAAGCGAAACGAAACTACTCACATCTAAATCTGAAAGAGTGTAGGTGCCATTTCCGGTGGATTGTACTTGTGAGGTAACATTTGCAAATGCACTAAAATAATTAAACGATTGACCTTGAGTTAATATATTTGAAAAAGTTCTTGTAGCAAGTACATCTGTACCATTTAATTTGACATTAAAATCCCCAGTTCCACAACCTGCCCAATATAAATAGGCGCTTTCAATAATGTCATTGGTATTAAGTGCTAATGTGGCCGAAGATGTTGTTAAAACTGCCGGAGTGGTTTGAAATGAATTTTCAACAGGATTTAATGTGTTTCCTACAAAAGTAAAGTCGTATCTTCCGTTAAATTGGCTATATAAACCAATATTTTGAGAAAATGAAAACTGTAAAAAAAACACAAAAAACACAAGTGATTTTTTCATGAATAGGTTTTAAATTTTAATATTTATGCTGAATAATTTTACCAAAGTAATAAATTTTACTAATTTCCCCAAAGATTTATGAAGCCAAATTGTTATTTTTCATAATTAGAACACTCAAAATCAATAATGAATACGTTTAAAATAATAAAATATACTTCCGAACATTATAATTTATGGAATGACTTTGTAGCAGACTCAAAAAATGCTACATTTTTGTTTCATAGAGATTTTATGGAATACCATTCGGATAGATTTGAAGATTATTCGTTATTTATTTTTGATGAAAAAGAAAATTTAAGAGCGCTTTTACCTGCAAATATAGTAGGTAACGAAATTTATTCACATCAAGGGTTAACCTATGGCGGACTAATTTTAGATAAAAAAAGCAAACTTTCTGAAATAATTCATTTAAACTATAATCTATTTCAATATTTATTTGAAGCCGGATTTAATAAAGTACAATTAAAAATAATTCCTCCAATTTACAATTCATTTCCATCTGACGAAATGGAGTACATTTCATTTTTATTACAAGCCAAGCTTATTCGAAGAGATGCCATAGCTATTTTGGAATTAGCAAATAAAATTGAGACTTCTCGTGTTCGTAAAAGAGGCATAGAAACAGGCGAAAAACAAAAATTAAAAATTGTAGAAGAAACCTCTTTTGATTTATTTTGGGAAAAACTATTAATTCCGAATTTATATACCAAATACAATTCTAAACCCATTCATACCGTTGAAGAAATTACCTATTTAAAGTCTAAATTTCCTAAATTAATCAGACAATTTAATGTGTATTTTGAAAATGAAATTATAGGTGGCGTAACTGTCTTTATAACAAAAAACGTAATTCATCCTCAGTATATCTCAGGAAACAAAGCATTTAATACCAAATTAGGTGGTTTGGACTTTTTATATAATCATTTAATTCAAAACGTATTCTCAAATGATAAATATTTTGATTTTGGAATCTCTAATGAGAATAATGGTTTACAATTAAACGAAAGTTTGCATTATTGGAAAGAATCTTTTGGGGCAAGAACAATTGTCCAAAATTTTTATGAAATTGAGACTAAAAATTATGTGAATTTAAATCAGGTTTTGATATGATAAAATTTCTAGATTTACATAAACTAAATAAGCCATTTAAAGACCAATTTTTAGCTAAAACGACAGCGTTTTTAGACAATGGTTGGTATATTTTAGGTAACGAAGTAAAACAATTTGAAACAAGTTTTGCTTCCTTTTCTAAGGCGAAACATTGTATTGGCGTGGGGAATGGGTTAGACGCTTTAGTGCTTATATTAAAAGCACATATTCAATTAGGAAACATACAAAAAGGTGATGAAGTGATAGTTCCTGCAAACACCTATATAGCTTCCGTTTTAGCAATTTTAGAAGCTGATTTGACTCCTGTTTTTGTTGAACCAAGTTTTGAAACGTACAATATTGATCCTAATTTAATTGAAGATATAATTACTTCAAAAACTAAAGCCATTTTAGTGGTTCATTTATATGGACAATTGGCCGAAATGGATAAAATTAATGCTATTTGTGAGTCTCACAATATACTTATTATTGAAGACGCGGCACAAGCACACGGATTAACTTTTAAAGGAAATCATACACGTGCTTTTAGCTTTTATCCTGGAAAAAATTTAGGCGCATTAGGCGATGGCGGTGCAATTACAACCAGCGATGCTAATTTAGCAGAAGTTTTATTTTCTTTAAGAAATTATGGTTCAACTAAAAAATATCATAATGATTATGTAGGTGTAAATTCTCGTTTAGATGAATTACAGGCAGCATATTTAAACATCAAATTACCTCATTTAAATGCTGAAAATGAATCTCGAAAAAAGGCAGCAAAACGTTATTTATCTGAAATTAAGAACCATAAAATTCATTTACCAATTTGGAATAATTTCAATGATCACATTTTTCATCTATTTGTAATTCGTACCGAAAGCAGAGATACGTTACAAGAATATTTATATAAAAACGGAATAGAAACAGTAATTCATTATCCAATTCCGCCTCACAAACAAAAAGCATTGCTAGAATTTAATCATTTAAGTTTACCAATTACTGAAAAAATTCATCAAGAGGTACTGAGTTTACCAATGAGTTCTGTGTTGACAGATGAAGAAATCAAGCATATTATTGCTACATTAAATTCGTATTAATTGTCTGAAATTAAAAAAATAATGCAAAAACCTTTATTCAAAATTACTTCTTTGAATAGCGTTCATATTTTGTTGAAATTAACTTTTGGTTTCATTACATCCAAAGCGTTAGCCCTTTTTGTTGGAGCAAACGGAATGGCCTATGTAGGAAATTTTAGAGCCTTTTTAAATGTAGTTGAAAATTTTTCTTTACTCGGAATTCAGAATGGGATTATAAAATATGTCTCTGAATATCAGCACGATAAAGCTAAATTGAAATCGGTTTTAGCTACTTTTGGATTGTTGCTTTTGACTTCTTCAATATGCATTAGTTTGTTCTTAATTTTTGGCGCTAATTATCTTTCAAAACAATTATTTAATCATTCAGAGATTTATGTTTTTTTGTTTTATATTCTAGCTATTTTATTTCCAATATATGTTTTTTCAACGTTTTGTATTTCAGTGGTTAATGGTTTTCAAAAATATAAAAATGTAATATATATTCAGATTATTTCAAGTGCTATAGCGTTACTATTTTCGTTGTTTTTAATTTATTATTATGCTACATTTGGTGCTTTGGTTTCCTTAGTTTTAGCACCAGTTTTCGTGTTTTTTGTTTGTTTATTCTATCTTAAAAATCTTATTTCAATTTCCGATGTTTTTTCCTTTCAAAATTTCAATTTTTCGGTTGTAAAAAACTTGTCTGAATACGTGTTAATGGCATTGGTTTCTGGTGTAATTGGTTCTTTCGTATTACTGGAAATTCGTACTGATATTGTCACTATAACGGGATTACAAAATGCAGGAATTTATGAAGGTTTACAACGGATTTCCTCGTATTATTTATTGTTTGTTTCTTCAATAATGACAATTTATTTTTACCCAAAAATAGCGGCAAAAAATTCAAATGTAAAGGAAATTATTTTTAATTATTTAAAAACGATTATTCCTGTTTTTGCGATAGGTTTAGTTCTAATTTATTTTTTTAGAAAATTTATTATTCCAATATTATTTTCTTCTGAATTTGAATCAATGGAATCGTTGTTTTTTTGGCAATTACTAGGTGATTTACTAAAAGCAATATCATTAATTTTTGGAACTATATTAATCGCAACAAAGCAAACAAAAACATTTATTATTACAGAAATAATTTCTTTGACAATACTTTATTTTTCGTCAAATGGGATGATGCATGCCATTGGAATAAAAGGAATTGTAATGGCGCATACATTTACTTATTTTATGTATTTATTAGTAATGTTTTTTATATTTTTTAAAAAAATTAAAAGTAGTAACAGTACGATTGGATAAAACACAATATGAAATCTGTCACATTGAAAACATGAGATTGCAGAAATAAAAAATATATACAAAATGAATGTTGCATTCATCAAATAAAACTTATCAATTTTATTAAAATTCAACAAACAATAAAAGGACAGAGATACTCCAAAAATCGTAAACAATATATTCTGAAGTTTTGAAATCGCTTTAAATAAAAAATAAAAAACATTAAAATAACTGGTTCCTTTTTCATTGTTGCATTCACTTACAATATAATTTCCTTTGTGAGTGTTAGAATACATACAAAACAAATAAGCTTTAAACAAGTTATAGGTGTTGTTATTAAACTGGCTTTTGAAATCATTTTCAGCGGTTTTTTTCATTTCATTACTGGATAATAAACCATATTTTTTAGATCTTTCCGTTTTTGCGGGTAAATATTCTATACCTTTTTTATAACAATCCGCTTTATCTCCTAAATAATTATAATAAGTGATTGAACTAATATAACTTATTGTAAAATCTCCATAATTCTTCTTTAGCGAATACATTTGATAAATAATCAATAAAAAACTAGCTAAAAGTAGGAACGATAATTTATTAAAAATGATTCTTTTAAATTTTGAAATAAAGAAAAATATTAGAATTAAAGCTAACCCAATAGAAACAGGTTTTATAAGAGTATTAAAAAGTAAAACAGCAATTGCAATTGTAATGAAATAGTATTTAGTTGTTTCATAATATTTACTAACAAAATAAATAGATAACAAAATCATAAAAATAAAAATAGATTCTGATAAGAAATTAAAAGCATGAGCTAAATTTCCAATACAAAAAATAAATATTACCGAAAGTAGAAATGCTTTTTTTCTGTTTAAAATTTTTGAAATAATTTTAAACAATAAAACAGAAGTAAAAAACCAACATAAAAAATTAATGAAAATCCCAAATTTTACAGTTGTGTGGTTAGAAAAACCAAATAAATATGGAAAACCATTTATAGCTGAAATCAACAAGGGTCTAGTATTATCAATTTTATGATTAAAATACAGCAGTCTTGCGGAATATAAATAACTTCCATCATCGCCAAGAGATGAAAAACCAGCTTTTAATTGAATAACATATGCAAAAAACAATATCCAAATTATTGCAATAAAACCCAATAAATATTCATATTTAATTTTTGAAATCATGTTTTTTTTGTTAAAAGTAAACAATAAAATAAAAAAACTTGAAAAAATATTATCTGCTTTTATAAGTCATGAATAAAAACGTTTACTTCTCAATACAATTTAAATACAGGATTTCTTTTACGGAATAAATTATAATAACGGAAAAAAATAATTGTAAAGAGGGATTTAGAGCACTTATTGAATATTAAAATAAGATTTATTACGATTGAAACCAAAGTGTCAAATACTTTTGAGCTTGAGTAACATAATGATGTTCTTTATTAATAAAATGAATGGCATTTTGACCAATTCGATTAATTTCGGAGGGATTTTCAATTAAAAAAGATAATTTTTCAACTAAATAATTTACATCGGGTAATGCATTTATTGCTACTTCATCTTCTTGTAAATTATAATGATTTAAAAATTCAGTTTCCGCACCAGTAAACACTACTTTACCTTTGGCCATTGCTTCTAGAGCATTGAATCCTTGATCAAAACCATATACTTGGTCTAATATGATGTGTGCCTTTTCAAAATGTTTTTGATATTCTAAGTAAGGTATATCTGTAGTAATTTTAACTTCAATCAAATTTGGGTATTTTTCTTGAATAATTACGAGCGCTTTTTCAAAAAATGAAGTTCCCTTTGTGAAAGAATTTCCTGAATTTATCCCTAAGAAAATAGAAATTTTTCCAGAAATTATAGTTTCACTATTTACAATTTTATCAATATTTATAGGATTTGCAACCATACCTAAATACTTTTCATTTCCAATGAGAGGTCCTATATAATCTAAATCAGACGCAATGACTCCAGAACTATTTTTGTATAAAAATTGATGAATTTTTTGATGCGATTTGGTTAAAAAATCAAAATAGTAGTCATATTGTTTTTTAGCTTTTGCAATACCCTCAAAGTAAGGATTCATAACGGAATACCTGTCTTTCTGTTGGAGCATATGAGATACGGTCATATAATCAATCCCACAACACATTAAGAAAACTTTTTTATTTTGCTTTAAAATACGTTTTAATAAAAACAATTCTAACTTTGAAACAGTTTGTATTGGAGTTTCATTAATTAACTGAACTATATCATATTTTTTTAGTTTTTTAGAAATCCACCAAAATCTAATACCATGTTCTAATAAAGCCAAATCGAATTTAAAAATTCTAAACCAAATTTGTCTTGGGATATTGCCTAATTTCGATTTGAAAAAAGCCGCTCGAATGCTAATATCTGCAGGATAGTTTTTAAAGCCATCGCCATTATTCACTAAAATAACTTCATGACCTAATGCCAAGAGTCCTTCTTTTAATGAATTGTGCAACCGACTAAATTCTCCTACGAGTAGTATCTTCATTGTTTTATTTTAATATTTCAAATATAAAGAAAAAACCTATACGTTTTGATTCATATAGGTTTTAGTCTGTTTTCT
>NZ_JBIPMS010000004.1:0-45034 GCF_044368995.1 Flavobacterium sp. | reverse complement strand
GTTTTGTAATATCTCTAAAAGTAATTAATCCAATTAATTTAAAATTGGCATCAACAACTGGTAATTTTTCAATTTTACTTTCTTGAAGAATCTCTTCTGCTGCAGCTAAAGTTGTTCCTTTTCCTGCTGTTACTAAATTTTCAGAAGTCATAACTTCTGTAATAGCACGACTGTTTTCTTTTTCAAATCGCAAATCTCTATTGGTTACAATTCCTTTTAAAATACCCTTTTCATCTACTACCGGAATACCGCCAATGCCAAATTCTCTCATCGCATTTTTGGCATCACCTACATTTGCAGTTAAAGGCAATGTTACAGGATCTAAAATCATTCCGCTTTCTGCACGTTTCACTTTTCTTACTTCTGCAGCTTGTTGTGCAATGGTCATATTTTTGTGTAATACGCCTATGCCGCCTTCTTGCGCCATAGCAATAGCCATCGCACTTTCTGTAACTGTATCCATTGCAGCGGAAACAATAGGTGTATTTAAGGTAATGTTTTTACTAAATTTCGATTGAATAGAAACTTCTCTTGGAAGTATTTCTGAGTAATTTGGAATTAAAAGGACGTCGTCATACGTGAGTCCTTCTCCTATAATTTTTGTAGTGTGTGCTTTCATGCTGCAATTGAAGTTAAATTGCGTGCAAATATAAGAAAAAGTTAGTTGTAAATCATAATTTATTTCAAAACAATTACATTTTTATATTTAATCAATTTGTAAATTTATTTTTAATGAAACGCGCCAAACAATTTTGTAGCTTCGTTATAAGCACTTTCAAAACTCATTGGACTGGTGTTGGTGTTTTCTTTTTTGGTCGTAAAATAGGATAATAACTTTTCGGTTGGCATGTTCCCGGTTAAGTCGTCTTTAGCCATTGGACATCCGCCAAATCCTTGGATAGCGCCATCATATCTTCGGCAACCTGCTTCGTATGCCGCATCTATTTTTTCAAACCATTTGTCTGGCGTGGTATGTAAATGGGCTCCAAATTCAATATTTGGATATCTAGGTATTAAATTACGAAATAAATAATCAATAACTTCAGGTGTAGAAGAGCCAATTGTATCGGAAAGCGATAAAATTTTTACGCCCATTTTAGCTAATTTTTCTGTCCAGTTACCTACAATTTCAACGTTATATGGATCGCCATAAGGATTCCCAAACCCCATAGAAATATAAGTCACAACATCTTTGTTAGATTTGTCAGCTATTTCTAAAATTTCTTGTAATGTAATAAGGCTTTCAGCGATGGTTTTGTGTGTATTACGCATTTGAAAATTTTCAGAAATAGAAAACGGAAAACCGAGATAATGTATTGCTTTATGTTTTGATGCTGCTTCTGCCCCTAGAGTATTGGCAACAATGGCTAATAATTTACTTTGTGTATGCGATAAATCCAATCGTTCCAATACTTCAGCCGTATCTTGCATTTGAGGAATGGCTTTTGGCGACACAAAACTTCCGAAATCTAGCGTATCAAATCCTACTCGCAATAAAGATTGAATGTATTGTACTTTTTTTTCTGTAGGAATAAACATTTTAATGCCTTGCATGGCATCGCGTGGACATTCGATAATTTTTATTGCTTTCATAGGAATGTCAAAGATAAGTAAAACTTTATTTTTAACAAATATGTTTTTTTGGTCTTCGATTTATTTGATTTTGTTGTTAAAAAAAAATTATAAAAAATGTTTTTTTATTTATACTTTTGCAGCACTAAATAAGTAAGAAATTATGGTTAAAGATTTATTTGAAAGAATACAGCAAAATAAAGGACCTTTAGGAAAATGGGCTTCACAAGCAGAAGGTTATTTCGTATTTCCAAAATTGGAAGGTGAATTGGGTCCAAGAATGCAATTTCAAGGTAAAAATATATTAAACTGGAGTTTGAACGACTATTTAGGTTTAGCCAATCATCCAGAAGTTCGTAAAGCAGACTCCGAAGCTGCAGCGCAATATGGCGCAGCTTATCCTATGGGAGCCAGAATGATGAGTGGTCATACCAAATATCATGAACAATTGGAAGAAGAATTAGCGGCTTTTGTAATGAAAGAATCAGCTTATTTATTAAATTTTGGTTACCAAGGAATTTTATCTACAATTGATGCTTTGGTTAATAGAAATGATGTTATTGTTTATGATGTAGATGCGCATGCATGTATTATTGACGGTGTTCGTTTGCACAGTGGAAAACGCTTTACTTACAAGCACAATGACATTGAAAGTATGGAGAAAAACTTACAACGTGCTACAAAACTAGCTACCGAAACAGGTGGTGGTATTTTGTTTATTACGGAAGGTGTTTTTGGAATGCGAGGACAACAAGGTAAGTTAAAAGAAATTGTAGAAATGAAGAAAAAATACAATTTCCGTTTACTTGTTGATGATGCGCATGGTTTTGGTACACTTGGTAAAACAGGTGCTGGAGCAGGTGAGGAACAAGGTTGTCAAGATGGAATTGATGTGTATTTTTCAACTTTTGCAAAATCAATGGCAAATATTGGAGCTTTCGTAGCGGCAGATAAAGATATAATTGATTATTTAAAATATAATTTACGTTCCCAAATGTTTGCTAAAGCATTGCCGATGATTCAAACAATTGGTTCGTTGAAACGTTTGGAATTATTACGTAATTCTTCAGAAATTAAAGATAAATTATGGATAAATGTTAATGCGTTACAAAACGGTTTAAAGGAAAAAGGATTCAATATTGGCGACACAAATACTTGTATTACGCCAGTTTACTTAGAAGGTTCTATCCCAGAAGCTATGATTATGGTAAATGATTTAAGAGAAAACTACAGTATTTTCTTATCTATAGTAGTGTATCCGGTTATTCCTAAAGGGATGATTTTATTGCGAATGATTCCTACCACAACTCATACGTTAGAAGATATTGATGAAACGTTAACCGCTTTTGAAGCCATACGTGAAAAATTAGAAAACGGCACATATAAACAAATTGCCGAATCTACAATCACTGACAAATAGAAAATAATATTTATAAAAATTAAAAAGCATTGATTGTTTCAATGCTTTTTTTATTCTTCTTATTTTGAGGAACTTAAATGGATAAAAAAGACAAATTCATCATCATGTTGACTAGATATTAATAAAAAATCAATTTTAGGCACAAATAAAATTGTTTTATCCTTAATGAAATGATATATTTGTCCGTTTTTAAAGAAAATAACTTAAATAAATTATAATGCAGAACAAAGGACTAATTAAATTCTTCGCAATCATTTTTACGATTGCTTGTATCTATCAACTTTCTTTTACGTTTGTTGCTAACGGAATTATAAAAGATGCGAAAGAATTTGCGAAAGGAGATTCTCAAAAAGAATTAAACTATTTAAAATCATTAAAGAAAAAAGAAGTATTTAACTTAGGTTTTACTAGCTTTACTTATGAGCAAATAGAAAAACAACAAATCAATAAAGGATTAGATTTAGAAGGTGGTATTAACGTAACTTTAGAAGTTTCTGTTAAAGACGTTTTAAAAACGTTATCAAACAACTCTAAAAATCCTACATTTAATAGCGCTTTAGAAAGAGCTACAAAAGAGAGAAAAGGAAATCAAGATTATTTAGATGCCTTTTTTGATGCTTTTGCTGCAGAATCTAACGGAACGATAAAAATGGCTTCTGCTGAAGCATTCTACAATAGAACATTTGAGGAAATACAGTTAAATATGACTGACGATCAAGTGAAAGTAATTTTGAAAAAGAAAGTTGCTGAATCTATTGAAAGTGCTTATAAAGTATTAACAAAACGTATTGATAAATTCGGAGTAGCACAACCAAACATTCAAAAAATTGGTGAAACTGGAAGAATTTTAGTTGAGTTACCAGGTGCAAAAGATTTAGATAGAGTTGAAAAATTATTATCTCAAACCGCACAATTAGAATTTTGGGAAACTTTAAAACCAGAAGAATTAGGTAATTTCTTTACAGCTGCTAATGATGCTTTAAAAGCCACTGAGAAAAAACCTGCTGCAGCTTTAGCTGTTGTAGATACCAATAAAGCGGTTGATGCAAAATCTAAAGTAAATGAATTATTAGGCGATAAAAAAGACACTGCTAAAAAAGCGGCAAAAGATTTAGGGCCTTTATTTGAAAATGCAATTCCAAGTCCATCTGGATTAATTGGTTACAATGTTAAAGATACGGCTACAATCAACTCGTATTTAAAAAGATCAGAGATTAGAGCTTTATTGCCAGCAACGGCTTCAAACGCAAAATTTGCTTGGGGAAAAACAACTTCTAAAGCAGAAGATGTTACAGAATTGTATGTTTTAAAAGGAACTGCAGACGGTGTTGCACCATTATTAGGTAATGCCATCACAGATGCAAGTGCTGATTTTGATCAATTTGGTAAACCAGCAGTAAGCATGCAAATGAATCCAGTTGGATCTAGAAAATGGGAACAATTAACAGGTGACATTGCTAAAAACGGAAACCAAGTTTGTATTGTTTTAGATAATGTAGTGTATTCTGCAGCTACTGCAAAAGCAGCTATTTCTGGTGGACAAACACAAATTTCAGGTGCCTTCACATTAGAAGAAACTGCCGATTTAGAAAATGTATTAAGAGCAGGTAAATTGCCAGCTAAAGCAGATATTGTTCAAAAAGCAGTAGTTGGACCATCTTTAGGTCAAGAAGCTATTGATAACGGTATTTTGTCATCAATCATAGGTTTATTATTAGTTTCTTTCTGGATGGTTTTCTATTATGGAAGAGCAGGTTGGTATGCTAATGTTGCGTTATTATTAAACTTAGTATTGTTATTTGGTGCCATGGCTAACTTTGGTTTTGTATTAACTTTACCAGGTATTGCGGGTATCGTATTGACAATGGGTACAGCGGTAGATGCAAACATTATTATCTACGAAAGGGCAAAAGAAGAATTAAGGGCTGGTTTGTCATTAGAAAATGCAGTAGTTACGGCTTTTGGATGGAAAGGCGCGATGAGATCTATTATTGACGCCAACGTAACACATATTTTAACAGGTACAATTTTATATATTTTTGGAGAAGGTATGATTAGAGGTTTTGCCATTACATTATTAATTGGTATTTTAACTTCATTATTTACTTCTATCTTTATTGCTCGTTTCTTTATTGATGCAGATATTGCTAAAGGAAGAAGTTTACAATTTTCTACAAACATTACTAAAAATTGGTTTACAGGTTTCAACTTCGATTTCTTAAAAATCAAGAAATTCACGTATGCATTCTCGTTAGTGGTTTGTATTGGTAGTTTTATTTCTTTCTTTACGAATGGTTTTGATCAAGGAATTGACTTTGTAGGAGGAAGAACATTCCAAGTACAATTTGACCAAAAAGTGTCTGCAGAAGAGGTTTCAAATGCACTTTCTACGGCTGCGTTTTTTAACAGAGCTGAAGCGAAAACATTTGGAAACGACAATCAATTGAAAATTACTACAAAATATAAAATCGACAAGCAAGGTGTTGAGGTTGATAAAGAAGTTAACGAAAAATTATATGCAGGATTGAAAAAATTCTTTGCTAAAGAAATTTCTTACAATCAGTTTACAAATACTCAAGAAGGAAAACAATTTGGGGTATTACAAGCCATGAAAGTTGGCCCATCAATTGCAGATGATATTAAAACAAATGCCTACTGGGCAGTATTAGGAGCCATGTTATTAGTTTGTTTATACTTAATAATTTCGTTCAGAAAATACCAATATTCATTAGGAGCAATTGCTGCGGTAGCGCATGACGTTATTTTTGTATTAGGAATTTATTCTTTATTGTACAAATACATGCCATTCCACATGGAAATTGACCAACATTTTATTGCTGCAATTCTAACTGTAATTGGATATTCTATGAATGATACTGTAATTGTATTTGATAGGGTTCGTGAATTCTTAGGTGGAAAATCGCACCATGGTAACTTTAACAAAATTGTAAACGATTCTGTAAACACTACATTATCTCGTACCTTAAACACATCTTTAACGATGATTATGGTATTAGCCATTATGTTTGTATTTGGTGGCGATTCAATCCGTGGATTTATCTTTGCAATGTTAATAGGTATTATTGTAGGAACGTATTCTTCATTATTTATTGCAACGCCAGTATTAGTGGATACGATGTCAGCATCAGATAAAAAACAAATTGAAGCAGAGCACAACTCATAAAACTTTGTTATAAATTATATAAAAACGTCCCGATGAAAATCGGGACGTTTTTTTGTTATAGGTTATAAGACGAAATTATAAATGTTGTTGCTTTAAATAATCCACTGCATATCTTCCTTCATTAAACAATAAATCTAAAATGGATAAATTATTTATGAATCCATGTTTGTTATCAAAAACTTGAGTGTAAGGTTCAATTGTCGTTGTGTCCTTTTTGCCATTTACCAAATAGCGAAAATCAGTTTTATCAGTAACTTCATGCAAATATTCGGTTGTTTTTTCAAAAGGTATTGAAATACCTAATGCCGCATTTACCAATTCAAAAACTTTAAAGTTTAAATCTAACATAAACTCTTGTTTTTTTTCAAATATTGGTTGTAAATCATCAATAAAGTATTCATAAAATGGTGAATTCTTATAAGCGGCTTCTAGAGATTTAAAATGTTTTTTTTGCCAATTGTATTGGTTGTCTATTTTGATGTCTTTAAAGTTGCTTTTTGTAGTGTCATGCTTCACTGGAATGTTTAACATTTGTATTCCATTCGGACTATAAATGTACATACGGTTTCTGTTGGTTTGTTTTTGAAAGGTATCTTCCACTTCAAATGTAACCAATTTTGCATGAATCATAGCAATATAATGACTGATCGATGGAAAGTAAGTAGGGTAAATTAAAATTTCATTGTTCATAATTCTAATGTAATGAAAAAAGAGTTGCAAACTAAATTACAACTCTTAAATTATTTAAAGTAAATCTCCCTCTTTTTTCTTTTTCTTGTTTCTATACCAATCCCAGGCAAAATAGCCTGCTAAAGCAATTAAGAAAAACTTGAAATACGATTCTGGTTGACCTTCGCCACTTACAGTTGTAAAGAAACGTTCGGTTCTGAATTTATTTAGTAAGCCTTTTGCATTCCAATCTAAACTCATCCAAATAAAAATGGGTTTACCAACAATATGATCTGCTGGTGTGTAACCGAAATAACGCGCATCTAACGAATTATGTCTGTTGTCTCCCATCATCCAATAATAATCTTGTTTAAAGGTGTAGGAATTAGCTATTTTTCCGTTTATTTTAATTTCGTTGCCATTTACTTCTAGCTTATTTCCTTCATATTCTGTAATGATAATTTTATATAAGGGCAATGTTTCTCTGTTTAAAGCTACTGTTTTACCCGCTTGTGGAATATAAATTGGACCAAAATTATCTCCATTCCAATTGTTGGTTACTGAAGGATTACCATCTTTAAAATCTGGGAAAACGCCGTCTTCTACTTTTTTGTTTATCATTCTTTTTACAGAAGTAATACCGCTAATTGATTTTAATTTTTCTGCGTTTTCAAAAGTTAATGCTTGAACATACAGTGTGTCGCTAGTTATCATTCCTGCCGGATCAGTAACTTTCATTTCTCTTAAAATTGTCTCAAAATCAACTGCTGTTTTGCCATCTGTACTAATTTTGTAAGAATATTGTGGTTTCGCTCTTTCAGGTAAAATTAATTCTTTACCGTTTATGAAAACAATTCCATTTTTAATTTGCAAACTGTCACCGGCAATACCTACACAACGTTTTACATAATTTGTTTTTTTATCACGAGGCTTGTCGATTCTTTCTTTTGCTGGTAAATACATATTTGCTAGCGTATCTCTTGGCCAGTTAAAAACAACAATATCGTTATTTTTTATTTTTTCTAAAGCTGGAAACCTAAAATAAGGCAATTGTGGTTTGCTTAAATAAGATAGTTTTTTTACAATTGGAATAGAATCGTGTACCATCGGCGCAGCAATTGGTGTCATTGGTGTTCTGGCCCCATAGTGGAACTTACTTACGAATAAAAAATCGCCAATTAATAATGATTTTTCTAAAGACGATGAAGGAATCACAAAGGGCTGAATAAAATACGTATGCACAAAAGTAGCTACAATTAAAGCAAAAGTTAAAGACCCTAAAGTGTCTAAAGTTTTTGTTGCTGGTTTGGTATCGCGTTCCGCTTCGTATGAAACTTCTTGGGTGTAATTAATAAAACCAATGTAAAAACCGAAAGTAATAACGCCCAACCACATATCCGTAGTAGATTTCTTGCCGAAAGTACGTAAAGTTTCAATCCAAATTACTGGTAAAATTAATAAGTTAATTACTGGTAAAAAAACCAAAAATACCCACCATTTTGGTCGATTTATCATTTGCATTAACACAATTCCGTTATAAACAGGAACAAAGGCCTCCCAAGCTTTTTTACCTGATTTCATGTATAATTTCCAAGTGCAAATTCCGTGTAAAGTACTAATTATTAATACTGTAATAATCCAAATAGATATGTCCATAATTTTTGTTTTTTTGTAAATTGTAAATCGTAAATCGCAAATTGCACTTTTATATCCCCAAAACGTCTTTCATAGTGAAAACGCCTTTTTTTCCAATTAGCCATTCTGCTGCAATGACCGATCCTAAAGCAAAGCCTTCTCTGCTATGTGCGGTGTGCTTTATTTCTATTTGATCCACTTTGCTGTCGTAAAAAACGGAGTGAGTTCCGGGTACATTTTCTATTCTTTTGGCGTCAATGTAAATTTGATTTGCAGTTGGATTTTCTATTGTCCAATTAACATAATCGGTATTTTCTATAATTCCGTTTGCCAAACTTATTGCTGTTCCGCTTGGTGCATCTAACTTTTGTATATGGTGAATTTCTTCCATTGAAATTTTGTAGTCAGTCAGGTTTTTCATCATTTTTGCCAAATAATTATTTAGTTCGAAAAATATATTTACACCTAAACTAAAGTTCGAAGCATAAATAAAACTTCCGTTTTTTTCATGACATAAATCTACCATTTCTGCGTAGTTTTCTAACCAGCCAGTAGTTCCTGAAATTACAGGAATATTTTGGTATAAACATTCCGAAATATGACTAACAGCTGTGGTCGGAACGCTAAAATCTATTGCAATGTCAGCATTTGTAATGCCTTCAAAAGTGTCCGATCTGTCTTTTCTTAAGACAATTTCATGACCACGTTCAAAAGCAATTTTCTCAATTACTTTTCCCATTTTACCGTAACCTAATAATGCTATTTTCATTTTGATTAGTTGTTGTTTTAAATAAAATGTTACGAAAAAAAACGTTAAAATTGATAGGTTAACGTAAATCCTACATTTTGATTAAACGTGTATGGATTGGGTTGTAAATCTGGTTTTAATGATAAATCATCATTCACGTTAAATTGCAATAAATGAGCGTCTACATTTGCTTCTACAATATTTAAAATGTATAAACCCGCAGTAATAAGAACTGATAAGTCTCTATTTTTTTGATAGAATTTTTGCCCTCTAATGACACTTTCTGTACTTAATTTTCCATATAATGGATCAGAAGTGTCAATTGCACCTCCGTTTGCTATTCTTTTTTTGTATTCGTCACGGTATTGATTGTGTTTTTTATTATTATCCATTATAAAATAAACCCCTGCGCCTATGGCTGCGTATACTATAGGGATTTTCCAATATTTTTTGTTGTAGGCTTGACCTAATCCTGGTAAAATAGCAGAATAAAAAGCTGCTTTTGCTGGAGATAATGGATTGATGTCGGACTTCACTATATCTTTAGTTTCAATTTTTAATTCTTTCTTTTGAGCTATAGATAATGTGCTACCCAAAAACAGTAAAATAAATATGTAAAGAAATCGCGTCACTAGTTGTTGATTAATTTCATGATTCTATTAAAATCTTCTTCTGAATGAAAAGGAATTGCAATTTTGCCTTTACCATTTGATGCGACATTAATATCTACTTTCGCACCAAAAAAATTAGCAATTGTTTTCTTTTGTTCTGTTGCAATTTCAAATGATTTTGTAGCCGCCGTTTTAATTGATTTAGGTTTTAATCCTTCTTGGTATTTTTTAACTAACGCTTCTGTCTCTCTAACAGAAAGGTTTTGAGTTACTACTGTATGATAAATAGTACTTTGCGCTTCTTGATTTTCAATGTTTATTAATGCTCTGCCATGTCCCATTGAAATAAAACCATCTCTCATTCCTGTTTGAATAATTGGATCTAGTTTTAATAAACGCAAATAGTTTGTAATGGTTGAGCGTTTTTTTCCAACACGCTCACTCATTTCTTCCTGCGTTATATTTACTTCTTCAATTAATCTTTGGTATGAAATGGCAACTTCAATTGGGTCTAAATCATGACGTTGAATATTTTCAATCAAAGCCATGACAAGCGATTCGTTATCGTTTGCCAATCTAATGTAAGCAGGGATAGTAGAAAGTCCTAATAATTTTGAAGCCCGTAATCTTCGTTCTCCAGAAATTAATTGGTATTTATTGAATTCTAATTTTCTAACAGTAATAGGCTGAATAACGCCAACTTCTTTAATAGATTTTGCTAATTCTTGAAGTGTATCTTCATTGAAATTAGTTCTAGGTTGAAACGGATTTATTTCAATAAAATTAATATCAAGTTCGATGATGCTACCTACAACTTTGTCAGCATTTTTATCTTCTACAGACTTAATGTCATTTGAAGGATCATTTAAAAGTGCCGAAAGCCCTCTTCCTAACACAGGTTTTTTTACTGCTTTTGTCATTAGTTATTAGTGTTTTTCTTGATAATTTCTTCTGCTAAATTTAAGTAATTTGCAGCGCCTTTACTTGTGGCATCATAGTTTATGATACTTTCTCCAAAACTAGGCGCTTCACTTAATTTAACGTTTCTTTGAATAATAGTTGAAAAAACCATATTATTAAAATGCTTTTGAACTTCTTCAACTACTTGATTTGATAAACGTAAACGGGTATCGTACATAGTTAATAGTAATCCTTCAATATCTAAACCTGGGTTGTGAATTTTTTGCACACTTTTGATTGTGTTTAATAATTTACCTAAACCTTCTAATGCAAAATATTCACATTGAATTGGAATTACTACACTATCTGCAGCGGTTAAAGCATTTAATGTCAATAAACCTAGAGAGGGTGCACAATCTATAATTATATAATCATATTTTTCTTTAATTGTATTTAATGCTTGTTTCAGCATGTATTCTCTTTTTTCTTTGTCAACCAATTCAATTTCTATGGCAACTAAATCAATATGTGCAGGTATAATCCAAACATTTGGAGCACTAGTAGGAATAACGCCTTCTTCTGCTGTATGGCTATGTTCTATTATTTGGTATGTGCCAATTTCTACATTTTCTACGTCAATTCCTAACCCAGAACTTGCATTTGCTTGAGGGTCGGCGTCTATTAACAGCACTTTTTTCTCTAAGGCCCCTAATGAAGCAGCAAGATTAATTGAAGTGGTTGTTTTTCCTACTCCTCCCTTTTGATTGGCAATTGCAATGATTTTACCCATTTTTTATTTTAAAATTTTAGAAGTGTAAAAATACAATTATTTATGGTATTACCAACCCAATTTTATTAACAATACGTTAAAGTCTTTATTTCAGGATATCTTTGCTTTAAAAATTATTTTTTTTGTAAATTTGACAATTAAATTTTTAAGAGTGGTAGAAGAAAAAGTTATTTTAGTTGATACAAACGACAATCCAATTGGATTGATGAATAAACTTGAAGCACATGAAAAAGCAGTTTTACACAGGGCATTTTCTGTTTTTATTTTAAATGATAAAAATGAGTTGATGTTGCAACAACGGGCACATCTTAAATATCATTCTCCTTTATTATGGACCAATACTTGCTGTAGTCATCAGCGAGAAAACGAAACAAATATTCAAGCCGGCACAAGGCGTTTACGTGAAGAAATGGGTTTTGAAACAGAATTGAAAGAAATGTTCCATTTTATCTATAAAGCACCATTTGATAACGGGTTAACAGAACACGAATTAGATCATGTGATGCTTGGTATTTATAATGATACGCCATTTATCAATAAAGCTGAAGTAGAAAATTGGAAATGGATGAAGATTGAAGACGTTAAAAATGACATGATTATGAATCCAAATCTTTACACGGTTTGGTTTAAAATAATATTTGAAGAATTTTATCATCATTTTGAAGACAATAGATAAAGAAAATGAAAGTAACAGTAAGTAGAAAAGCACATTTTAATGCTGCACATAGGTTATATCGAAAAGATTGGTCGATGGAACAAAATAATGCCATTTTTGGCAAATGTAATAATCCAAATTATCATGGGCACAACTACGAATTAATTCTAAGTGTCACAGGTGAAATTGATCAGGAAACAGGTTTTGTAATTGATGTTAAAATTTTATCAGATTTATTAAAAGAACATATAGAAAATGCGTTTGACCATAAAAATTTGAATTTAGATGTTCCTGATTTTGAGAATTTAAATCCAACTGCAGAAAATATAGCGGTTGTAATTTGGCAAAAATTAAGAACGCACATCAATTTAAATCTTGATTTAGAAGTAGTTTTGTATGAAACACCACGTAATTTTGTAACTTATAAAGGCGAATAAATGTTGTTTTATCCTTTACTTTTTGAACCCATTTTTAAAGAACGAATTTGGGGTGGTACCAAACTAAAAGAGTTATTAAATAAGTCTTTTGATGGCCACCAAATTGGCGAAAGCTGGGAATTATCAACTGTAGAAAATGATATTAGTGTTGTAGCTAATGGAGCATTTAAAGGATTAAATTTAAATCAATTAATCGATAAATATCCCGCAGAAATATTAGGCGTGAATTCCATTCAAAATTTCGGACATAATTTTCCTTTGCTTTTTAAGTTTTTAGATGCGAAAGAAGATTTGTCTATTCAAGTTCATCCAAATGATAAATTGGCAAAAGAAAGACACAATTCTTTTGGCAAAACAGAAATGTGGTATGTAATGCAAGCCGACGAAAATGCAAGATTGGTAGTTGGATTTAAAGACAAAATAAATAAAAAAGACTACCAAGAGCATATAGAAAATAAGACATTGGCAGCTATTTTAAATGAAACACCTGTTGAAAAAGGCGACGCTTTTTTTCTAGAAACAGGAACAGTACATGCTATTGGTGCCGGTGTTTTAATTGCAGAAATTCAACAAACTAGCGACATTACATATAGATTATACGATTGGGATAGGGTAGATGCAAATGGAGTTGGAAGAGAATTACATGCTGATTTAGCACTAGATGCAATAAATTTTGAAACTACAAATACTAAATTAAACTACGAAGCTGCTAAAAACAAGTCAGTTACTTTAGTACAATGTCCGTTTTTTAAGACCAATATTTTACAAATTTCAGAAAAATACAATTGGAAAAAAACAAAAGAATCGTTTACGGTTTTTATGTGTATTGAAGGTAGTTTTTGTTTAAATATGTTACATTTTAAAGGTACTTTTAAAAAAGGCGATACCATATTAATTCCAGCTATAATTGCAAGTTTTGAAATTATTGGCGAAGCGTCTTTATTAGAAATTACAATTTAATTAGCAGTGTATTAATATATTGTTTACTTTTGCATCATAATTTTTAAAAATAAGAAAATGGCAAGCGTTAAAAACTTGAAAAAGGAAATTAACTACGTTTTAGGAGATATCTTAAACATAGTATATATTTGGGAAATGACTTCTACAGGAAAACCAACAGAATCATCTGAGGCTTTAGTAGGAGATATTTACGATACATTTGATGCATTAATGGTAAAAGTAAACCAAAAAAATGTTGAAAATAAAAAAGCACATTACAAATTAGTTAAAGCAGAATTTGAAGTTGCTGCAAATCAATTTGTTGCAAAAGTGAACGAATTAAACTAAGAAAAAACGCCAAAAAAATATTTATTTTTTTTGCAATTTAAATTATCAAGACTATATTTGCAATGCAAAATGAGTCGCCGGTGTAGCTCAGCTGGCTAGAGCAGCTGATTTGTAATCAGCAGGTCGTGGGTTCGAGTCCCTCCACTGGCTCAAAAAAAAGGCAATCGAAAGATTGCCTTTTTTTATTTGTATTTATTTTAATTTACAATGAAAATAAGTAATTAAACAAAATTCCTTGGAAATCTTTTTTTAAATATCGTCAAAATCAATATCTGTGTAACTATTTGAGGGAGTTGAATTATTTTTTTCAGAATTTGAGTATTCTTCTTCGTCAGATTCTTTTTTAAAATCTTTTTGGTGTCTTTCTGAAATTACTTCTTCTCCTTTATGATTAATTACATATTTGGTCATTTCACTCATAATTTCATTAAAAGCAGTAAAATCTTCTTTATATAAATAAATTTTATGTTTTTTAAAATGATACGAACCATCTTCTTCAGTAAATTTTTTACTTTCAGTAATGGTAATGTAATAGTCGTCTGCTTTTGTTGCTCTGACATCAAAGAAATATGTTCTTCTTCCCGCTCTTAATACCTTAGAAAAAATGTCTTTTTCTACTAATTCTTTGTCATTCATAATCCTTCGTTCAATTATTAGTTGTTTTCGTGTTTCAAAAATCTAAAAAAAATCTTTACGAAACAATTTTTTAGGCATTTTCTTTTTCAGAAAGTTGTTTTATGAACAAATCTTTATAAAATCCTGCTCTATTTATAAGTTCATAGTGTGTGCCTTGCTCAACAATTTTTCCTTCATCTAAAATTATTATTTTATTTGCATTTTTGGCTGCAGATGCTCGATGTGTAACTATAATAGTAGTTTTTCCTTTGAAAATAGATTTAAAATTGTTTATTATTTTTTCCTCTGTTTCGGTATCAACAGCACTTAAACAATCGTCTAAAATTAAAATTGGTGCTTCTTTAATGATGGCTCTCGCAATAGAAACACGTTGTTTTTGCCCTCCAGATAAAGTGATACCTCGCTCTCCTAAAATTGTTTCATATTTATTAATAAACATCTGAATGTTATCGTCCACTTCAGCCATTATTGCTGCAGTAATAATTTCTTCATCAGTAGCAGTTACTTTTCCGAATTTAATGTTGTTTTTTATGGTATCTGAAAACAAGAACGGATCTTGAGTAACAATACTCATGCTTTTTCGCAAATGATACAAATCATAATCGATTACATCTTTATCATCAATTTTAATTTTAGAAACACCAGATACGTCATGTATTCTGGTTAATAAAGATAAAATTGTTGATTTTCCTGATCCGGTTTTTCCTAAAATAGCAATGGTTTCTCCTTTGTTTATTGCAAAACTAACATCGGTTAATGCTTTTATATTACTGTCATCGTATGAGTAACTTACATTTTCAAAAGTTATTTTTCCTTCAATTGGAGTAGTATCAGTTCCCTTGTTTTGAATTTCGGGTTGTTCTGTTAAAAATTCATTGATTCTTTTTTGAGATGCTTCCGCTTCTTGAACCAATGAAGAAACCCATCCAAATGAAGCTACCGGCCATACTAACATTCCTATATATAACAAAAATTTTGCTATTACACCAATGTCTTTAATTTCGCCACGCAAATACATTTGTCCGCCTACAAAAATCACAATTAAATAACTTAATCCAATTAACAAAATCATTAGTGGACCAAATAACGCGTTTGTTTTGGCTAACGCTAAGTTTTTTTCTTTACTAATTTTAGATAATTTAATGAATTCGTTATTTCTGTCTTTTTCTAGCGCATATGCTTTTATTACTCTAATTCCTGAAAAAAACTCTTGTGTAAAAGAAGATAGGGTAGATAGATTTTCTTGATATTCCGTACTTTTTTTATTAATTTTTTTGCTTAAAATAAAAATACTATAGGATAAAAAAGGTAACGGAAGCAAACAATATATGGTGAGTTTTACGTTTACTGCAGACATGGTGATGATGATAGCTACAAATCGTATAAATGTGTTTATAGTATACATAACAGCTGGACCTACGTACATTCTTACTTTTCCAACATCTTCACTAATACGATTCATTAAATCGCCGGTTCTATTTTTTTTGTAAAAATTTTGAGAAAGATTTTGATAATGATTGAAAATTTCATTTTTAAGATCAAATTCTACAAATCGCGACATTACAATTAATGATTGACGCATTAAAAAGGTAAAAAAACCTGCAATTAATGTGCATATTATTATAAGCGTAATGTTTTTAAAGAGTTCATTTTTTAAAACAGTAGCGTTTTTGTTTTCGGATTTTAGAAATGCTTCAATTAAGGAAATCGATTTTCCAACTAATTCTGGAGTGTATAAAGCAAATATTTGAGCTACAATCGTAATGACTATTCCAAATATAAATCGGTATTTATATTTTATGAAATATTTATTTAAATATTGTAATTCTTTCATTTAAAGTAAAGTATGTAAACGTAAATTTAGTTTTGTTAAATAATTTATGGTTTTCTGTACTTAATAATTACTATGAATAATTATTGTATTCGTAAAAATATAATAAAAAATAATAATTATATATAATTTATACATATTTTTGCGGCTCATTATTGATAAATAATCAAATATACTCATGACAACAGATATTATAAATTCAAATGAACTATATAAAGTAGATCCTGTTTTTGGTCAAATTTCTTTTGACGGACACGAACAAGTTGTTTTTTGTAATGACAAAGATACAGGATTAAAAGCAATTATTGGAATTCATAATACAGTTTTAGGACCTGCACTTGGTGGTACAAGAATGTGGAAATATGCAAACGAGTGGGAGGCATTAAATGATGTTTTACGATTGTCTCGAGGTATGTCATTTAAATCTGCTATTTCAGGTTTGAATTTAGGTGGTGGAAAAGCGGTTATTATTGGCGATTCCAAAACAGAAAAAACGCCTGAATTGATGAGAAAATTTGGAGAATATGTAAACTCTTTATCAGGTAAATATATTACAGCTGAAGATGTAGGAATGGAAACAAAAGACATGGACACCGTTAGAGAAGTAACGCCTTACGTTACAGGTATTTCTGAAAGCAAAGGTGGCTCTGGAAATCCATCTCCAATTACAGCTTATGGTGTATTTATGGGAATGAAAGCTGCCGCAAAGCATAAATTTGGTGTAGATACTTTGGCTGGAAAAAGAGTTTTAGTACAAGGAATTGGCCATGTTGGAGAAGTTTTAGTACAACATTTAACTAATGAAGGTGCTGCGGTAACCATTTCTGATATTAATGAAAGCAGATTAAATGAAGTAGGTTCAAAATTTGGCGCTCAAATTTTTAGTGGAAACGATATGTATAGTTTAGATGTAGATATTTATGCGCCATGTGCTTTAGGTGCAACTATTAATGATGAAACCATTAGCAAAATTCAAGCAAAAGTAATTGCTGGGGCCGCTAATAATCAACTTGCAAATGAAGTAATTCATGGAAAATTATTAAAAGAAAGAGGAATTTTATATGCTCCCGATTTCTTAATTAATGCTGGTGGGGTAATCAATGTATATTCAGAGTTGGCCAATTTAACAACGGCTCAAGTTATGGAAAAAACAGAAAATATTTACAACACAGCAATGGATATCTTTAGGTTGTCAGATGATCAAAATATTGCCACACATCAAGCAGCATTAAATATTGCTCAAAAAAGAATTGATGACAGAAAAAAAGAATTACAAAACAAATAATTCTTTTTAATAAAAAATTGTAAATTTGTCCCGAAATAAAACAATAATTATTTCGGGATAATTTTTTTAAAGTTCTTAGCCATGCTTAATAGAAGACATTTTAGAGTAAAAGTGATGCAAACCATCTATGCCATGCATAGACACGAATCGGATTCATTAGACAAAGAAGAAAATTTTTTATTGCAAAGTATTGAAAGTTCTCAAGATTTATATTTGGTAATGTTATCCATTTTCAATGAAATACAACTCAAAGAAAAAGCCTATTTAGCACTAGCTTCTAAAAAACATTTAGCTACAAAAGAAGAACAAAATCCTAACTTTAAGTTTGTAAATAATAGTTTCTTTAAAATTTTAAGTGACCATACTGCCTTTTATAATAAATTAGAAGAAAGAAAAATTGACAATTGGAAACGCAATGACGATTGTATTATTTTTCTTTTAGAAGCCATAAAAACTTCAGATTTGTACAACCGTTATATGGCCGTCGAAACTGCAGATTTTAAAAAAGATATTTTCTTTATATTCGATGTTTTTAATGAGATTATTGCACCAAACGACAAACTTTACGATTATTTAGAAGATTGTAAAATTACTTGGGTAGATGATATTCCTGTTATTAATACCTTACTTTCTAAACAAATAAAATCTATTAAAAGTCTTGAAGATAAATTGGATTTGCCTGTTGTTTTTAAAGATGTAGATGATAAAGAATTTGTGACAAATTTATTCAGAAAAACAGTTTTAAATGAATTGGAATTCGCCGCAACATTTGAAAATAAAACACCAAATTGGGACAAAGAGCGTATCGCAGAATTAGATACCATTATTCTTAAAATGGCCATTTGCGAATTGCTTAAATTTCCATCAATTCCAATAAAAGTTACCTTAAATGAATATTTAGAAATTGCGAAAGAATATTCTACACCAAAAAGTAGTATATTTATCAACGGAATTTTAGATAATTTAGTAAAAGATTTTCAATCCGAAGATAAAATTAAAAAAGTCGGTAGGGGATTATTATAAATAAATGAAAATGAAAAAAGCGGTTAGAATTTTTGTAGCAGCAGCATTGCTAATTACTTGGTCTTGTAAAAAAGAGGGATCAGCCGAAGAAAATTTAAGGCTTAATTTACAAAAGAATGCTGACGCACCAAAAACAAAAGTGTCATTTGATAAAATGGTTCACGATTTTGGTGAAATTGAACAAGGCGAAGTGGTGTCTACCACATTTACCATTAAAAATGTTGGAGATAAAGATTTATATGTTTTGGAAGCTCACGGATCTTGTGGTTGTACCGTTCCTGTAGTTACAAAAGAAGCTATTGCACCAGGAGAATCAGCTCCAATTCAAGTCAAATTTGATTCTAATGGAAAATCTGGTGAAGTAACAAAAACAATTATGATTACTTGCAACACGGCAAGAATTGTTGAAAATATTAGTATAAAAGCAAGTATTAAATCTAAATAAAAACGATATGAATCCAATGTTAATTGCACAGTTAGTATTAATGATAGCAGTATTTTACTTCTTAATCATTATGCCAAAAAACAAAAAAATTAAATTAGAAAAACAATTTTTAACGAATTTGAAAACAGGTGATAAAATTATCACAATTGCCGGAATTCATGGTAAAGTTTCTGAAATTGCCGAAACTACTATTGTTATGGAAACCATGTCTGGAAAGTTAAAAATTGAAAAAAGTTCTATCTCTGCAGAAATGAGTTTGAAATTGAACGAGAAGAAATAGTATTTTTAATTCCAAATTCCAAACTGAAAAAACAGTGGAATTTGGAATTTTTTAAAGGTTTATTTGTCATTCTGAACTTGTTTCAGAATCTCTTAATCAAATTATTTCTTGTTCTGAATGGCATTTAATTCTGCAATTTTTACAATTACATCTACAGCTTTTTGCATACTTTCTACTGGAACATATTCATATTTACCATGAAAGTTGTGTCCTCCTGCAAAAATATTTGGGCAAGGTAATCCCATAAAAGACAAACGCGAACCGTCAGTTCCACCACGAATTGGTTTTATAAGCGGTTTAATGTCTAATGCTTTCATAGCTTGTTCGGCAAGTTTTACGATATGCATTACTGGTTCTACCTTTTCACGCATGTTGTAATATTGGTCTTTTATTTCTAAAACAGCAATGTCTTCACCGAATTGTTTTTTGTATTTCTTATTAATTTTAGAAACTACTTCTTCAACATAAACTTTTCGTTTTTCAAATTTCTTGCGATTATGATCTCTAATAATCAATTGTACCAAAGTGTCTTCAATACTTCCTTGAATATTAGTAACGTGATAAAATCCTTCGTAATTTTTAGTCGTTTCTGGCGTTTCATCTTTAGGTAATTTTGCAATAAATTTATTAGCTAAAAGCATTGAATTTATCATTTTCCCTTTAGCATAACCAGGATGCACGCTTTTTCCTTTGAAAGTTATTTTTACTCCAGCCGCATTAAAATTTTCATATTCTAATTCGCCAATTTGGCTTCCATCCATAGTATATGCCCAATCTGCGCCAAATTTTTCTACATCAAAGTGGTCTGCACCACGGCCAATTTCTTCATCAGGTGTAAAACATATTTTTAATGTTCCGTGTTTGATTTGCGGGTTTTGAACCAAAAATTCCATTGCAGTCATAATTTCAGTAATTCCTGCTTTGTCATCTGCGCCAAGTAGTGTGGTACCGTCTGTTGTAATTAAAGTTTGACCTTTATATTGCAACAAATCTTTAAAATACGAAGGCGATAATATGATGTTTTTTTCTTTATTTAAAATAATATCACCACCGTCATAATTTCTTATAATTTGTGGTTTTACATCTTTTCCAGAAAAATCTGGAGTAGTATCAAAATGCGAAACAAAACCAATTGTAGGTACTTCGTAATCTAAATTACTTGGTAAAGTTGCCATAACATAGGATTTGTCGTCAATCGAAGCATCTGTTAAACCAATTTGTTTTAGTTCTTCAACTAACTTATTGGCTAAATCCCATTGTTTGGATGTACTAGGCGTTGTGTTTGATTCTGGATCCGATTCTGTATCAACAGTTACATATCCAATAAAACGATCGATTATATGTTGCATTTTTAGTATATTAAAGTGATGCAAATATAATTGTTTATAGTTTAAAAGTTTTAAACTTTTTGAGGTTATTTTGCCTTGATTTTTTATAAAATGAAAACAATTGACTTGAGGTTAATTCTTAAAATTAAAGGTAATAGTACCTACTTGTTTTTCAGCAGCGGAATCACTTGGTGTCCATTTTGTTTTTCGTGCAAAGTTTTTTGCTAATGCAATTAAGCAAGCATCTCCCGTTGTACCTCTACCATTTGATACTCCAATAGTATTACCAGCTTTATCTACGGTAACTTCAATTACTACTTTTCCGAAAGAATTACATTCGTTATCAACTGCGGGTTTATTAATATTTCTTCTTCCTGCTAAACTATAATTGGCTCCACCTGAGCCACCACTACCATTTCCACCACCAGACCCTGAGCCATTTCCTGCTCCAGTCCCAGTCCCGTTTCCAGTTCCGTTGCCACCACCTGTTCCGCCTCCACCGCCTCCACCGCCATAATAACCGTTAGCATTAGCGCTTCCGTTTGCTGTACCTTGGTTTCCATTGGTATTACTATTTCCGTCACCACCTTTATTTTGCCCTTTAATCATATTGCTTAAAGCGCTGTTTGGTTTTTTTACCGGTGCTTTTGGAGTTTCTACTGGTTTGGTTTCCGTAGGTTTTTTTTCAATGGGTTTACTTTTTGATTTTGGTGGAGTAGGTACATCGGCACCTATATTGTCTTGCGTTAAGATGTCTTCAGGAGTAGATTCTTCTGGTTCTGAAGCTACATCTTTCATGTTCACCTCTAAGGTTTCATTTAAATAATCGTCACCTTTTCCAAAATCGGTATCTCCAATATTTAAGGAAACACCACCGCCACCGCCACCTTGTGCAATCAACATTTCGGTTTTTCCGTACGGAGGCCAAAATCTTACAAATAATAGTAAAAGTACGAGGCAAACTATTGAATGCGTCGTGATTACAATAGATTTATTTGAATCAGAAAGTCTTGATTTTTTTATAAAATGGATTAATAACCAAATGGAGCCAATTAAAAAAAACAATAAAAGCAAGGTGAAATACCCGTGCTCGTATAGTGATTTTAATAATTTTATAATTGAACTCATATGGTTTTTTTAATAGTAACGATTAAAAGTAATAAAAATTGTTGACACAAAAAAACTAGGTCTAAAAATGTTTCAACCTAGTTTTTAATATTTATTTATTAAACAGTATTATACTAATTGTTTCAAGGCAATTTCATATGCCCTAGCACTAATATTTGTCTTGCTAACATTTACATCAAATGTTTTTTGAATGGCTTTTCCTATAATTTCAGATGCGTCATTAAAAATAGCTTCATCTGTCATTTGTACTTTTTTCTCCATAAAGTAAGCAAAAACTCTTGCCATTCCACAATTTGAAATAAAATCTGGAATTAAACTTACTTTATTGTCAGTTTCTTCCATAATTGGGCCATAAAAAATTGCTGCGTCTGCAAAAGGGACATTTGCACCACACGAAATCACTTCCAAACCAGAGGCAATCATATTTTCCACATTGTTTTTAGAAACAATTCTTGAAGCGGCACATGGAGCAAAAATATCGGCACCAATTTTCCAAATTTTATCATTGATTTCCACAAATGGAATCATTTGGTCAGCAACCAATTTGTTACCATCTTTATTCCTAAATAATTCGGTAATTTCTTCTAATGTAAATCCGTTTTCGTTTAGTACACCGCCATCTCTGTCGATGATTCCAACAACTTTCGCCCCCATTTTAGCAAGATAAAAAGCGGCGGCTGAACCTACATTTCCAAAACCTTGTACAATGGCTTTTTTACCTACGACACTTCCGCCATAAATTTTGTAAAAATGTTTCACAGCTTCAGCTACACCATAGCCTGTAATCATGTCTGCTACAGTATATTTTTTTGATAAATCTGGAGTAAATTCTCCATTTTCAATCACTTTAATAACACCTTGACGTAATTGTCCGATTCTATTAATTTTATCAGCTTCTGTGGGTTTAAAATGTCCGTTGAAAACGCCTTCTTGTGGATGCCAAACACCACATTCTTCTGTCATTGGGATTACTTCGTGAATTTCATCTACATTCAAATCGCCACCTGTTCCGTAATAATTTTTTAATAACGGAGCAACGGCTTTGTACCAACGTTCCAAAACCCCTTTTTTACGAGGATCTGCTGGGTCGAAATTAATTCCAGATTTAGCTCCACCAATTGCTGGACCTGATACAGAAAATTTTACTTCCATAGTTTTAGCTAAAGAAAGCACTTCGTTTTGATCTAATCCTTTTCTCATCCGCGTTCCTCCGCCTGCAGCACCACCACGTAATGAATTTATTACAGTCCAACCTTCAGCTTCCGTTTCTGGATCTTTCCAATTGAAAACGATTTCAGGTTCTTTATTTTCGAATTTATGAAGTAACTCTTTCATGTTTTGATTTTCGGATTTGATTTATTTGCAAATGTAATTGTAAAAAATGACTGAGGAAAATTATTGTTTAAAATACTTCGCCCGAGCTGTGATTTTGTTTAGCGCCTGTTACACTAGCTAAAACGTTAATTTCGTTGCGCAATTTTAATACGCCAAGTAAAGCAAAAATTAATGCTTCCTTAAACTTTATGGTTTTTTCATTAGGAATTATAACTTCTATTGTTGGTAAATAGTTTTTTATTCTTTCGATTAAAAATTCGTTGAAAACGCCACCGCCTGTAATTAATAAATTTCCTGTTTTTTCCTGTAATATTTTGCCAATTTGAAAAGCAATATGCTCTGTAAATGTTCGCATTTTGTCTTCTGCTGAAATGGGATAATTCTCTAAAATAGGTAAAATAATTTCTTTTACAAATTCAAAACCCAATGATTTAGGATACGATTTGGTGTAAAATTCTAAATTATTCAATTCATTTAATAATTTAGAATTCAAATTTCCTGTTGCTGAAATTTTACCTTTATCGTCATATTCTAATCCGAAAGTATTCGCATAAAAATTCAAAATGGTATTTACAGGTGAAATGTCAAAGGCAATTCTTTCATTATTTTGTTCATAAGAAATATTTGAAAAGCCACCTAAGTTCAAACAATAATCAAATTCAGAAAATAAAATTTTATCCCCAATTGGCACCAATGGCGCGCCTTGTCCACCAAATAGAACATCTTGAACTCTAAAATTACAAACCACTTTTTGATTTGTGATTTTTGAAATTTCTGGTAAATTTCCAATTTGAAGCGTGAATCCATTTTGCGGTTGATGTAAAATCGTATGTCCGTGAGAACAAACCGCATCTAAATTTAAAATATTGTTTTGGGTTATAAATTCAGAGATAATATTTCCAAGTAAATTGGTGTATTCAACATTTAATTCTGAAAGTTCAGTTTCACTATAATGAATTCCGTTTTTAAGTTTTGCAATAATTTCATTAGTATACGAAATCGTATCGCATTCTACTATTTTATAAATCCATTTATCATTTTTTATTTCAAAATAAATATGTGCCAAATCCACTCCATCTAATGAAGTGCCAGACATTACGCCGATAACGTTATAGTTGTGCTTATTCATGGGTTAAAATTACAATTTCTTATTGAAAATTTCATATAATTTACCTACATTTGAACGAAATTTTTATGATATATTCAATTAACCTATAGTAAAATAATGGATTTTAAATTAAATGATGAACAATTAATGATTCAACAAGCGGCTAAAGATTTTGCTGTTACAGAATTATTACCTGGTGTTATTGAAAGAGATGAACATTCAAAATTTCCAACCGAACAAGTTAAGAAAATGGCGGAGCTTGGTTTTATGGGAATGATGGTTGATCCCAAATATGGTGGTGCCGGTTTAGATAGTATTTCTTATGTTTTAGCCATTGAAGAAATAGCTAAAATCGATGCGTCTGCTGCTGTTATTATGTCTGTTAATAACTCATTAGTTTGTGCGGGTTTAGAAAAATATGGTTCAGAAGCGCAAAAAATTAAATATTTGACCCCTTTAGCAAAAGGAGATGTGATTGGTGCCTTCTGTTTGTCAGAACCAGAAGCAGGTTCTGATGCGACTTCGCAAAAAACTACTGCTATAGATATGGGCGATCATTATCTATTAAATGGCACCAAAAATTGGATTACAAATGGAGGAACTGCTTCTACTTATTTAGTTATGGCTCAAACAGATGTTTCAAAAGGGCATAAAGGAATTAATGTTTTAATTGTAGAAAAAGGATTGCCTGGTTTTGAAATAGGTCCGAAAGAAAAGAAAATGGGAATTCGTGGTTCAGATACACATACGTTATTATTTAACGATGTAAAAGTCCCTAAAGAAAATAGAATTGGTGAAGATGGATTTGGTTTTGCTTTTGCCATGTCAACTCTAAATGGTGGAAGAATTGGAATTGCTTCTCAAGCATTAGGAATTGCTCAAGGCGCTTATGAGTTGGCTTTGAAATATTCGCAAGAAAGAGTGGCATTTAAAAAGCCAATTTTTCAACATCAAGCCATTGCTTTCAAATTAGCTGATATGCATGTGAAAATTACTTGTGCAAGATTATTAATTCATAAAGCGGCTACAGAAAAAGATTTGGGTCAAGATATTGCTCATTCTGGTGCTATGGCAAAATTATATTCTTCTGAAATTGCTTTAGAAGTAGCAAACGAGGCGGTTCAAATTCATGGCGGTAATGGTTATGTTAGTGAATATCATGTAGAACGTATGATGCGCGATTCTAAAATTACCCAAATTTATGAAGGAACTTCAGAGATTCAAAGAATTGTGATTTCTAGAGGTTTGGTTTCGTAATATTAAAATTCAAGTATAAAAAAAGGCAGCTAGTTGGTTGCCTTTTTTTTTATAATATTTCTAATGTTCTTTCTAAACTCATACCTCGTGAACCTTTTACCAATAATAAACTATTTTCTGTTTTCTTATTTGTAAATTCGACTTTAAAAGATTCAAAATTATCGTGGAAATGCATGTTTAAATTTGAATTTTTATGTCTAAAAAAATCTTTTCCAATAAAATAAAAGATGGAATTTTCTTGATGCAAACAAAATTCAATTATTTTTTTATGCTCTTCGGAGCTTTCTATTCCTAATTCATACATATCGCCCAAAACAGCTACTTTGTTTTTCTCGTTTAATTGAAAGAAATTTGTTAATGCTGCATTCATGCTACTCGGATTAGCATTGTAAGCATCCAATATTATTTTATTAGAATTTTTTTCTATTAATTGGGAACGATTGTTGTTTGGAATATAGTTTTCTAAACCATATTTTAAACCCTCATTTGAAACGCCAAAATGTTTCCCAATTGTGATGGCTGCATTGATGTTATTAGCATTATATAATCCTATTAAATTCGATTGAATAATGGTGTTTTCAAACTCAATTTTCACCATTGGATTGGTTTCAATTTTATTAATGGAAACAAAATTATCTGGAGTGTTTACACCAAAAGTTATACTGGTTATGTTTTCCGTTTTTTCATTTTGAATGGCATCATCGGTATTTACAAATGCCGTTTTCTTGTTGTATGATAAATAATCGTATAATTCACTTTTACCTTTAATTACGCCTTCAGTTCCACCAAAACCTTCTAAATGCGCTTTTCCAAAATTGGTGATATATCCAAAATCTGGTTCACAAATACCGCAAAGCATTTCAATTTCTTTTTGATGGTTGGCACCCATTTCTACAATACCTATTTCTGTACTTGTGTCAAAAGAAAGTAGGGTTAAAGGCACACCAATATGATTATTTAAATTTCCAACAGTTGCTTTGGTGTTATATTTTTGAGAAAGTACAGCATGAATTAGTTCTTTGGTAGTGGTTTTTCCGTTACTTCCAGTTAATCCAATTATGATTATTTTTAGTTGATTTCTATGATAATTGGCTAATTTTTGTAATGTCTCTAATGTGTTTTCTACTAAAATGAAACGGTCGTCTAGTTGGTATGCTGCTTCATCTATAATTGCGAATTTGGCACCACTTTCTAATGCACTTAAAGCAAATTTGTTTCCATTAAAGTTGTCACCTTTGAGCGCTACAAACATATTGTTTGCATAAATTTTTCTGGTATCAGTTGCAATGCCAGTTGATTGCAAAAAGTAGTTGTAAATTGTTGCTATTTCCATACGGCTAAAATAAAAAAAAGCCCTTTATAAATAAAGGGCTATTATAAAATATTTTAAGTTTATTAATTTTTAACGTTACCTCTCGGTGTTTTTCTGTTAGATTTTGGTCCAACTTTAGACATGGCACATCTAAATCCAATATAGTCTGTCGCCATATCTTGAGGGAAATATCTTCTAGATGCTGGATCTAACCAATATGCTCTATCTCTCCAAGAGCCTCCTTTGTAAACTCTCACATTGTCGTCTACTAAAGTAGTTCTGTTGTCAGATTTATCATACTGTTTTACTTGATTTCCTGCACTATCTGCTGAAATTTTATGTAATGGAGATTTGTACATTCTTTCATTTGGATCTGATTTTTTAGTTGCTTCTTCATCAGTTGCTCCAAAATCAAAGTATCTTGTTGATTGTCTGTCTCCATCTCTATAATTTCTGTTATCAGAAGTTGAGAAATTTTGTCTTAAATACGTTTCGCTTTCGTCAACTGGAATCTGTGCAATTGATCCTGGAAAGTTTCTAGCAATTACTTTACCTGTACTTAATGTGTCGTACTTGATGTTTTCACTAGTAACCATTTCTACTGATCCATCTTCACCAATTTTGTTTTTAGTATATATGTTACCTCTAAAATAGTTAAAGTCATTTGCTTCATCATCAATTATGGGTCTGTAAACATCTTGTACCCATTCAGCTACGTTACCAGCCATATCATATAAACCAAAATCATTAGCAGGGTATGCTTTTACATAATTTGTAATATCAGCTCCGTCATCAGACCATCCCGCAATTCCGCCATAATCTCCTTTGCCTTGTTTGAAGTTGGCTAATTGGTCACCTCTTAATTCTCTTTTACCAGAACGAGTATATTGACCTTTCCAAGGGTATTTCTTTTGTCCTTTGTAAATGTTGTATTCTCTGTTTCCAACTAAAGCTAATGCAGCATATTCCCATTCCGCTTCTGTAGGTAATCTGTATTCAGGTAAAACAATACCTGAACTTCTTTGTGCGTAAACATTTTTTGCTTGAGTAGTTGTAGCTGCTCCAGACTTTTTACTAGGAGCTTTTTGACCCATTTGTTTTTTCAATACAATTTCTTCTTTACCTCCAAAAGATTTTGAAGGTGAGTTAATGTATAATTCTGTATCAAAATTTGCATCAGCAGTTACTTCAGCACTAATTTTATTTCCTTTTTTAAGGTACCCTTCTTTTTCAAGGATATTTTCGTTTACACGATTGGTTCTCCATTCACAAAATTCACTAGCTTGAATCCAGTTTACTCCAACTACTGGGTAGTTAGCATAAGCGGGGTGTCTTAAGTAGTTGTTTGTCATCGTTTCGTTATAACCCAAACGATTTCTCCATACTAAAGTATCTGGAACAACGCCATTGTATATATTTTTGTAATTATCTTCTGTTGGTGGATAAACTGATTTTACCCAATATAAGTATTCAGCATACATCATATTTGTTACTTCAGTTTCATCCATGTAAAAAGATTGAACGTGTTGCTTTGTTGGGCTATTGTTCCAATCGTGCATTACGTCATCTTCTACTTTACCCATTGTAAATGTTCCGCCTTCAATTGAGGTCATTCCAGGAGGTGTTTGTTGTTTTTTATAGTTTGTGTTGTATTGGAAACCACCTTTTTTATCGTTGATTTGCCATCCAGTTGCGCTAGAACCACCTTTAGTGCTTCCGCTTTTGCTACAGCTTGTAAAACCTATTGCTACAGTTAACGCTAGTAGCAATTTTAAAGACATAATTTTAGTAACTTTCATAATTTGTAGGTAAAAATTTAAGTGCTGCAAGATAATAATAAACCATTAATACGCAACAAAAAAATTAAAAAAAGTTAAACAATAATTTTACTTGATATATTTTGAAACGAAAAAACGTATTAAATATTGTATAAAGTTATATAAAAATTCATTATTTGCAATATTTTAGTTTATTTTGCGTTGTTATGAGAATGAAAAAATATTATTTATTATTTATATTGGCTTCTTTTTTGAGTTTTGCTCAAAACACTAAAGAATTTTCACTAGTTTGGAATACTGAAAAACCTTTTATTCTAGATAACTCAAAATACGATATACCACAATTTCAATCTGAAAATTTTGAATTTAATACTTCTAAAAGAGCAATTAATTATGTAAATAATTTAAAAGTTCCGGGATTAGTTTCGGAAGGCGCTGCCTCTATTGAAAATATTGTATTTGAAACAATAGATGTATCAATATTAAGGGGTTTAGACATCTCAAATATTTCCTCGAAGATTAATTTTAAAGCGTTTTCTTCTTACGCCAGAAATGATGCATTTATTTCTTTTAATTTTAATCCGATAATTAAAGACAATACGGGATATAAAATAGTAAAATCATTTACGCTAAATTATTCCTTATCTAATTCTAATAGATCATTTCAAAGTACTAATTCTATTCAAAATTCAGTTTTGGCTACTGGGTCTTGGCATAGATTTTATGTTGAAAAATCTGGGGTTTATCAAGTAAGCAAAAGTTTTCTTCAAAGTATTGGAGTAAATGTAGCAGTAGATCCAAGAAATATTAAAATTTACGGCAATGGAGGTAGAATGTTGCCATTACTAAATAGCATTCCGTATCCCACAGATTTAGAAGAAAATGCCATTCAATTTATAGGTGAAGAAGACGGAGTTTTTAATGAAAATGACTATATTTTGTTTTATGCAGAAGGGGTTGATACTTGGAATGAAGAGAGCTTGACTCACGTAAATCAATTTGCAGATAGATCTTATTATTATGTAACCACAAATGGTTCGGCTGGAAAGAGAATTCAACCTTATATTGAGCCCGTTGCACCTGCAAATTTGTTACTTTCTACTTATGATGGCTATCAATTTCACGAAGTTGATTTGTTTAACGCAGGAAAAATTGGTAGAAGATGGTTTGGAGAAAAATTTGATTTAGATGACAATCAGACTTTTCCATTTGTATTACCCAATTATACTTTGGGTTCACCCGTAAATTTATCTGCGAATTTTGCAGCTGTTTCATTTGTTTCTACTTCATTTAAAGTAAAAGCAAATGCTTTAGATATTGGAACCGTTCCAATTAACGCAGCTATTGGTTCTTCTCTAGGTTTTGAAAACATTCTAAATACTACATTTATTCCTACTTCTAATGCCGTAACTATTGATTTAACATATGTAAATAACGGCGTGCCTTCTTCAAAAGGATATTTAGATTATATTATTTTAAAATATAATGCTGAGTTAAAAGGGTTTGGAAAACAATTTTTGTTTTCTAATAATTTAGTAAAAACAAATATTGGTGTAGGACAATTTATTATTTCGAACGCCTCGACCATAAGGTCAGTTTGGGATGTAACGGATTTATATAATGTTACAAAATTAGATAACACTCAAAATAGTATGTCTTTTAAATTGGCTTTAGGTCAAGATAAAAAATTTGTTGCGATTGATAATGTAGATTTTTATACTCCTTTAAGAGAAACCGAAACCAATGTGGCTAACCAAAATTTAAAAGGCACCATTTTTAATAACAACCAAGGTGTTTTTCAAGATATCGATTATTTAATTGTAACTCCATCAAGTTTGGTGGCACAAGCAGAAACTTTGGCTAATTTTCACAGAAGCAATTCAACTATGAATGTTAAAGTAGTGCCACTATCTTTAATATATACTGAATTTGGAGGTGGTAAACAAGATATTGCAGCGATCAGAAATTTTGTAAAATATGTATATGATAATGCTTCAAATACAGCTAATAAAGTAAAATATTTAAACTTATTTGGAGACGCATCCTATGATTTTAAAGATAGAATACGTAACAACACGAATGTAGTACCTATTTTTCATGGTTTTGAAGTTTCTCAATCTTTAAATCCGAATAATAGTACTAATTTTTCACTATTTTCATCTTTTATGTCTGATGATTTCTTTTCGCTTATGGATAGTAATGAAGGAAATATGCAATCTTCAGCAGATTTAATGGATTTAGCTGTTGGAAGAATGCTAGTTTCTTCAAACACACAAGCTTCAGAAATGGTAAACAAAGTAATTGAATATCATGATGAAAGATCTTTCAAAAGATGGCGAAATAACCTAGTGTATTATGCTGATGACCCCGATCCGTATTTATCGGGAGATTATTTGTTACAAAAAGATTTAAACGAATTAGCCGATGATGTTGCTTTAGCTAACCCGTTTTTTAATGCTAACAAAATTTTTACAGATGCATACGTGCAAGAAGTAAGTGCTGGTGGACCTAGATATCCACAAGCAAAAAAAGCATTTATTGACGCTATAGAATTAGGGGCTTTGGTCTTAAATTATTACGGACACGGAAATGAAGAAAGTTTTGCAGTAGAACGCATTTTTGAAAAAGCAGATGCACAAGCTCTCGGAAACAGATTCAAATATCCTTTGTTTATAACTATAACTTGTGAGTTTACTCGATTTGATGACCCAAATCGTCCTACAGGTGGAGAATACATGTATTGGAACAAAGCTGGAGGCGCCATTGCATTATTAGCAACAACTAGACAAATTAGTCAATCTTTAGGAATTCTTTTAAATGAAGAAATTTATAATAATTTGTTTACTATGGAAAATAATTCCTACATTTCCATTGCAGAGTCACTTCGTCGTGCTAAAATTAGTTTGGGCGGTTCAAATAAACGAGTCGTTTTTTATATTGGTGATCCCGCTTTAAAATTAGCCATTCCAAGACCAAAAATAGTTTTAACAAAAGTAAATGGTGAAAACATAAATACCACTACTTTATCTTTACAAGCTTTGTCTTTAGCCACATTAACAGGTGAGGTTTTAGATGAGAACAATATTTTAATAGCTAATTATAATGGAGATTTAGCGGTTCAAGTTTATGATAAAAATTTAAACAGATTAACACTTGATAATGATAATGCTTCTTTGCCGCCATATAATCAACCCAAGTTAAATTTTGCCACATTAGGAGAAGTAATCTATAGAGGAAATGCATCAGTAGTAAACGGAAAGTTTGAATTTAGTTTTATTGTACCACAAGACATTCAAATACCTGTAGGAAATGCTAGGGTAAGTTTTTATGCAAAAAGCAATTCGCCAACTTTACAAAATCATACAGGGCATAATACGCAAATTAAAGTAGGAGGCGTAAATACGTTAGCCCCATCTGATACCACACCGCCAAAGTTAAAATTATTCATGAACGACACAAATTTTGTGAGTGGAGGGATTACAAATGAATCACCAATTTTTTTAGCTTTTCTTGAAGACGAAAACGGAATAAACACAGCAAGCGGAATTGGGCATGATATTGTGGCTATTTTGGATAATGATGAAAACAGTCCATATAATTTAAATGATTACTACGAAACAGAAACGGATAACTATAAGAAAGGAAAAGTTACCTACCCGTTTAGGGATTTAGCACCCGGTTTGCATACTATTTTGTTTAAAGCTTGGGATGTGTATAATAATTTAATTACCGCTGAAATTCAGTTTGTGGTTATTGGCGACGGTGATTTACAATTAGAACATGTTTTAAATTATCCAAATCCATTTGTAAGTTATACCGAATTTTGGTTTAGTCACAACAGGCCATTTGAACCTTTAGAAGTACAAGTTCAGATTTTAACTATAACAGGTAAATTGGTAAAAACGATTAATCAAACCGTTGTAAACGAGGGGTTTACTTCCAGAGATATAAAATGGGATGGAAAAGATAATTTTGGAGATAAAATAGGAAAAGGCGTATATGTATATAAGGTAACTGTAAAATCAACTATAACGGGTAAAAAAACAGAAAAAATAGAAAAACTTGTAATCCTATAAAAAAAATGTATATTTGTAAATTAACTATAAAATAAGCATATTGATATAAAATTACATCTGAAATAAATAAATAGTAATCAAATCAAACAGATGAAGAATCTAATAAAACTTTTAACAATTTTAGTAGTTACGCAATATACCTTCGGGCAAGAAAGAGTAATTACAACAGCAGTTCCTTTTTTATTAATTGCTGCTGATGCTCGTTCTGCTGGTCTGGCAGATATGGGTGTAGCAACTTCTGCAGATGCTTATTCGCAGCAATATAACCCATCAAAATATGCTTTTTCAAAACAAAAGCAAGGGTTTTCAATGAGTTATACACCTTATTTAACCAGTATAGCAAATGATATTTCTTTAGGGCAAATAACTTATTTTAATAGGTTTAATGACCGTATGGCTTTTTCAGGAAGTTTACGTTATTTTGGTTTTGGAGATATTGAATTAAGAGAAACTGGTGACCCAAATGAAGTTCCAGTAATTACAAGTCCAAACGAGTTCGCTCTAGACGGTTCTTATTCGTTAAAACTTAGTCCTGAATTTGCTATGGGAGTTTCGGGTCGTTATATTCGTTCCAACCTAAAAATAGCCAATGCTACAACTGATGCTAGACCAGCTACTTCATTTGCGGTGGATGTTTCAGGTATTTATCAGTCTGAAGAAGAAGTGTATGATAATTTTAATGGAAGATGGAGAGCAGGTTTTAATTTTCAAAATTTAGGGCCAAAATTATCATATGATAATGATTTATTAAATGAAAATTTTATTCCAGCGAATATGCGATTGGGAGGAAGTTTTGATTTTATTTTAGATGATTATAATAAAGTAAGCTTGATTGGTGAAACTACAAAATTATTAGTGCCAACACCTCAAACGGTTACAGATTTAAATAATGATGGCGTTATAGATGCCACTGATAAATCAATTAACAATCAAAATTATAGAAAAATAAGTTGGACTAGTGGTATATTTCAATCTTTTGGAGATGCACCAGATGGTTTTTCCGAAGAATTAAAAGAATTTACATGGGCGTTAGGTGCTGAATATTGGTATCAAGATTCTTTTGCTCTAAGAACGGGTTACTTTAGTGAAAGCGTTGAAAAAGGTGCTAGAAAATATTTAACATTAGGAGCAGGGTTTAAATATAATATTGTTAAAATAGACGTATCTTATTTGTTTTCAGCATCAAAAGTTAGAAACCCACTTGAAAATACCTTACGATTTTCTTTATCATTTAATTTTGGAGACGAATACGATGATAATTAATACAAAATTTAATTAATTTAAATCCAAATTCAATCTTTTTTGAATTTGGATTTTTTTTCCAAAAAAAGTAAAAATTTTAAAGAACTACTTATGAAAGAACTACTTTTAGAAACAAAATTAACTGTTTTCGAATCTTTTGAAGAATTGTCTAATTCTGAAAAAGAATACATGAATCAAGCTATAGAAATTAGAAAAAAAGCCTATGCGCCGTACTCTAAATTTTTAGTAGGTGCTGCAATTGTTTTAGATAATGGTATAGTATTACAAGGTTCAAACCAAGAAAACGCTGCTTATCCATCAGGTTTGTGCGCAGAGCGAGTGGTTATTTTTTATGCAGGAGCAAATTATCCTGAAAATAAAATTACAAAAATGTTTATTTCGGCAGCACCATCAGACCGAGAGGCAACAACACCGATACCACCTTGCGGTTCTTGTCGTCAATCTATTTCTGAATATGAAGTGAAACAAGATTTACCAATCGAAGTCTATTTTATGGGATCAAAAGGACCAATACATAAGTCCGATTCTCTAAAAAATTTATTACCTTTTATGTTTGATAAAGGTAATCTATAACGTTTTCGTTCGTAAAAAGTAAAATAAATTGATTATTTTCTTAATTTAAACAGTAATAAATTTTTAGAATAAAATACGTTGTAGTATTTTTGTAGTTCGTAAAAAAAATAAATAGTTACATATGAAACCAATTACAAAAGAAGTATATCTAAAATGGTATGAAGACATGCAGTTTTGGAGAAAGTTTGAAGACAAATTAGCTGCCTTGTATATACAACAAAAAGTAAGAGGATTTCTTCATTTATATAACGGACAAGAAGCCGTTTTAGCAGGTGCATTACACGCTATGGAATTAGGTGGAAAAGATAAAATGATAACTGCTTATAGAAATCATGTGCAGCCAATTGGTATGGGCGTTGATCCAAAAGCAGTAATGGCAGAATTATTAGGTAAAGTTACCGGAACCTCTAAAGGTATGGGTGGTTCTATGCATATTTTCTCTAAAAAACATGGATTTTATGGAGGACATGGTATAGTTGGCGCTCAAATTCCTGTTGGAGCAGGTATGGCTTTTGCTGATAAATATTTTGAAACAGGTGGCGTTACATTAACCTATTTTGGAGATGGAGCAGCACGTCAAGGGTCTTTACATGAAGCATTTAATATGGCTATGTTATGGAAATTACCAGTTGTTTTTATTTGTGAAAACAATGGTTATGCAATGGGTACTTCAGTAGAAAGAACAGCCAATCATACAGATATTTGGAAATTAGGTTTAGGATACGAAATGCCTTGCGGACCAGTTGATGCTATGAATCCTGTTAAAGTGGCTGAAGCCATGCATGAAGCTATGGAACGTGCTAGAAGAGGAGAGGGACCAACTTTCTTAGAAATGAAAACATACAGATATAGAGGTCATTCTATGTCTGATGCGCAACATTATAGAACCAAAGACGAAGTTGAAGAATACAGAAAAATTGATCCAATTACTCAAGTTTTAGATATTATTAAAGAGAAAAAGTACGCGACAGAAGCAGAAATTGAAACGATAGACCAAAGAGTAAATGATTTAGTAGCAGAATGCGAAAAATTCGCTGAAGAATCTCCTTTCCCAGAAGCACAGCAATTATATGATGTGGTTTACGAACAAGAAAATTATCCATTTATTCCTCACAGACTATAAATTATGGCAACAATAATTACAATGCCCCGTTTGAGTGATACCATGACAGAAGGAGTGGTAGCTACTTGGTTGAAAAAAGTGGGTGACACAATAAAAACTGGTGAAATTTTAGCGGAAATAGAAACCGATAAAGCCACAATGGAATTCGAATCTTTTTATGACGGTGTGTTATTACACATAGGTATTCATGAAGGAGAATCAGCTCCAGTAGATTCTTTATTAGCAATTGTAGGAAAACAAGGAGAAGACTTTTCTGCTTTGTTAACTTCAGGTGTTCCAGAAAAACAAGTATCTACATTAGAAGACGTTAAAACTGAAACTAAAACTGCCACAACATCATCTGAAATTCCAGCTGGTGTAAAAGTAGTAACTATGCCTCGATTATCAGATACCATGACAACTGGTACTGTGGCAACATGGTTGAAAAAAGTAGGAGAAGCTATTAAAATAGGTGATATCTTAGCTGAAATCGAAACTGATAAAGCTACTATGGAATTCGAATCTTTCAACGCGGGTACCTTATTATATATTGGTGTAGAAGAAGGCGATACAGCTCCAGTAGATACAATCTTAGCCATTTTAGGACCAGCTGGAACCGATGTTTCAGGAATTGCTGCAAATTTTGCAATTGGTAGAACAGCTGAAACTCCAAAAGAGGAAGTTGTTAAACAAGATTCAAACCCAACACAAAATCTCCAACATTCAATACCAAATACTAATGATAGAATTTTTGCATCGCCTTTAGCTAAAAAAATGGCGCAGGATAAAGGTATAAATCTATCACAGATTAAAGGTTCGGGCGAAAACGGAAGAATTACAAAATCAGATGTTGAAAACTTTACTCCATCAACTGCTAGTACTCCAGTTCACGCTTATTCAGATGCTACTAATGCAGTAGTTTCTACCGTGAAACCTTTCGTTCCTGCAGGAGAAATGTTCCAAGAAGAAATTAAAAACTCTCAAATGCGTAAAACCATTGCTAGACGTTTAGCAGAATCTAAATTTACAGCACCACATTATTATTTAACAATTGAGTTAGATATGGATAATGCGATTGCTTCAAGGAATACAATTAATAGCTTACCAGAAACTAAAGTGTCTTTTAACGATATGGTTATTAAGGCATCTGCTATGGCACTAAAAAAACACCCTCAAGTAAATTCTCAATGGAGAGAAGACGCGATGGTAATCAATCATCATGTTAATATTGGCGTAGCTGTTGCTGTTGAAGACGGTTTAATGGTTCCAGTATTGAAATTTACAGATCAAATGAGTTTAACTCAAATTGGTGTTGCTGTAAAAGATTTAGCAGGAAAAGCAAAATCAAAGAAAATCCAACCAGCTGAAATGGAAGGAAGTACTTTTACAATTTCTAACTTAGGAATGTTTGGTATTCAATCATTTACTTCAATTATTAATCAACCCAACTCAGCTATTTTATCTGTTGGTGCTATTATTGAAAAACCAGTTGTTAAAAAAGGGCAAATTGTGGTTGGTAACACCATGATAGTAACATTAGCTTGCGACCACAGAACGGTTGATGGAGCTACTGGAGCACAGTTTTTACAAACATTTAAAGCGTTTATGGAAAATCCAGTTACGATGTTAGCTTAAAAATAATATTTTTATAATAATGAAATCCTGAAAAATTATTTTTCGGGATTTTTTTTTATATTTACATAAAACTAATACTATTTTGAAAAATATTATAATTACAGGAACCTCCAGTGGAATTGGCTATGAAATGGCTTTGCAGTTTGCTAATGCGGGTCATTATGTTTTAGCTATTTCTAGGAAAACACCACAAAACCTAATCGATCACGAAAACATTACATGTTTAGCAATAGATATTTCAGATGAAAATCAGTTGCAACAAGTTAGTGATTTTCTATCAAAAACGTGGAAAAACGTGGATGTTCTAATTCATAATGCTGGAAGTTTATTGCACAAAAATTTTACAGAAATTACTACCCAAGAATTTCAAAATATTTATAAAGTAAATGTTTTCGCTGTTGCAGAGCTCACCAAAATTTGTATACCATTTATGGAAAATGGAAGCCACGTTGTTACTATAAGTTCTATGGGTGGCATTCAAGGAAGTGTTAAATTCGCTGGACTTTCAGCATACAGTTCCAGTAAAGGAGCAGTAATTACGCTTTCAGAATTATTAGCTGAAGAATACAAAGAAAGTGGTATTTCATTTAATGTATTAGCATTAGGCGCAGTGAATACAGAAATGCTTAAAGAAGCTTTTCCAGGATACGAAGCGCCACTTTCAGCAAAAGAAATGGCAGATTATATATATAACTTCGCCTTAACCGGAAACAAATTTTATAACGGAAAAGTATTGCAGGTTTCCTCATCTACTCCATAAAAAAGTTTTCAATTGAACGTTTTACAAAAATATTTACCAGAACACGCTTTAGAACCTGTTTTCGAACTGATTAAGCAAAATCATGTGCACTTGAAAATTGTAAACGAACGAAATACCCGCCATGGTGATTATCGAAGACATCCTGATGGTTTTCATCAAATTACTGTCAATGCCAATTTGAATAAGTACCGATTTTTAATGACTTTAATTCATGAAATCGCTCATTTGGTTGCTTTTGAAAAATATGGTAGAAACATTTTACCTCATGGAACAGAATGGAAAATTACGTTTCAGCATTTAATGATTCCGTTTATTCGTCCAGAAATTTTTCCTAATCAAATATTGCCTTTGATGGCAAGACATTTTAGAAATCCAAAAGCAAGTTCAGACACAGATGCTACCTTGTCTTTGGCTTTAAAACAATTTGATGAAAGAAATACAGAACACAATTATATCTTTGAAATTCCAAACGGAAGTACATTTCGAATCAAAAACGGAAAAGTTTTTAAAAAAATAGCTTTGCGAGTGAAACGATATGAATGTTTAGAAGTAAGCTCAGGAAGATTATTCTTATTCCAACCTAATGCGGAAGTTGAAGTAATTTCATATTGATGATACTATTAAAATCACCGTAAAATTTAACATAAAAAAAAGCTTCAGAATTTTTGAAGCTTTTTTATGTTAAAAGCTTACGCTTTTTTCGGTGTAATTTTCTTTGTTTCTGTTGCTTTTTTTGCAGGAGTTTTTTTAACTGCAGCTTTTTTTGGTGCAGCTTTTTTTGTAGTTTTCTTTGCTGGTTTTTCAACTTTATCTTTCGCTGCTACTTTTTTTACAGGTGCTTTTTTAACGGCAGCTTTTTTAACAGGGACTTTTTTAACTATTGGCTTTTCTTCTAATTTTTCAGCTGCTTTTTCCATTACTGGCGATGCAATTACTGATTTTTTTACACTACTATTTTCTGCAGTTTGTTTAGCTTTTCCAAATAATGAGCTAAAAAAATTTAATAATCCCATAATGATTTAGTTTTAAGTTTTTCCAAAGATAAGTAATTGGAAATCAATACACAAAATATTATTTTAACAAATTATAAAATTGTTTTTAATTTGTTCTCAAACTTTTATAATAAAACATGGTTCTCACTTTCTCAATCGTTATCAATTTTCTATATTTGTAAAAAACAGTTTTATGTTATCATTACATGTAAATAACGAAACCTCACGATTACGAGCGGTAGTACTTGGAACTGCTATTAGTAATGGACCGACACCTACAATTGAAGAAGCCTATGATCCAAAATCATTAGAACATATTAAAGCAGGAACTTATCCAATTGAAGCGGATATGGTTGCTGAAATAGAAGCTTTTAATGCTGTTTTTCAAAAGTATGATGTACATGTTTATCGTCCTGAAATTATTGAAAATTATAACCAAATTTTTTCAAGAGATATTGGTTTTGTAATTGATGACATTTTTATTAAAGCTAATATTTTACCTGAAAGAGAACGAGAATTAGAGGCTATTCAATACATAATTGATAAAATTGATACCAGCAAAGTAGTTCGCCCACCAGCTGAGGTTCATATAGAAGGTGGAGATGTGATGCTTTGGAATGATTATATTTTTATTGGGACTTATAAAGGTTCAGATTATAAAAATTATATTACTGCAAGAACAAATATAAAAGGTGTCGAATACATTCAAAAATTATTTCCTAATAAAATTGTGAAAGCTTTTGATTTGGTAAAATCTAAAATTGAACCACGAGATAATGCTTTACATTTAGATTGTTGTTTTCAGCCAATTGGCACAAACAAAGGCATCATATATAAGAGTGGTTTCCGCGAAGAAGCGGATTATGTATTTTTAGTAAATTTGTTCGGTAAAGACAATTTGTTTCATATAGAAAGAGAAGAAATGTATCATATGAACTCAAATATTTTTTCTATTGCACAAGATGTAATCGTATCTGAGAAAAATTTCACAAGATTAAATACTTGGTTACGCAAAAACGGTTTTACAGTAGAAGAAATTCCTTATGCTGAAATTTCAAAACAAGAAGGCCTTTTACGTTGTTCCACTTTACCATTAATTAGAGACTAAAAACTCACAACAAACAAATTATGAAACAAACTACCAATACCATATTAATGATTCGTCCCGTGGCGTTTCGTATGAACGAACAAACGGCTGTAAATAATTATTATCAAAAAATACTAGATGATTTAACCCCAGAAACAGTAAATTTTAAAGCAGTGCAAGAATTTGATGCCTTTGTTGAAAAATTAAAAAGTGTTGGTGTACAAGTAATTGTAATTCAAGACAAAAAAGAACCTGACACGCCAGATAGTATTTTTCCAAATAACTGGATTTCTTTTCATGAAACAGGTGATGTTGCTTTATATCCAATGTTTGCTGAGAATAGAAGATTAGAGCGAAGAGAAGATGTTTTAGATGTTTTAGAAGATAAAGGGTTTGAGATAACTGAAATTATGGATTATACTTCTGCAGAAGAAGATAGTGTGTATTTAGAAGGCACAGGAAGTTTAATTTTAGATAGAGAATTTAATAAAGCCTATTGCGCACTATCGCCAAGAGCTGACGAAGAATTATTTATCGAATTTTGTGAAGATTTTGATATGTCACCTATTATTTTTGAAGCTTTCCAAACCGTAAAAGGAGAAAGAAAAGCCATTTATCATACTAATGTTATGATGTGTATTTCTGAAACGTTTGCAGTAATTTGTGCCGATTGTATTGATGATAAAAAAGAACGCAAAATGGTTTTAGAAAATTTAAAATCAGATGGCAAAGAAATTATTTTAATCACAGAAGACCAAGTCAATAATTTTGCTGGAAATATGTTACAGGTTCGAGGTGCTAGTGATAAACGTTATTTAGTAATGAGCAATTCAGCTTATCAAAGTTTAACAAAAATTCAAATTGATAAAATTGAAAAACATTGTGAAATTTTACACGCAAGTTTAGATATTATTGAAGCTTGCGGTGGAGGTAGCGCCCGTTGTATGATGGCTGAGGTTTTTTTACCGAAAATGGAATAAATTTAGAAATTCCAAAAACAAAAATAACAAATTCCAACAATACTAATTTGGAATTTGTTATTTGTTATTTGGAATTTTAGTTTTTGGAATTTTTATTTTTGGAATTTCTAAATTTAAATTCCTCTAATAATACTTAAAACAGCACTAATAATATATTGAATTCCGATTGCAATGGTTAAAAAACCTATAATTCTAGATATAGCTACAATTCCTGCTGAACCTAAAATTTTTGCTAGATAATGGGCACTTCGTAATACAAAATAAATTAAAACGGCCACAGCAAAAATGGCAAAACAAGAAAATAGTATTTCCGATGAGGTAATGGATGTGTTTGTCTCTGTTAATTCTTGATAATATGCAATTAATAAAGAAATAGATCCAGGACCAGCTAACATAGGCATTGCTAAAGGAGTAAGTGCAATATGTTGGCGAGTTTCTACTTCTTTTTGTACCTTTTTATTAATTCCTTTATTCTTGCTAAAATTTCCATTTAATAATGAAAACCCTGAACTAGCAATTATAATTCCACCAGCAATTCGTAACGCAGTAATGGTAATCCCGAAAAAAGACAGTACATATTGTCCAACAAAAAATGAGATAAGTAAAATTACAAATACATTAATTGAAGTGATTAATGAGGTTCTAGATCGTTCAGATGCCGAATATCCTTGCGTTAATCCTACAAAAATAGGCACAGTTCCAATCGGATTTAAAACAGAAAACAAGGCGGCGAATAAATAAATAAAAATGTCCATAGTTTTTTTGCAAATGTATCTTGTTATTCAAAGATAGAATTTATAATACAATTATTTAAATGTAAATTAAAAAACATTTTGTAAATTGGTACAACTAAAACCGAAAAAATGAAAACGTTAGTTATAGGGGCAACAACAAATAAAGAGCGATATGCTTATAAAGCCATTCAAAGTTTAATTAATAAATCACATCAAGTAGTGGCTATCGGAACTAAAGAAGGCATGGCTTTAGATGTGAAAATTGAAACTGCTAAATTTCCTTTTACAGGAATCGATACCGTTACGTTATATTTAAATCCTAAAAATCAAGAAGAATATTACGACTATATTATTTCATTAAACCCAAGACGTGTACTATTTAATCCAGGAACAGAAAATCCTGCATTTTACGAAATATTAAAACAAAATAACATTCAATTTGAAGTAGCTTGCACGTTGGTTTTATTAGCTACAAATCAGTATTAATTATACCCTTTTTACTTATTAAGTACAATCCAATAAAAGTAATCAAACCATTTACTATAATTAATTCTTCAGCAAATGCATACGGAATTAACTTTGGAGCCTCCACATCAATCCCAGAATTCAGACTAATCAAATATGTAATCGCAGGAGATAACAAACAAATAAATGGCACCAATTTATCTTTTACGGAACGATTTTTGACTAAAATTCCAAAAGCAAATAAACCTAAAAGCGGTCCGTATGTGTAAGACGCGACTTTAAATATTAGCTTTACTACCGATTGATTGGTTAACGAATTAAAAATTAAAATCACCAAAAATATGGCTAATGAAAATCCTATATGAACTAAATGCCTTGTTTTTACTGTATTTTTTGTTTCTTCTTTTTTCTCCATTCCTAAAAAATCAATACAAAATGAAGTCGTTAACGCAGTTAATGCAGAATCTGTCGTAGCAAAAGTAGCAGCGGTTAAGCCTAATAAAAATACAACTGCTGGCACTAAAGCAAAATGATTGAATGCTATTTCAGGAAATAATAAATCGGTTCTAACAGCGCCATTTAAAGTTGGAACTGGAATATTATTTTTAGCTGCAAATAAATACAATAAAGCCCCAACACTCAAGAAAAATAAATTGATAATTACAAAAATTCCCGTAAACGTAAACATATTTTTTTGTGCTTCTTTAATATTTTTACAGCTTAAATTTTTCTGCATTAAGTCCTGATCTAATCCCACCATAGCTATAGTTACAAAAATACCCCCTAAAATTTGTTTTACAAAATGTTGCCCTGAACCTATAAAATCTTCAAAAAAGAAAATTTTAGAATATTTCGAAGTTTCAATTTCTGTAATAGCTTCACTAAATCCAAGATTTAAACTATCGCAAACAAAATAAATAGTAAAAAAAACAGAACTTACTAAAAATACCGTTTGAAGCGTATCAGTAATAATAATCGTTTTTAATCCGCCTTTATAGGTGTAGGCAAAAATTAGTCCTAAACTAATCAAAACTGTTGCCCAAAATGGTATCCCATAAGTGTTAAAAACAAAATTTTGTAATACTAAAACAACTAAATACAATCTAAAAGCCGAACCGATTGTTCTACTTAATAGGAAAATAAAAGAAGCTGTTTTATAACTAAAATAGCCCAATCGTTGTTCAATATATGTGTAAATTGAGGTTAAATTTAGTTTATAATACAAAGGTAATAATACGGTGGCTACTATAATAAATCCAATTGCATTCCCTAAAATAAATTGAAAATAAGCAAACTGATTGGCTGCTACTGCACCAGGCACTGAAATAAAAGTAACACCTGAAAGCGCCGTTCCAATCATTCCAAAAGCCACCAAGTACCAAGGCGATTTACTGTTTGCCTTAAAAAAAGTATCGTTACTACTACCTGATTTTTTGTTCATAAAAAAGGAAATTCCAAATAAAACAATAAAATACGAAACAAAAAATAGTAAAATTGTAATTGGTTGCATAAGTTTTTTTTACAAAAATAACAGAATAATGCATATTCGTAGCATATTTATTAAAATTAGCACAAAATAAAATCTTGAAAAACCTATTTACATTTATGTAGATAGGTTTTTTCTTTTTAATATATTTGCAAAATGGAATTCTCGTCAAAATTATTGGAAAATGCAGTTAATGAAGTAGCAATGTTACCTGGTATTGGTAAAAGAACAGCTATGCGATTGGTGTTGCACTTGCTAAAACAACCTGCAACTCAAACGCAATTATTGACAGCTGCGCTTACTAAAATGCGAAATGAAATTATATATTGTCAAAATTGTCACAATATTTCTGATTTTGCAATTTGTGAAATATGCAATAATCCATCTAGAGACCACACTATAATTTGTGTAGTTGAAGACGTAAGGGATGTTATGGCTATTGAAAATACTAGAATGTATAAAGGAATTTATCATGTTTTAGGAGGTAAAATATCTCCTATTGAAGGTATATCTCCTAGTCAATTAAATATTAATTCTTTAGTGGAAAAAGTCAAACAAGAGAAAGTTTCCGAAATAATTTTTGCATTGAGTTCTACTATGGAAGGCGATACCACAAATTTTTATATCTTTAAGCAAATAAAAGCATACACAATAAATGTGTCTACAATTGCCAGAGGAATTTCTGTTGGTGACGAATTGGAATATGCAGATGAAGTTACATTAGGAAGAAGTTTATTACAAAGAATTCCTTTTGAATCTTCTATGAAATCTATTTAAGATTTCTCAGATAAAAAAATATTAAAGTTAAAGAAAATTAAAAAGATGATAAAAAATATTTGTTGTATTGGTGCAGGATATGTTGGAGGGCCAACAATGGCCGTTATTGCTCAAAAATGTCCACATATAAAAGTGACTGTTGTTGATTTAAATCAAGACAGAATAAATGCTTGGAACAATCAAGATTTGAGTTTATTACCCATTTATGAGCCTGGATTAGATGTTGTTGTAAAAGAAGCTAGAGGGAGAAATTTGTTCTTTACAACTGAAGTAGACCAAGCAATAGACGAAGCGGATTTAATTTTTATTTCTGTAAATACACCTACAAAAACTTATGGCGTAGGAAAGGGAATGGCAGCAGATTTAAAATATATCGAATTATGTGCCAGACAAATTGCACGAGTAGCTAAAACTGATAAAATTGTTGTTGAAAAATCGACTTTACCAGTA
>NZ_JBIPMS010000131.1:0-4535 GCF_044368995.1 Flavobacterium sp. | reverse complement strand
GAAGCGTGTGCTCTGTGTGCTGTTCCGAAGGCATCGTTTACATACACATCACCCAAACTTGCTAATTCTTTAGAAAAACCTGTATCTCCAGCTTCTTCTTCGGCATAAAAACGTAAATTTTCCAATACTAATATTTCGCCGTTTTGAAGATTTGCAGCGGCTTCTTTGGCAATTTCACCCTTACAATCTGCAGCAAATTTTACTTTTTTTCCTAAAACTTCTTCAATTTTATATATAATATGACTAAGTGAATATTTTTCTTCTTTACCCTTTGGTCTTCCTAAATGCGACATTAAAATTACCGAACCGCCATCGTTTAAAATCTTATCAATAGTTGGTTTAGCGGCTTCAATTCGGTTGGCGTCTGTTACTTTAAAATTTTCATCTAAAGGCACATTAAAATCTACACGGATTAAAGCTTTTTTGTTGTTAAAATTGATGTCGAAAATAGTTTTCATAGGTTTGTGATTTGTTGTTTTTAGTTTGATGTTGTGTCTTTATGATATTTGCAAATATAAAATTTTGATTTTAAACCAAGATAAAAATCACTTATATTTGCTACATGCTATTTAAAGACATCCTTGGTCAAGACCATATTAAAAAATTTTTAATTACTACCGCCAACGCAGGAAGGGTGCCGCATGCACAATTGTTTATTGGCCCTGAGGGCTCGGGAACGTTGCCCATGGCTATTGCCTATGCGCAGTACATTTTATGTAACAATACCGGCGGGGAAAACAACACAGGAAATGCTGCATGCAACTTAAAATTTGACCATTATTCGCATCCCGATATGCATTTTGTGTATCCAATTACAACTACAGATGATGTAAAAGGCGATAACGTAGTAAGTACAAATTTTTTAGAGCAATGGCGCGGTTTTGTTAAAGAAAACCCATACGGAAGTTTATTTGACTGGTATAAAAAATTAGAAATTCCTAAAAAACAAGGCATTATTAGTGTTAAAGAATCGGCTGCAATTAATAAAAATTTATCATTAAAAGCCTACGAAGGTGGTTACAAGGTGATGATTATTTGGATGGCTGATAAAATGAGAACAGATGCGGCAAATAAATTATTGAAGTTATTAGAAGAACCACCTGAAAAAACGGTTTTTATTTTAATTTCTGAAAGTATTGACGATTTATTACAAACGATTATTTCGCGTTGTCAAGTGGTGGATTTTTTAGCTTTACCGGAACAAATTATTACAGATAAGTTAATTTCCAGTCATCAAGTTGAGGCAAATTTGGCAAAAAAAATAGCACATCAGTGTGAAGGTAATTACAACAAAGCTTTACATTTATTACACCAAGATGGGGAGGATTCTGTATTTGAAGAATGGTTTATCAACTGGGTTCGCGCAGCATTTAAAGCAAAGGGAAATGCAAGCGTAATTACCGATTTAATTTCTTGGAGTAGCGCTATTTCTAAAGAAGGCAGAGAAACACAAAAGAACTTTTTGCAATTTTGTATTCAGTTTTTTAGACAAGCGTTGTTGTTGAATTATCAAACTACTGATTTGGTGTATTTAGAGCCTAATTTTGAGAATTTTAACCTGGGAAAATTTGCCCCTTTTGTTCACGGAAATAATATTATGTCTATTTTTAAAGAACTGGAAGACGCTATTTATCACATTGAAAGAAACGGAAATAGCAATATTATTTTAACCGATTTATCGATCAAATTAACAAGATTGTTACATCAAAAAGAAGTCTAAAAACAAGAATTAAAAACAAAAACTATGAATGAATTTGCACTACTATTACTAGCTTTTTTAGCGATTACTTTTTTACAATCAGGATATGATAAAATAACCGATTGGAACGGAAATGTAAGTTGGTTAAAAGGACATTTTTCTCAAACTTTTTTAAAAAACCAAGTGCCTGTGGCTTTGTTAACGGTTTTGGCTTTAGAAATTGTAGCAGGTGTATTGTCAATTATGGGAATTGCTGAGAACATCATGACCGGTAAAACCATTGTGGGCGATTATGCTTGTATGGTTTCCTGTGTAACACTTTTGATATTGCTTTTTGGACAAAGAGTTGCGAAAGATTATGACGGCGCTAGAACGATTGTTATTTATTTAATTCCAGCTTTGTTGGGCGTGTATTGGCTGTAACTTACACGCACACTTTGTCATGCTGAAAGCATCTCTTTTTTGTTGAATTGAATAACATTGTATGAGACCCTTTCAGGGTGACAAACTGTGTGGTGTGTTTTATTTGCCGTACAATTTCCGCACACTTTGTCATGCTGAAAGCATCTCTTTTTTGTTGAATTGAATAACCTTGAGCGAGAGCCTTACAGGGTGAGAAACGTTTTAAATTTTTACACATATCTATTTACGCACAGTTTGTCATGCTGAAAGCATCTCAACCCCAATCAAATCGTATCGTTTAAAAAATCTAAATTTGAATTGAAATTTTTAATGAGTTCAAGTTTACGATCTCGTTTCATTAATTTAATTTCTTTCTCTCTTTCAATTGCTTGTTGAACCCAACCATAATGTTCATAATAAAGTAGGTATGTTAAATTATATTTTGCAGTAAAGCTGTTTGGATTTAGTTTTTCTTTGTGTTCTTGTAATCTTCTTTTAAGATTATTGGTCATTCCTGTATAAAGTACTGTTTTTGCTTTATTTGTAAGAATATAAACGTAAAAATTATAAATTCCTTCTGTAAATTCGATCATTGATTTTGGCAGTTAAAAGTATTTATGTTGTGTGAGACCCTTTCAGGGTGACAAACTGTGTGGTGAAACTGTATGCTTAATTCTTCAAGCTTACATTAAACAAACGCAGTTCTTCCCAAGAGAAAGCGTCGCCGTATTTTTCTTTTAAAACTCCCAAACCTTCTCCTTTATAGTCCTTAAAAACCTCTTGTAATGTTGCAATTTTTTCATCAGACATCACATCAGAGATGGTTAAGGCTTCCATTTGAATTAGTTTGATAAAGTGTAAATAAATTGTGCCAACTGTAACCTTTCGCTTGGCAGCAATTTCCTCAATTGATAAATTTTCTTTCCAAAGATCTAAAGTGATTTCTATAGTTGCCTTTTTTGGTTCTGTTGATTTGGCATTTTTGACTTTAGTTTTCTTACTAAATGTGTCCGAATGATCTTTAGCTACAAAACCGTCAATTTCCTTGAATTTTTCAGATAACGAAGCTATTTTATTAATTTTATAATACTTCATTTCGTCTGATGACATGGTGTTTTTATTAAATTCAATTCCGTTGACTAAATTTTTAATCAACAGCATCGCTTTTTTCAATTGCAAAACCGTTTTTACTTGAATTTCTTCTAGTTCCAAAAGTTCATCGTGAAAGGTTTTAGATTTTTTAAGGTTACTAACTTCTGCGATTTTTAAAAACAAATCAGTTACCTGATAATCTAATGTTTTAAAATAATACTGATAAGCCGCGTCGCATCGCGCTGCTAAAAACGGAATATCAATAGCGTCTTGATAACAAATTTTCTGAATTTGATTGCTGAATTTATGTGATGAATCTAATAAAGCGCCCACAATACTTTCGTTTTGTTGTGCCCAAATTCGGTATTTTGATTTTGATGAATTAGCTACTTCGTCATTATACGAAAATAAATGATTGCGCCATTGTTGTGCCAATTGTCTGAAATCGAAACTTTTACATAATTCTAGGCGTAAAAAATATTTCGTTTCTAATGCCAACGCTTTTTCTAAAACAATTTCATCCGCTTTATTGTTGGCATAATTTAAAACTTCTGAGTCAGAAGAAATGCCGTTTATTTGTATAGGAGAAAGTAAAATTAATCCTTTTAACGAACGAAGTCGAGATAAAGCCACGTATGCTTGTCCGGGCGCAAATACACGTGAAACATCTAACGCGGCGTTATCAAAAGTTAACCCTTGACTCTTATGAACCGTAATTGCCCAAGCTAATTTTAAAGGATAATGACTAAATGTTCCTACAACCGTTTCCTCAATCTCTTTTGTGTCGGGATTTACCGTATATTTTATGTTTTCCCATGTGTACAAATCTGCTTCAACAGTTTTGTTTTCTTCTTCAAAATAAACCAAAATTTCTTTTTCAGCTAATGAAGTAATTTTGCCTATTTTTCCGTTAAAATAATTTTTTTCAAAAGAGGTGTCGTTTTTAATAAACATTACTTGAGCGCCAACTTTCAAATCCATTTTTGGTTCAATAGGATAAATTTTATCTGGAAAATCTTCTACAATTTCGGGGAAATAAGAAAATGTTTTGGTTCTTAATTCTGCTAAAGCTTCTTTATTAATATCGTCTGCTTTGGCGTTGTGTGTGGTAACAATAATACAGCCGTTATGGTTTTTAATATTAAAATTTGGGTTTACATATTGATTTAAAACAGCTATATTCTCTTTCGTAATTTTGTTGTTTCGAAGGTTGTTTAAAATAGAGATAAATTCCTCGTCATCTTGACGATAAATTTTATCCAATTCAATATATAAAGGCGGATTTTGTTGGATTACTTGCGAATGAAAAAAGAACATACCTTGATAATAGTTCTTTAATTCG
>NZ_JBIPMS010000130.1:0-4554 GCF_044368995.1 Flavobacterium sp. | reverse complement strand
GAACAAAAGTGGGTACTGGTTTAGATTTAGAGCCTAAAACATCTTGTTTTATTGTGAAGAAAAATCAAATTCTAGTTTCACTTTCCTCGATAGATTTTTCATTTATTATGGAAGAAAATATTAGTGAAATTTTCGCTTTATTTCATAAGCATAAAATTAAAGTGAGTTTAATTCAAAATACGGCTATTAGTTTTTCCGTTTGTATTGAAGACACATTTGATAATTTTAAAGATTTGAAAACCATTTTATCAAAAAAATTCAAAGTTTCTTACAATGAGAATGTTTCATTGTACACCATTCGCCATTTTGATGCTGTTTCGGCAGAAGTGATTGAAAAAGACAAAACCGTTTTATTAAAACAAATTAGCCGCGAAACATTACAAATTGTAACGCTGTAAAAAGCAACCAAAGTTTGTAAAAATACTTTAATTCTTTAAACTTTGAGGTTATTTTTTTGATACCGATTTCTTAATTTTCTGCTATCATTCCCTTAACAAACAATCTGTTACTTTGCTAAATCAATACAAAGACGTATTATGGCAAGAATAGTTGATGTTGTAGTAATTTCCGATACCCACCTGGGCACATACGGCTGTCAAGCAAAAGAACTTTTTACCTATTTAAAATCTGTTGCTCCAAAAACATTAATTATTAATGGTGATTTTATTGATATTTGGCAATTTAGCAAAAGTTATTTTCCAAAATACCATTTAAAAGTTATTAAAAAAATTATTGATTTGGCTTCAAAAGGGACCGAAGTAGTTTATATTTTAGGAAATCATGATGAATTTTTACGCCGATTTGCCGACACTTCTTTTGGAAATATTGAATTGACCAATAAAAAAATAATGACCCTTGATGGTAAAAAAGCCTGGTTTTTCCATGGCGATGTATTTGATGCTTCCGTACAACATTCAAAATGGATTGCTAAATTGGGTGGAATTGGATATGATTTTTTAATTCGTTTAAACGTTATATCTAATTGGATTTTGACGCGACTAGGGAAAGAGAAATACTCGTTTTCCAAAAAAATAAAAAACAACGTAAAAAAAGCATTAAAATTTATTGGCGATTTTGAAAATGCTGCTACAGAATTAGCAATAGAAAATGAATTTGACTATGTTGTTTGTGGACACATTCATCATCCTCAAATCAGAAAAGTAGAGAGCAAAAACGGGAATTGTGTGTATTTAAACAGTGGCGACTGGATTGAAAACCTAACCGCGTTAGAATATCACAACAAAAAATGGGAAATATACACTTATGACAAAAATGATTTTAAGGAAGAATTAGAGTCGGAACACCAAGAGATGGTTTTGAAAAATATTGATGAATTAATAAAAGAAGTGGTTTCATTTAACTAAAAGAATATGAAAATATTATATGCCGTGCAAAAAACTGGAAATGGTCATTTGGCTAGAGCTCAAGAAATTATTCCAATATTAGAAAAATATGGCGATGTTACCGTTTTAACTAGTGGTAGTCAGTCGCAAATTGAGTTAGGTTTTCCTGTAGCTCTAGATTTTAAAGGTATTTCATTATTTTATGGAAGCAACGGAAGTGTTTCATTTTTGAAAACGTTATTTAAAAATAATTACGCCAAATTTATCTTTCAAGTTATAAAATTAAACGTACATAAATACGATTTAATTATTAACGATTACGAACCAATATCAGCTTGGGCCTGTAAATTTAAAGGAGGAAATATTGTGGCATTATCACATCAATCATCTTTATTTTTTAATGAAACACCAAAACCTAAAAAAATTAAATGGTTGAGTTGGCAAATTTTTAAAAACTACGCACCTGTTGTTAAAAAATATGGTTTTCACTTTGAAGAATATAATGAACAAATTTTTAAACCGGTTATCAGAAAAAAAATAAGCGACTTAAAAACTTCAAATGCAGGACATTATGTTGTGTATTTGCCGTCGTTTTCAGATTTAAAAATAATTAAAGAGTTGAAAAAAACCACTGCCAATTGGATTATATTTTCAAAAGCTGCCACTTCATCCTACACAGCAAATAATTGTACCGTATTTCCAATTGATGAAAACGAATTTTTAAAATCAATAGCAAATAGTGCAGGCGTTTTATGTAATGCTGGATTTGAATTACCAGCAGAAACGTTATTCTTGAAAAAGAAATTATTTGTTATCCCTATCAAAAAACAAATTGAACAGGAATGTAATGCCTTTGCATTGAAAAAAATGGGCGTTTTAACATCTAAAAATCTTGATTTTAATTTAATTGAAATGTGGGTATTATCAAGTAGAATTATTCCTGTAAATTATACTAGCAATATAGCAGACATAATTGAAGACGTTATTTTGGAAAATACAGAAACTAATAACGAATTATTATTTATATAAATTGGACAAAGGGTGACAGAAAGTAGTTTTTTCTCATTTTATTTGGTTGGTAAATAGTCGCTCTTTTCCTTTTTATAACTAAAAAATCCCATATCTTTTCTGATATGGGATTTTATATTTCTATGGAAAACAACTCTTACTTTTTTCCTGAAGCTTCTAAATTTCTCTCTATTTTATGTTCCGGTCGGCTCCATTTTGGTTTTTCGCCCAAGGCTTCAAATTTTGAATTTTCAGCTTCTACTGTTTCTGGTTGCATTTTTTTAATGAAAGGTTTTTGTGGATTTAATCCAAGCATTTCAAACATTTTCATATCTTCATTCACATCCGGATTTGGTGTAGTAAGTAATTTATCACCCGCAAAAATAGAATTGGCCCCTGCAAAGAAACACATGGCTTGCCCTTCTCTACTCATATTTGTTCTTCCTGCAGATAATCTCACTTGCGTTTCAGGCATGACAATTCTTGTTGTGGCTACCATACGAATCATTTCCCATATTTCAACTGGTTTTTCATCTTCTAAAGGTGTGCCTTCAACAGCAACTAAAGCATTAATAGGCACCGATTCTGGTTGTGGATTAAGGGTAGAAAGCGCTACTAACATTCCTGCTCTATCTGCGATACTTTCGCCCATTCCAATAATTCCTCCGCTACAAACTGTTACGTTTGTTTTTCGAACGTTTTCAATAGTTTCAAGTCGGTCTCCAAAGCCACGAGTTGAAATTACTTCTTTATAATATTCTTCTGAGGAATCTAAATTGTGATTGTAAGCATACAAACCTGCTTCTGCCAAACGATGTGCTTGATTTTCGGTAATCATACCTAAAGTACAACACACTTCCATATCTAATTTGTTAATGGTACGAACCATTTCTAAAACTTGATCAAATTCTGGACCATCTTTAACGTTTCGCCAAGCTGCACCCATACAAACACGAGAAGAACCTGATGATTTAGCTCGTAACGCTTGTGCTTTCACTTGAGAAACAGACATTAAATCATTTCCTTCAATATCTGTATGATATCTGGCAGCTTGCGGACAATATCCACAATCTTCAGGGCAACCACCTGTTTTTATAGATAAAAGTGTGGAAACTTGAACCGTATTAGGATCATGATGTTCTCTGTGAATTGAAGCGGCATCAAACAACAAATCCATTAATGGTTTATTGTAAATAGCAATTATTTCTTCTTTCGTCCAATTATGTTTGGTAACACTCATAAAATCATAAATTAATACTTCAAAAGTACTAATTTACATTTGAAGAAAAAATTTATGTGCTAAGTTTTTATTAATTTAGATAAGGAAGAAGTGGTTTTAAAAAAGCAAAAGATCCAGAAAATTTACTATTTACGATTTCCAATTTTCAATTTTGAAAATATTGAATGGTGTTTTTTTTATCAATTTCTAATTGCGATTTAAGCGCTTCTAATGATTCGAATTTTTGTTCCTCTCTAAGTCGCTCAATAACATTTACTTGCACTTTTTGACCATAAATATCTTCTGAGAAATCAAATAAATGCACTTCAATTGTCGGAATATTATCACTCAAAGTTGGTTTTATACCTATATTCATCATACCAAAAACAGTTTGGTTTTTCATAATTGCACTTACTATATAGACACCATTTTTTGGGATTAATTTGTAGTTTTCTGATATTTGAATATTTGCGGTTGGAAAACCGATCGTTCTTCCCAATTGATTACCTTTTACAACCTTTCCAGATAACATATAGGCGTAACCTAGGTATTCATTTGCTAAAGAGATTTTTCCTTCTAAAAGTGAATTTCTAATTTTTGTAGAACTTACAGAAACTTCCTCGACTTGTTTTGCAGGAATTTCTTCTACTTCAAAATCAAATTCTTTACCAAAAGCGATCAAATCCTTAATACCTGCCGCTCTGTTTTTTCCAAACTTATGATCATATCCAATAATAATTTTCTGAATATTAAGTTGTTTTATTAAAATTTGTTCCACAAATTCTCTTGGTGATAATTCAGAAAATAATTTATCAAATGGGTGAATTATAAAGTTTTGAACGCCTTTTTGTTCTAATAGAATTGCTTTTTCAGGCATTGTATTTAACATTTTTATTTCCGAATCGTTAGAAACGATTAATCGGGGATGTGGAAAAAATGTTAGTAATACGCTTTCAAGCTTTTCTTGTTTGGCTATGTTACAAA
>NZ_JBIPMS010000129.1:0-4578 GCF_044368995.1 Flavobacterium sp. | reverse complement strand
GACCAAAAACTCACAGAAGTAACAGAACATTTTGCTCTTACATACACATCATAACAAGTAACTGAAGTTAATCCAGTGATAGAAAAAGGGTTGCCAGAAGTAACTACTCCAACTGAAGCTGCCGTTGGAGCTGCAGAACCTGCTGGTACAACTAAAACTTCCCATTGGGTTTCCGTTGCGCCATTTGCCCAGTTTACTTGAGCTAAGTTATAGCCAATATTTGAAATTGTTAAATTGCCTGGTTTTGGACAAGTTATCAAATCTAATTTTATATTATCAATTGCTGCTGGTGGTTGATTGCCAACTGCATTATTATTTCTCCATTCAAAAACCACCCGCATATTTCCACCCGCATAAGGTGTAGCGTTTAACGTATAGTTTTGCGTAGTAAAGTTTGGTATAGAATTGAAATCAGGGCCTATTTTTATTCTACTATTCGCCACAGGTGTAATTTGTGTTCCTGCTGTAGGGTTAAATGTTGAAGGAACTGTCCAAACTCGAATGTAATCTTGTACTTCACCTACAGATCGCCAATCAAATGTGAAATCCAATTGAGTAGCGCCTGCTGGAATTACAAAATCTTTATACGCTTGAACTATTGATGCAGCTGTATTGTTATACGTATTGGTTGCGCCATTGGTATCTGTTATATATAGCGATTTTGTTCCTCCATTATTCACTGCTGAACCCACTGCCCATTTGTTAGATTGTGTCCCATTATTTAATGTCCAACCTGTTAAGGTTTCTAAGCCATCTGTAAAGTTTAATGGTGTAGCCACTTGTGGTAATGTAAATGTGAATGGACCAGTCCAAATACTATAATTACCATTATTACAATCTGCTCTAACATAATATTGATAAACGATTCCAGGAATTCCTGTAAAAGCATTTGTAGTGTTAGAAGTAGTTGAAGTAAATGTAGTGCCCGTAGGTAATCCATATGGTGCTGCTCCAACTGAATATTGCCATGAAGTAATGCCTGATGCTGCTGCCCAAGTTAAATTAGCAGAAGTAGAAGTAATACTTGTCGCGGCTAAAGCAGTTGGTTGGTTACAAAAAACTTGTTGTATCGTTAAGGTGTAGCCAACAGTTTGTTGTGCCGCACTTGATGATATTATAATATAATAGGTAGTTCCCGTAACTACTGGAAATGGATTAATGTTTCTAATTCCAGATGTAGCATTAGCAAAACCCGCTAAACAAGTGGCTCCTGCTGTTCCAGGACAAGCACTGTATACGTGTATGCTTGAACTAACATTGGTAGGCGATAAAGAAATAGCAATATTACCAGTAAATGTTGCTGTATAGGAATAAAATACATCGTTACCTGCCATATAATTGGTAGCTGAACCACTACAGGTTAATGGTTGTGCGGTATCAAATAAATCTAAATAATTGGCGGTGTTGTCAACTGTTTGGTAAGGCAAAGTGCCAACTACAATTGGGCCAGCACACGTATCTCCAAAAGATGCCGTTTGAAAACTTCTTGGGCCAAACCAATCACTAGCAAAACCACTTGTACATACAGAACGAACCTGAAATTTGTACAGCGTATTTGGTAATAAGCCTGTTGCAATAAATGGATTTGTGGTTACGTTTGTATACGTTGCAACACCTGTAAAAGGATCTGCAAATGGCACTACTTCAACTTGCCAAGCAGTAATTCCTCCAGGATTTCCCCAGCTTAATTGTGCACTGGTTGTAGTTTCAAGTGCTGTAGCTAATGGGCCAATAGGGGCATTACATTTTTGTACGACGTTTACATTGTCTATTAACCATCTATCTCCGTTGTCGTTTGTCATTACAAAGGCAATGTAAATAGTAGATCCTACTGGATATGTAGCTGGTATATCAATAACTTTCTCTTCATAAACATTAGATACAGCAGTTAAAGATGCCTCGTCCCATGAAATAAGGTTGGTAAAACTTGCCGGGTTAGTTTGTGAAGTAGTGGAAATTTTAATATCAAATAAACTTCCTTGAACTCCTGTTGTTATGGTTTTGGTATAAAATCGCAACTGAGCATTTGCAGGAACGGTTACTGCAGATGTAACCATCCAGTCAATTGCTAGACCTGTAGCCACATTTTCTTTGTTAATTAATGCAGACTGACCAACACCACCATAGGTGAAAGCGGGTAAGTTGGTTGCAGACCAACTTTGTACTGTACCTGTTCCCGTTTCAAAGGTTGTCCAACCAATACCAGTAGTTGGTGGAAATGTCGCACCTTCAAAGTTTTCGGATAATTGTCCGAAAACACTGAATCCTGCAAACATAAATAATAATAAAAGTAGTTTTTTCATTATAGTATTTTTGTGTTTAAGTTATTTAAGCATTAAGAAATGTTTACTATTAACAAATGTAATAAGATAATGCAGAATTACAAAATTATTCGATATAACACATGAAAACCCGTTAAAAAACAACAATGTTATTTATTCAAAATTATTGGCTATTTTTGTGAATATTTACAAAATATATGCTAGAAGTTGAAAAACATATCTTTGAAAGGACTGCTATTGTTGGACTTATCACTCAAAACCAAAACGAAGAAAAACTTAACGAATATTTAGATGAGTTAGAATTTTTAACATTTACTGCTGGTGGTGAAGTAGTAAAACGTTTTTGGCAAAAAACAGATAAACCTCATCCGAAAACGTTTGTAGGTACTGGAAAACTTGAAGAAATTAAAACTTACATCAAAGAATACGATATCAATTCGGTGATTTTTGATGATGAATTAACGCCTTCTCAACAAAAAAACATCACTAAAGAATTAGATTGTAAAGTATTAGATAGAACCAATTTAATCTTAGATATTTTTGCACAACGCGCTGAAACATCTTATGCTAGAACGCAAGTAGAATTAGCACAATGCCAATATTTACTCCCTAGATTAACCGGAATGTGGACACACTTAGAACGGCAACGAGGTGGAATTGGTATGCGTGGACCTGGTGAAACAGAAATTGAAACCGATAGACGAATTGTAAGAGACAGAATCTCGTTACTAAAAGAAAAAATTAAGATTATAGACAAGCAAATGTCTACCCAAAGAGGCAATCGCGGCGCTATGGTGCGTGTGGCTTTAGTTGGATATACCAATGTGGGAAAATCTACTTTAATGAATGCCGTTGGAAAAAGTGAAGTATTTGTAGAAAATAAACTTTTTGCAACGCTTGACACAACGGTGAGAAAAACAGTAATTAAAAATTTGCCCTTTCTTCTTTCTGATACGGTTGGTTTTATTAGAAAATTACCTACCCAATTGGTGGATTCTTTTAAAAGTACGCTTGATGAAGTAAGAGAAGCCGATTTGCTTTTACACGTGGTTGATATTTCGCATCCTGAATTTGAAGATCATATTGCGGCTGTAAATAAAATTTTATTAGATATTAAAAGCGCCGACAAGCCAACAATTATGGTTTTTAATAAAATTGACGCTTACAAATATGTGAAAATTGATGAAAGTGACGAATCTATTGAAAAAACATCCAAAAATTTCTCACTTGCAGATTGGAAAAATACCTGGATGAGTAAATTAGGTGAAAATAATACCTTATTCATTTCCGCTACCGAAAAAGAAAACTTTGAAGCCTTTAGAGAAAAAGTATATGAAGCCGTAAGAACTATACATATTAGTCGTTTCCCCTACAATAAATTTTTATATCCGGATTATAAAGATGTAATTGAGGAAGAAGAAAATTAGATTAAATTCCAAAATAGAAATTCCAAATTCCAAAAAATTCAAATTTTAAAAATTTCTCACAACGTTTGTCATTCTGAAAGAATCTTACATAAATTATAAAATCAAAACCCAGTCAAATAGCTACTTGACTGGGTTTTTAATAATTTTAATTTTCTAATTATTTCTTTTTAAACAATGGTACTGCGGAACAAGCTTCTCCAAACATAATGCTTTTTGCTGCTTTCATTAATTTTTGAATGGCTAAAGTGTACACTTCATTAGGCACTTCTTTTTTTGAACACCCTTTTAAAATAACAGGTTTTTCAAAATAATCTGTATAATCTAATTTGTTTAAAATGTCTTGATACCAATCTATAATTGCTAACTCTTTAGAGCCTTGAATTACTTTTAAAGCAAATGGCGCTAAATAAACAGCAACTAAAGCATACGCCCAAGCGGGTAAAATGGCTTCTTCTGAACAATATAATGCCACGTATTTATCTTGGTAAACAGACCAATCCGTGTTTTTCAATTGGGCTCTAAATTCGGTTTCTTTCAAAATAACACCACCAAACAACCATTGCGATACATCAACTGCTATCACATGATTATCAGGATAATAATCTTCTAAATCGAAAACTAATAACGAACTATTGGCAACTTTATTTACTATTTCACTCATAACTAGTAGTGTTCAGTGTTCAGAAATTAGTGTTCAGAAAACTGCCTACTAAAAACTGAACACTGCTAACTGATTTAAAGCATTCCTAATTCTAATTTAGCTTCTTCGCTCATTAAATCTTTACTCCAAGGCGGATCAAAAGTAATTTCAACTTCACAAGATTTTATGGTGTCAATTTTAGCTACCTTTTCTTCCACTTCTTTTGGTA
>NZ_JBIPMS010000037.1:0-14608 GCF_044368995.1 Flavobacterium sp. | reverse complement strand
ACTACATTCGGAATAAAAATCACTTTACCATCTGGCGCTTTTGCCACTGATACACCTTTTGCACCGGCATCAAGGATTTGCACGTTTTCGAATACGATTCTATCTGTTCTCTTTTTTACCATGACGCAAAAATAAGAATAGTTATGCGGATTAGATAAATTATTTTACTTTTATAACAAAATTTTAAAGTAATGACAAAATATTTGGCACTTTTACGAGGCATAAACGTATCAGGACATAACATGATTAAAATGGATGCCTTAAAAAAAATGCTAGAAAATATGGGGTTTCAAAATGTAGAAACGTACATTCAATCGGGTAATGTTTTTTTGGAATCGGAAGAAGAGAATGCAGCAGGTTTAGGATTTAAAATCAAACAAGAAATTTCAAAAGTATTTGGCTATGATGTTCCTGTTATTATGGTTTCTAAAACGGATTTAGAATTGTGTTATAAAAACAATCCTTTTTTGAAAGAAAAAGCATGTGACACCAAGAAATTATATGTAGCTTTTATTTCAAAAGAATTGACAGCTGTAGCTTTAAATGATTTGAAAATAAGTAATTTTAAACCAGACGAAGCGACTATTGATACTGCAAGAATTTACATTAAATATGCTATTGGCCCCGGAAAAACCAATTTAGACCAGAAATACATTGAAAAAAAATTAAACGTTGTAGCCACTATAAGAAATTGGAATACGGTTACAACATTATTTGAGATGTATAACGGTTAGAAATTCCAAAATTTCAAAACCCAAAACTCAAAACCCAAATCCCAAAACCCAAAACTCAAATTCCAAACTTAATTTCTCTTTTTGGAATTTGGAATTTGAAATTTTGGAATTTATATTTTGGAATTTGGAATTTATATTTTGTAATTTTACACGAATATGGATGATTTCTCTCCAATAAGTAGGAATTGCGATTTGACAATCAATAAAAACAAATCATGTCAATTATAGAAAAAAGTAGCCCAGCTGAAATGATTGCATTAGAAAATCAATATGGCGCACACAATTATCATCCGTTGCCAGTTGTATTAAATAAAGGAGAAGGCGTTTTTGTTTGGGATGTAGAAGGAAAAAAATATTACGATTTTTTATCTGCCTATTCTGCAGTAAATCAAGGACATTGTCATCCAAAAATTGTGGGTGCAATGATGGAACAAGCACAAACACTTGCCTTAACTTCAAGAGCTTTTTATAATGATAAACTTGGCGTTTATGAAAAATATGTAACCAATTATTTTGGTTTTGATAAGGTTTTGCCAATGAATACAGGCGCTGAAGCAGTAGAAACGGCTCTAAAAATTTGTAGAAAATGGGCGTATGAAAAAAAGGAAATAAGCGAAAATGCAGCACAAATTATTGTGTGTGAAAATAACTTTCACGGAAGAACCACTACTATAATTTCGTTTTCAAATGACGAAAACGCACGAAAAAATTTCGGACCTTTTACAGATGGATTTATAAAAATACCTTATGATGATATTGATGCCTTAGAAAAAGCAATTGCTTCTTCGCCAAATATTGCAGGATTTTTAGTCGAACCAATTCAAGGTGAGGCCGGCGTTTATGTACCATCTGAAGATTATATAGCGAAAGCAAAAGTATTATGTACTAAATATAATGTATTATTTATTGCAGATGAAGTACAAACGGGTATCGCAAGAACAGGTTCGTTGTTAGCTGTTTGTGGAAACTGCACTTGTGAAAAGTCTTGTGAAAAGCAAAGCACCTATGTGCAACCTGATATTTTAATATTAGGAAAAGCAATTTCTGGTGGGGCGTATCCAGTTTCGGCTGTTTTGGCAAATAATGAAATAATGAATGTAATACAACCTGGACAACACGGCTCTACCTTTGGAGGAAACCCTGTAGCGGCTGTAGTGGCTATGGCCGCTTTAGATGTGGTTTCAGAAGAAAATTTATCTCAAAATGCCCGTAAATTAGGAAAAATATTTAGAGAAGAATTACACAAATACATTCAAACTTCCACTATTGCAACATTAGTTCGCGGAAAAGGTTTGTTAAACGCGATTGTGGTAAATGATACCGAAGATAGTGATACGGCTTGGAATATCTGTATGAAATTAGCTGAAAATGGATTATTGGCAAAACCAACGCATGGTAATATTATTCGTTTTGCACCACCTTTAATTATAACAGAAGCACAATTATTAGATTGTGTAGCTATCATTACCAATACTTTAAAAGAATTTGAAAATTAATTTATTATGGAAAACGAAAAACAAATACAAAATGAAAATTTTGAAAATCAACTGACTAGTGCTGCAGTTGGATTTTTACAGGAAAGTGCTAAATGGTCAAAATTTATGGCTATTATTGGTTTTATAGGCATTGGTTTAATGGTATTAGTTAGTCTTTTTATGGCGATTGGCTTTAGTGCTATCGGAGCTTCTACTATGCCTGAATTACCTTTTTCAATGTCAGCTTTCTCGATAATTTATGTGCTTTTTGCAGCTATTTATTTCTTTCCTGTTTATTATTTATATCAATATGCTACAAAAACCAGTGCTGCTTTACATTCGAAAAACAAACAACAATTAACAGATGGTTTAGAAAATTTAAAATCGCACCATAAATTTTTAGGAATTTTTACTTTAATTTTAGTTTCCTTATATGGCTTTATATTTGTCTTTGCTATTTTAGGAGGAATACTATCATCTTTCAGATAGGCGAAAGCATAAACATAAAAAAACCGACTTATAATTAAATAAGTCGGTTTTTGTTTTGTAGTAAAAATCTTAGAAATGTAACGTCAAGTTGATTGAAGTAATACCTACATTACCAAATCCAAAGTTTGAATTACTTCCACCTTCTGCAGTTACTGCAGCACCAGTACCTACTTTACTGGTAGTTTCAGATTTTCCTTGTACATCAAAACCTACTCTGTAAGTATATTGAGCGCCAATAGCAAATTTAGGGAAAATAAAGTATTCAGCTCCTAAGAAACCTTGAACACCTAATCCTAATCCTAAACCTGATTTGTTTTCAGTGCTACTTACGAAAGTTCCATTCGCAGCTACTGTATTTGTAGTTTCATTGCTGCCAGAGCTAATGTTAATTAACGCGTCAGCACCATAAAAACCTTGAAGACGAGTAGAACCTTTTCTCCATTCTTTACCTAAACCAGCAGTTAAGTCAAATGAACTACTTTTAACTTCTTCATTGTTTAATCCAACTACATTACTTACTGTGTTTGAACCAAATCCTAAATTCGCAACTACTCTGTGAGCCATTTTGTCAGAAATGAATTTTTTCCCTACAAATGCGTTGTTTGTCACATAATCTACAGAAGGAGCTACATTATTAGTGTTGCCATTAAATGCGTTACCTGCATATCCGAAAAGTCCATCAGCGTTAAAACTAATAGCCCAATCTCCAGCAACTGGTAAATAAGCTTCTCCTTTTTTAGATTTTAAATCTTGCGCATTAACAAAAGTTAATGATAATACTGCCGCAGCAGTTAGTAATACTTTTTTCATAATTTGTTTATTTTTAAAAGTTATGAGACAAATATAAAATGTTTTTTTTAAATAATAACACTTATTTATTAGGTTATTAACATTTATATTAACATTTTTTTTAAACATTATTCAAAACAAAATATTTACGAAAACGTTGTAAATATAATCTTTTAGAAGAAAATATAATTTTAATTAGTTTAAGTTATTAACATTTTATAAAAAGTCTATTTTTAATATCTTTACATTTTGTTAACAAAAATTTGTGCTTTTGTGCTTTTTCTTGATAAAAAGTATTTTTATTTAGTATTACTATTATCATTAAATTAGTAATACATAAAGAATTTAAATAAAAAATAAGTAAAAACTGATGAGATGGGTGTTACTTTTTTGATTTTGTTCTATTTTTTTCTACTAAGTGAAATGCAAAACAAAACTAAATTACTAATTAAACGGAGCTAAAGGATAATTAAACAAAAAAGGGCATAAAAAAATCCTACATTTCTGTAGGATTTAATAAGTGGGCAATGAGGGGTTCGAACCCCCGACCCCCTCGGTGTAAACGAGGTGCTCTGAACCAGCTGAGCTAATTGCCCCAATAAAGCACTACTTTCTTAGTGCGTGTGCAAATATACACCTGTTTTTGGTTTTTACAAATAAAAAACCAAAAAATTATATTATTTCTGAAACCACAAAGTTGCTACCGCCAATAAAAATAACATCTTTATTAGAGGATTCGCATAATGCATTTTTGTATGCTTTTGAAACAGAGGCATATGTATTGCCAAATAATTGATATGATTTCGCTTTTTCTTGAAGTATAGTTGCGTTCAAGCCTCGCTCGTTTTTTGGTTTACAAAAATAAAAACTGGCATTTTTTGGAAATAGTGGCAAAATCGCATCTAAATCTTTATCATTTACTACACCTAAAACAATATGTAATTGGTTGTATTTCTCTTTTCTTAATTGATTCATAACCATTTCAAGTCCGTTAGCGTTGTGAGCTGTGTCGCAAATTACTTTTGGATTTTCTTGTACAATTTGCCATCTTCCTTTTAAATGCGTATTGTTTACAACGTTTAAAATACCATTTTTGATGTTGTCTTCAGATATTTTAAATTCAGATTTTAAATTTCTAAATACTTCTATAACTGTTTTTTTATTCTTTATTTGATAGTCGCCAAGAAGTCCACAAGGATAATCTGGATGGTTTTCATCTTGTGCAAAATATATATCCGAGTTGTTTTTTGTAGCCGCTTCTAAAAAAACAGGTTTTGTTTCTGGAGTATATTCTCCAATTACTACCGGAATAGTTGGTTTGATTATTCCTGCTTTTTCAATGGCAATTTTTTCTAAAGTATCGCCCAGAAACTGAGTGTGATCTTTTCCAATATTTGTAATTACAGAAAGCAAAGGCAATATTACATTTGTAGCATCCAGCCTGCCGCCCATTCCAACTTCAATAATAGCAATATCAACTTTTTTATCTGAAAAATATTGAAAAGCGAGTCCAACTGTCATTTCAAAAAAACTTAATTCAGTAGTTTCAAAAAACGACTTATGTTTTAAAATAAATTGGTGTACGTAATTTTTGGAAATTTTCTTCCCATTTATTGTAATTCGTTCCCTGAAATCTTTCAAATGCGGTGAAGTGTACAAACCAACTTTAAATCCGGCTTCCATAAATACAGAAGCAATCATGCTACTTGTTGAACCTTTCCCATTCGTACCAGCAACGTGAATGGTTTTAAAATTTCTTTCTGGATGGTTCAAATGGGCTGTTAATAATATGGTATTGGTTAAGTCTTCTTTATACGCAGCAGCACCTATGTTTTGAAACATGGGAAGTTGATTGAATAACCAATTGATAGATTCTTTATAGGTCATATTTTTTTGATATTTTTAAAGAAAATGTTCTTCAGCAAAATAAAATATACTTTTTTTAGTTTTATACTTTATAGAAAAATGTATCTTTATTGCAAATTTCAAAAAATTAATTAAGAATAGTATTACTTATGATCGGATTTTTTTTACAAACTACCGTAGACACTGTTGCACAAGCTGTAACAAATGTAGCAAATACAAATACAACACCTGTTAACGAAGGGATATCAGTTTTTGAATTCATTTTAAAAGGTGGTTTTTTCTTAATACCAATTATTATTTTGATGATTTATACCATTTATTTAATAGTGGAAAGGTATTTATATATCGCTAAAACTACAAAAAACGATGATTTTCTGCTTAAAGAAGTGCGTACGCATTTAAATGGCGGAAACATAGATTTAGCTGTTGGTGCTGCAGAACGCATAAATAATGCTACAGCAAGAGTTGTAAAAGAAGGAATCTTAACGATAGGAAGACCAATTTCTGAAATCGAATCGAATATGGAGCGTATGGCTCAAATTGAATTAGGTGAAATGGAACGTAAAATGGGACAATTAGGTTTAATTGCTGGTATGGCGCCAACACTTGGTTTTGTGGGAACTATTTCTGGAGTAATTAAAATTTTCTATAGCATTTCAATTACAGAAAACATTAGTATTGGAAATATTTCTGGCGGATTATACGAAAAAATGATTTCTTCTGGAGCTGGACTTATTGTTGGGTTAATAGCTTATGCGGGATATCATTTATTGAATGGGAAAATTGACCATTTTATGTTGAATGTTCAAAAACAAGTATTGGAATTTGTAAACATAATTCAGCGACCAAATGGCAATTAAAAGAAACAGACGATTTCATGCAGAAGTTCATGCGTCCTCTATGAGTGACATCATGTTCTTTTTGCTGTTGTTTTTTCTAATTATCTCTACATTGGCGAATCCGAATGTGATTAAAATGACATTGCCAAAATCGAAAACAAACGAAAAAACAAACAAACAATTTATAAGTATTTCAGTTACTGAAGACAAGGCATTTTTCATTGATAAACAGCCAGTTAATTATGATGATTTAGAAAAAGAATTGTTAGCAAAAATTGGCACAGATAAAGAGCAAACAGTCGTAGTTCGAATTCCGTTTAATTTGCAAGTACAAGATTTAGTTGACGTGCTTCAAATTGGAGTGAAGAACAATTTGAAGTTTGTGATTGCGACTAATCCTAAGTAAAAATAGTTAGTTAATTTTCTAATAAAAATAAGTAAAAGTCTTTTTTTGATACATATTTGCTTTTTATTATTTGTGTAATCTGTGTTTAAAAATTACTTTTGCAGAACAACACATTCACATTATGTATAAATTATTTTTACGTCCCATACTTTTTTGTTTCGATCCTGAAAAAGTGCATTATTTTACCTTTTCATTGGTGAAATTCATCTCTAAAATCCCATTTGTAACTTCAATTATAAAAGCGATTTATGTAATCGAAGACAAACGATTAGAAAGAGAAGTGTTCGGATTGAAATTTAAAAATCCAGTTGGATTAGCAGCAGGATTTGATAAAGACGCTAAGTTGTATAACGAATTATCTGATTTCGGATTTGGATTTATAGAAATTGGAACATTAACACCAAAATCACAAGACGGAAATCAGAAGAAAAGATTGTTTCGTTTAAAGTCAGATTCGGCAATTATTAACCGAATGGGTTTCAATAATGGCGGAACGGAAGCCGCAATTTTAAGACTAAAGCAAAATAAAGGTGTTTTAATTGGTGGAAACATCGGTAAAAATAAAGTCACACCAAATGAAAACGCTACAGATGATTACGTAATCTGTTTTGAAGCCTTATACGATTATGTTGATTATTTTACAGTTAATGTAAGTTCTCCTAACACTCCAAATTTACGTGAGTTACAAGAAAAAGAACCATTGACAAAATTATTGCAGACTTTACAAGATTTAAACAATACGAAAGTTAAGACGAAACCAATTCTTTTAAAAATTGCACCAGATTTAACAAATGAACAATTATTAGATATTATTGATATTGTAAACGAAACTAAAATTGCAGGTGTAATTGCAACCAACACCACTATTTCTCGTGACGGATTAACGTCAGAAAATAAAGTTGAGGTTGGTGGATTGTCTGGTAAACCATTAACGAAACGTGCTACAGAAGTCATCAGGTTCTTATCAGAAAAAAGTAATAAATCCTTCCCAATTATAGGAGTAGGAGGAATTCACACGGCTGATGATGCCATCGAGAAATTAAATGCTGGTGCGTGTTTGGTTCAATTATACACAGGTTTTATCTACGAAGGGCCACAATTGATAAAAGACATTAATAAGAAGTTGTTAGGTTAATATGTCAATTCGACAATTAGTCAATATGACAATTATAGTTTATCGGCACATTGAAAATTGACACATTGAAAATTAAATAAGATGAAATTAGTCTTCGCATCAAACAATAAAAACAAAATTGCTGAAATTCAACAACAAGTGGGTTCTCAATTTGAAATTGTCTCTTTAGAAGAAATTGGTTGCTTTGTGGATATTCCGGAAACGGCTGAAACGATTGAAGGAAATGCGATTTTGAAAGCCAATTTTGTATCTGAAAATTTTAGTTTGTCTTGTTTTGCTGATGATACAGGTTTAGAAATTGAAGCATTGAATAACGAACCAGGCGTTTATTCGGCGCGTTATGCAGGTGATCAAAAAAATGCAGAAGACAATATGGATTTGGTTTTGCAGAAATTAGCTACTGAAACCAACAGAAAAGCTCAGTTTAAAACTAGTATTGCTTTAAATATCAATAACCAACAACATATATTTGAAGGCGTCGTAAAAGGTGAAATTACTTTGGAAAAGATTGGAAATCAGGGTTTTGGCTACGATCCAATTTTTCAACCTGAAGGATTTTCAACCACTTTCGCAGAAATGAATATAGAACAAAAATCGATTATCAGTCATAGAGGAATTGCGGTTCAAAAACTGTTACACTTTCTTAAAAACAAATAAAATGTATTGTAATTTTAATGTTACTATACGAATTATTACTTCTTTGCTATGTTAAGCAATCGTAACTTTCTGAAAATCAATAACAAACAAATTAGTTATATCCGATTTTAAATCCTACCTTTGCACCCAATTTAAAAATATATAATGAATAAATTTGAGCAATTAGGGTTAAACGAATCGTTGTTAAAAGCAATAAGTGATTTAGGATTCGAGACCCCGTCGGAAGTACAGGAGAAGGCTATACCACTATTATTGGAAGATGACACAGATATCGTAGCTCTTGCCCAAACAGGAACAGGAAAAACCGCAGCTTTTGGTTTTCCGCTAATCCAAAAAATTGACCCATTCAACAAGCAAACACAGGTTTTAATACTTTCTCCTACAAGAGAATTGTGTTTGCAAATTACAAACGAGATTAAATTATACTCAAAATACATCGACGGTTTATATACTGTTGCCGTATACGGTGGCGCGAGTATTCATGATCAAGCGCGTGATATTAAGCGAGGCGCACAAGTAATTGTGGCGACACCGGGTAGAATGCAAGATATGATTAACAGAGGCATGGTGAATATAAAAAACATCAGCATCTGTGTTCTTGATGAGGCAGACGAAATGTTAAACATGGGTTTTTATGAAGATATTACAAGTATCTTATCAGACACACCAAAAGACAAAAATACATGGTTATTCTCGGCTACAATGCCGCAAGAAGTAGCCAGAATCGCTAAAGAATTTATGAGAAACCCGCAAGAAATTACGGTAGGTCATAAAAACTCTAGTTCTGCAACCATTTCTCACGAATATTATTTAGTTAATGCACGTGATAGATACGAGGGATTAAAAAGACTAGCTGATGCGAATCCAGATATTTTCTCCGTAATTTTTTGTAGAACAAAAAGAGATACGCAAGCGGTTGCAGAAAAATTAATTGAAGACGGGTATAATGCTGCTGCATTACACGGAGATTTATCGCAAGCACAACGTGATGGCGTAATGAAATCGTTCCGTGGAAGACAAATTCAAATGCTAGTTGCGACTGACGTGGCAGCTCGTGGAATTGACGTAGACAACATTACACACGTAATTAATTATCAATTACCAGACGAAATTGAAACCTATACACACCGTTCAGGCCGTACAGGTCGTGCCGGAAAATCAGGTATTTCGTTCGTAATTATTACAAAAAGTGAAATCAGAAAAATTCACTCAATTGAGCGAATTATCAAAACCAAATTCGAAGAAAAATCAATTCCTTCTGGAATGGAAATCTGCGAAATTCAGTTGTTACACTTAGCCAACAAAATTAAAGATACAGAAACAGATCATTCAATTGATACGTATTTACCTTCAATTATGGAATTGTTACAAGACATTCCTAAAGAAGAATTAATCAAGAAAGTAATTTCTGTAGAATTTAATCGTTTCCTAAACTACTATAAAAAATCTAAAGATTTAGCTTCTCAAGATGGTTCATCAAGTAGAGCTGAAATTCCATCTGATGGTACGGTAAGATATTTTATCAATATTGGTACAAGAGATGATTATGACTGGATGACTTTAAAAGATTATCTACGTGATACTTTACAAGTAGGTCAAGACGACGTATTTAAAGTTGACTGTAAAGAAGGTTTTTCTTTCTTTAATACCAATGCTGATTTAGCTGAAAAAGTAATGGAAGTTTTAAATGCTGTGAATATTAACGGCAGAAAAATTAACGTTGAAATTTCTAAAAACGACGGAGGCGGACGTAGAGACCATAACGGAAGAAGTGGTGGAAGATCTGGCGGAAGCGGATTCTCAGGAAGACGTGAAGGTGGAAGTTCAGGTGGATACAGAGGAAATTCTGGTGGTGGAAATCGCGAAGGCGGAGGATACAGAGGAAATTCCGGTGGTGGAAACCGAGAAGGTGGTGGATACAGAGGAAATTCTGATGGTGGAAATCGTGAAGGCGGAAGTGGTTTCAGACCAAGAACTTCATCAACTGGTTCAAGCGATAGAAGATCATCGTCATCTGATTCTCGCGATAGCGGAAGAAGAGGTGAAGGTCGTTCTTCATCTGAAGGTCGCTCAACAGAAAGAAGAAGTTCTGGCTTTGATAGCGCAAAAAGAACTCCAAGAAGATCAAATGACTAACTTTTTAGTCTAAACATATTAATCCCGTTTCGGTTTATTCGTTTCGGGATTTTTTATGCTATAAAGTCAAACTTTTTTATAATCTTATGTTAACAATATTCAACATTAAAAATAAAATCTTATTTTTGTATAAATATATTTTCAGATGAAAAAAATAGCTTTCCTTTTTTTAATTTTAAGCACCGTATTTGGGTTTTCTCAATCCGATTCTTTGCAATTTAAAATTAAAGGAAAAATTATTGAATTGAAAACTAAAATGCCTATTGCTAGAGTAACGGTTTTGAATAAAAACTCGACTGCTGTAGTATTGGCTTCTGAAAATGGCGAGTTTGAAATTTCAGCTAAAATTAACGATAAATTATTATTCTCTCATTTAGGATATACTTATGCTGAGGTAGAAGTGAATCAGAAATGGATGTCTGGAAATAAAATCATTTCATTAATTGAAAAGGAAAATCAAATTGAAACTGTTTTGGTAACCAGTTATACCTTAACGGGTTACTTAGAAATTGACACAAAATTAATTCCGGTTAATGAAAATTATCGTTACAACATTGTGGGTTTAAATTTAGGTTATGAACCAGGAATGAAGGCCAAAAACGCCACAGAAAATTTATTAAAATCATTATCAAATCCAGTAGATTTAGTGTATTCTTTATTTAATTCTAAAGAAAAAGATTTTAAAAAATTAATAAATTTAAAAAATGATACGCATTTTTCTGCCATTCTAAGTAGTAATACCAATAGAGAAGTTTTGGTGATGTTATTGCAATTAGATAAAAATGAAATTGATAAAATATTAGAAAAATGTAATTATTCTAAAAATTTCATTACCACAGCGAGTGATTTACAAGTATTAGACGCCTTAGCAACATCTTATAATGATTATAAAGTTTTGAAGAGAAATTGATTAAGTCAAAAGTCAGAAAGTCAAAAGTTAGAAAGTCAAAAAGTCAAGTAGCTTTTACAACTCCTAACTAATTTTGAACACTATTTAAAAACTGCTTTTCAATATACGCAATATCTTTTATTGTTTTTCTAGTCCAATCCAATCGTTTTTCTAAAACTTCTTCTTCTGTAAGTTGCCAGTTAATATCCGATTGTCGCATTCTATTTGTAATATCTTGAATTACCAACGCTGCGGAAACGGAAATATTTAAGCTTTCAGTAAAACCAACCATTGGAATTTTAATAAAACCATCCGCTTGACGCATTACTTCTTCTGAAAGTCCATCAATCTCAGTTCCAAAAAAAATTGCTGATTTTTTCGAAACATCAAATGTATCCAGCAAACAGGAATCATTATGAGGTGTGGTGGCAATTATTTGATAACCTTGTGCTCTTAAACTCGCCATACAACTTTTCATATCTTGATGTTGGTTAATGTCTACCCATTTTTCTGCGCCCATTGCAATTTGTTTGTCAATCGCTTTTCCGTAACGTTGCTCTACAATATGTAAATTTTGAATACCAAAAACCTCACAACTTCTCATTACAGCACTAGTATTATGTAGTTGATATACATCTTCCATAGCAATAGTAAAATGATTGGTTCTATTTTTTAGCACTTCAATAAATCTGTTTTTTCTGTTTTCAGACATGAAGTTTTCTAAATATTCTAATAAAGCGAGTTTGTTTTTTTGCATTTCGTTTTAATTTGCCGCAAAGTAACAAAAATTATATAAAAGAAAATGGTTGAATTGCCACCATCAATTTTTGAATTTATATTATTTTAAAATTAATTTTTTAAAAAACACCTAACTAATTTCGGAATACTACTCACTAATTTGTAAATTTGCACCTTTAAAAACAACACAACATCATGCAATTAACCGTATTAAATGCCGTATCGCCAATTGACGGACGCTACAGAAGTAAAACAAAATCGTTGTCAGCTTATTTTTCGGAAGAAGCTTTAATTAAGTACAGAGTTTTAGTTGAGGTAGAATATTTTATTTCTATGTGTGAATATGATGTACCACAATTACAAGGTGTTGACAAAAATGTGTTTGGAAAATTGAGAAATATTTACGAAAATTTTTCAACGGATGATGCGCTTTGGATTAAAGAAACAGAAAAAACTACCAACCACGATGTAAAAGCAGTTGAATATTTTATTAAAAAGAAATTTGACGAATTTGGATTGGAAAAATTTAAAGAATTCATTCACTTCGGATTAACGTCTCAAGATATCAACAATACAGCCATTCCGCTATCTACAAAAGAAGCTTTTGAAAATGTCTATTTGCCAAGCTTAATAGCGATTGTTCAGAAATTAAAAGAACTTGCTGTTGAATGGGCTGAAATTCCATTACTGGCTCGTACTCATGGGCAACCTGCATCTCCAACTCGTTTAGGAAAAGAAATTTTAGTTTTTGTAGAACGTATTGAAGAACAAATGCGTTTGTTGTTCAATGTGCCTTTTGCAGCTAAATTTGGTGGTGCAACTGGAAATTACAATGCGCATAAAGTTGCCTATCCTAACCACGATTGGAAAGCATTCGGTTCCCAATTTGTGGAAGAAAATTTGGGATTACGCCATTCGTTTCCTACTACACAAATTGAACATTATGATCATTTTGCTGCGTTTTTCGATGCGTTAAAGCGTATAAATACAATATTAATCGATTTAGATAGAGATATTTGGACCTACGTTTCTATGGATTATTTCAAACAAAAAATTAAAGCGGGTGAAATCGGTTCTTCTGCTATGCCACATAAAGTGAATCCTATTGATTTTGAAAATTCGGAAGGAAATTTAGGAATTGCCAATGCTATTTTTGAACATTTATCTGCAAAATTACCACTTTCAAGATTACAACGTGATTTAACTGACAGCACAGTTTTACGTAATATTGGTGTGCCAATTGGACACACACTTATTGCCTTTGAATCAACATTAAATGGGTTGAATAAGTTATTGCTAAATGAAGTAAAATTCGCAGAAGATTTAGAGAAAAATTGGGCAGTTGTTGCAGAAGCTATTCAAACGATTTTACGAAGAGAAGGCTATCCAAACCCATATGAAGCTCTAAAAGATTTAACAAGAACGAATACAGTTATCAATAAAGAATCAATTCATGCGTTTATTGAGTCGTTGAACGTTTCTAACGATATTAAAACAGAATTAAAAGCGATTACACCAAGTAATTATTTGGGGATATAATGATTGAATTAGTTTCAAGATAATAAGTTTAAATCCTGCTGATTCATTTTAGTGGGATTTTTTATAAGAACTCACCATGTTGAGTAATATCTAAGCCTAATTCTTCCTTTTCAGTACTTACACGTAATGGCGTAATTTTATTTACTACATAAAACAAAAAGTACGACATTCCAAATGAAAAGGCAGATACAATTAGTAATACAATAACATGGTTTATAAACAATTTGGTTTCACCAAAAAACAATCCTTGGTTTTCAATAGCCGGATTAATTGCTTTTGAAGCGAATACAGCTGTTAATAACATGCCAATCATTCCACCTACACCATGGCATCCAAAAACATCTAAAGCATCGTCAATTTTACCTTTTGGAAAATTAATAACCACAATATTACTAATAATACTACTTACAATTCCAATAAAAATTGCATGTGGCATGCTCACATATCCTGCAGCCGGAGTTATAGCTACTAAGCCAACAACAGCCCCTATACATGCTCCCATAGCTGAAATTTTATGTCCAAGAATTTTATCCCAAAACACCCAAGCCATTGAGGCAGAAGCAGCAGCAATGGTTGTAGTAGATAAAGCCTGAACAGCCAATCCGTTTGCACCAAGTGCAGAGCCTGCATTAAACCCAAACCATCCAAACCATAATAAACCAGTTCCTAGTAAAACATATGTAATTCGGGCCGGACTTGTTTTTTGATTTTTTCTTTTACCCAAAAATATCGCTCCAGCCAGTGCAGCCCATCCTGCACTCATATGTACCACTATTCCTCCTGCAAAATCTAAAATTCCCATTTTAAAGAAAATTCCATTTGGATGCCAAGTACAATGTGCTAAAGGTGTATAAATAAAAATAATGAATAAAACCATAAACAATAAATACGCCCAAAAACTAATTCTCTCTGCAAA
>NZ_JBIPMS010000036.1:0-14621 GCF_044368995.1 Flavobacterium sp. | reverse complement strand
ATCATGATTTTTATTTAGAAACAGTTGAAATGATAAAATATCTTTTTGATATGCGTTCACAGTGAGTGGTGAATACTTTTTTTCTTTTTCTAGATATTCTAAATGAGAGTGTAAATTATTGCGCATAAAAAAACCGTTAGATACAAATTTATAATTTATAATCTAACGGTTAAAGTATTTAATCAAAAAATGATGGATTAACTTTCTAAGTTGTCTCTCATGTTTTGGATGTAAGCTGCTTTTTGAATTTTAATTCTATTTGTTACAGAAGGCTTAATGAAAGCTTGACGTGCACGTAACTGACGAACAGTTCCTGTTTTATCAAATTTTCTTTTATAGCGCTTTAATGCTCTATCGATATTTTCTCCGTCTTTAATTGGTATAATTAACATAATATTGACACCTCCTCTCGTTAAGGGTGCAAACTTAAATAAAAATTATGAATTATGAATTACGAATTGTAAATTTTTTTAAAAACAACTATTTAACGGCTGGTTTGTAATTTTTATTATCGATAATCATTTTTGATAAAATTTCTTTCAAAATTTCTGAAGTACCTCCGCCTATTGGTCCTAAACGACTATCTCTTAGCAATCTGGCTAGCGGATATTCTTCCATATATCCGTAACCTCCAAGCATTTGCATGCAATCATATATAGCCAAATCGGCTACTTTTGTAGATTTCAATTTTGCCATTGTAGCTTCTTTCACAACATATTCGCCATTGTTTAATCTAGCTACCGCTGCGTAATTGAATATTTTGCAATGTTCCACTTCGGTAGCATGTTCCACCATTGTATGACGTAAGGCTTGAAATTTATTAATAGTAGTACCAAATGCCTCGCGTTGCGACATATACTCTATAGTATAATCAATAGCATATTCCGCACGAGCGTGGGCATTAACCGCCATAATTAATCTTTCAAATGCAAAATGCTGCATGATATAAGGAAATCCTTTTCCTTCTTCTCCCATTAAATTTTCTATTGGAATTTCAACATTATCAAATGCAATTTCAGCAGTATCGGAAGCTCTCCAACCTAGTTTGTCTAATTTTGTTGCAGAAATACCTTTTAAGTTTGTATCAACTAAAAAAATACTTATCCCTTTATTTCCTAATTCTGGATTTGTTTTTGCAGCTACTATGTAATAATCAGCATATACACCATTAGTAATAAATGTTTTTGAGCCGTTTATGATAAATTTATTACCTTGCTTTATAGCTGTTGTTCTCATTCCTGCAACATCACTTCCTCCAAAAGGTTCGGTAACACATAAAGCGCCTATTTTTCCACCTAATATACTTGGTGCTAAATAATTTTGTTTGATTTTTTCACTTCCTTCTGCATTTAAATGCGTCATTGCCAAATAAGCATGTGCCCACATAGCTGCGGCAAAACCAGAGGATTTAATTTTTTGAAGTTCTTCTAAAAACACAACGCTATAAAACAAATCTAAATTTAATCCACCATAAGCTTCAGGATAATTAATTCCAAAAAAGCCCATTTCGCCGAATTTTTTCCAAATAAAGCGTTCAATTGTACCCGTTTTTTCCCATTTTTCAATGTGTGGCACTACTTCTTTTTGCAAAAAATCTTGTAAACTTTTTCTAAATAATTCGTGTTCTTCTGTAAAATATAATGAATTCATTTATTAGATTTTATTGGTTTGTTTTTAGAATTCCAAATATAAGGCTATTATTTGTAATTTTTCAAGTGGAAATAGTTTAACATTTGTTAAATCTTCGCTCTTTTTAAAATCACCATTCATACTTCTAAAAGTTACTATATTCTTGGCTATAGTGTAATTAAAATAAGGGAATTGTTGCAATTCTTTAATTGTAGAAGTGTTAATATTTATCTTTTTTAAGTTTCCTGAAGATTTAATTTGAAATTTTTTATTTAAATCCGAAATTGCTTCTGGTGAAATTCCCCAAATAAATTGTAACTGATCCATTGAAACGAAATTTCCAAATTTTTCTCTTTCAGAAATAATTCTAATGGCTAATTTTTCACCAATCATATAGGCTTTTTCTAATGCAATCTGATCAGTAGTGTTTAAATCTTGCACAACAATTTTAGTTTCTTTTTTATCAAATTTTTGATACGTATTTTCGAACTTTGATTTGTAATTTTTATTAGTTCTTTTAGTTACCCAATCTGGAAATTTGAAATATATAGCATATTGTTTCATCCATTCATTTGAAACACCTGTAAGTTTTTGAAATTCAGATTTAGAATTTACATATTTATTTTGCTTTCTTAATTGATGTAGCCTATCAATTTGTGCTTCTGTCATACCAAGTTTATATCCTTTATAGTCTGAAATAAAATTTGGATTGAATGGATAAATTATATTTGAATTTTCCTGATTTACTTCTTTTATACTATCAATTTCATTTTGAACTAAAAGCCAATTTTTCTCCTCTTGAGTTAATTCGAAAGACGTTGTATCCTTTTGGTTATTATACCAATAAATAAATAGTTGTAACAATCCAATGCTACAAATCAAAATTGCAATTCCAAAATAATGTCCTTTAGAAAATCGTAACATAGCTTAATTTATAAATCAAAAACAGAACTCCTCTTTGTGTAAATTAAATCTTTTAGTTTTAAAATAAAAGCTAATGTTAAATAAAAACCAAAACCTAAACCAACAGTTATGAAAGATATGTACACAAAAAACAACCGTACTTGAGTAGCGCGCATTCCCAATCGGTCAGCTAAACGCGACGCCACAAAAAAACCGTTTTTTTCGAAGAAATGAAGTATGTTGTACATGTATTAAATCAAATTATTTGTAGTGACATTTAAAGCATAAAGATACTTAGTTTTTTAACAATTGCAAACCTACAGCACAGTTAAGGCATTTATTTTTATTACAATATTCATTTTTAAGTTCTAATAATGATTGCGATTGAAAAGCAGTCTTTGTTTTAATATTAAATTCAGAAAATTTTTTAAGAATAGCATTTTTCTCTGCTGGCATTTCTTCTAAAAGACTTATTAATTCTTCAATATTTAATTTTCCTTGATTTTTAGCATAACAAAATTTAATTGGAATTACTGTATTAATTATTATCAAATCAATAAATTGAGTAGTTAATACTTTGTTTTTTATTTTACTTGTTTTTGAAAAATTATAATGACTTTTCCAATATTCTGAAGTTTCACTTTTTAATAATTGCTTGATTTGAGAATAGGAATTGGCCTGAATCAATTGAGAAAACAAGTTTTGATTGTTACAAAGCATCATAACCAATTGGGACAAACGTATAGTTGGAAAATTATCAGGACGCAATTTAAAAAATTGCGGATGCAAACCAAATTCTGACTCAAAGTTGTATTTTATTTTGAGATATTTCCAACGCGATGCTAATTTTATTTGATATTCATCTTCTATTTGCTCGTTTAATAAATTTAATTTTCCAAAAAATAAAGCTTCTAAATTTTCAATATCAAAACTTTCTTTTCTAACAATCGAAAATGGAATGGATTTTGCCACTTGCAAAAAGCAATCGCCATTTGTATTGAGGCCAAAATTTTTGCATAACATTTCAAAAAAAACGGCTTCCCAATTACTATTTGTTTCTTGTAATCGCTTATCGATAATTTCAGATTTTCTATCTAATCTTTTTAAAAATATGCTTTCTAACCAATTTTCCAAAATAAAATTGTCAACTTCAGCAATTTGATTTTCACAATTTATCCAAGATTTTGAAGTTATTAGTGATTTATACTGGTTTATTTCAGAAAGTGAAGCATACTTTTTTACTTCTAACGTTGGTATTTCCGAATTGTCTTTCCTGAAAATTGGGGCATCATTCTCCCAGACTACGTGAAGAATTATATTGTCATAATTGGTGTCATTTTCATGTTTATGTAAATACCAATCGGAAGATTTTACATGAATTTCAATATTTCCAGCCCATTTTTGTTGGTTGATTGAAATTTGAGCATTAAAAATATCTGGTCCCTCATTTTGTAAATACTGTCCAAAATGATTGATTTCTAAATCTTCGTTAAGATGTGTTTTGAGCTGGGTAAATGGTAGTTTCTTATTTACCCATAAATAATGGAGAAATTCTTCTTGCATGGCGTGGATTTTTTTATTGGCTTATATAAAAACAAATATAAAAAAAACGAATAACATTTTGCTATCCGTTTTAAAAATATTTATTTAGTTTTTCTATTTAATTGAACTAATTATATCATGTTTAGTAATTATATGATGTTTCCCGTTTCCTAAATCAACTAAAACCGCTTGATTGTCTTTATTAATTAATTTAGAAACTTCATCAATGGAAGCTGAAGCTAGAACAATTGGAAAAGGTTTGCCCATTACTTCTTTTATCGGCATATCAGCAATGTCTTTGTTTTCAAAAAAGCTTCTAAATAAATCCGATTCATCTAAACTTCCTACAAAACCAGTAGTGTCAATTACTGGAATTTGTGAAATTTTGTATTTTTTTAATCTTTCAATAGCATGAGACACCAATTCTTCTGTTCTAACAATAATTAATGGTTTGTCTTTATGATCTTTGATTAAATCCTCGGCCTTGGTTATGTCTTCTTCTAAAAATCCGCGTTCACGCATCCATTCATCGTTATACATTTTACCAACATATCTACTTCCAGAATCGTGAAATAAAACTACCACAACGTCATCTGGTTTAAAATGTTCTTTTAATTGCAAAACACCTTTAACTGCGGCGCCAGCTGAATTACCACAAAACATTCCTTCTTCTAAAGCCAATTTTCTGGTATAAACTGCTGCATCTTTATCTGTAACTTTTGTAAAACCATCAATTAAAGAAAAATCAACATTTAAAGGTAAAATATCTTCGCCGATTCCTTCTGTTATATATGAATAAATTTCATTTTCATCAAAAATACCTGTTTCGTGGTATTTTTTAAATACAGATCCATACGTATCAATTCCCCAAATTTTTATATTCGGATTTTTTTCTTTCAAATATTTAGCCACCCCGGAAATTGTTCCTCCAGTTCCTACTCCAACAACAAAATGCGTAATTTTTCCATCAGTTTGTTCCCAAATTTCTGGTCCGGTTTGTTCATAATGTGCAATGGCATTACTAGGGTTGTCATATTGATTTACATACCAAGAATTTGGAATTTCATCACCTAAACGTTTTGAAACGGAATAATACGAACGTGGGTCGGTTGGTTCTACATCTGTAGGACACACAATAACTTTTGCGCCTACTGCGCGTAAAATATCCGACTTCTCTTTTGATTGCTTGTCTGAAATTACAAAAATACATTTGTAACCTTTAACAATAGCTGCTAAAGCCAAACCCATTCCCGTATTCCCTGAAGTTCCTTCAATAATTGTTCCGCCTGGTTTTAATCTACCATCTGCTTCGGCATCTTCCACCATTTTTACGGCCATTCTGTCTTTTACAGAATTTCCTGGATTGAAGGTTTCTAATTTTCCAAGAACCAAACAAGGTATTTCGGCTGTAATTTTATTTAATTTTACAATTGGCGTATTACCAATTGTTTCTAAGATATTTTTTGCGTATTTCATATTATTTTTTTGTGATGACAAAGTTACATGTTCTTGTATGATTTACAAAAAATAACTTCAATTGGTCAATTCATTCTATTTAAAGAAATTCCATTCTAAACCAAAACGGATATGAAAGTCACGAAATGGCGAATTTGGTGTGTTAAAGTAATCGACTTTATTAGTAAACAACGCATTAAAATGTTCTGCTTTGAGGTAAATTCTACATTGTTGCACACGAGCATTCAAAAAGAAATCTAAAACGGGAAATCCTCCCACTTTTACTTGATCTTGCACGAAAAATTCACCTAAAACACCAACGTAATCATTTGCGTAATGCTTGGTGAAATAGTTTAATGTAACACCTGTTTGCAACAACATCGCTTTCTTAAAAACGGGTTTGGTATAATACAATGTGTTTCGTGAAACTATATTTGGTAAATTTAAAATTTTTGCGTCTTGTTGCACTTCTTGAAATTTAATTCTATTATCTAGCGCCCAATTTCTAAATTTAATTTCTTTAGCAACTTCTGCACTTACATACTGAATAGATTTACTGTTTTGAAATGGTTTTACAACCAAACTATCTATTCGTTGTGTGGTATTATAAAAATACAAATGATCATTTAAATTAGATAATTGAATAGAAGCATCAACCCATTTATTTTTGGTTTCCACTTTAACAACGCTGATTTTTTCATTTTTAAAAGAAGTATTCCAATTATAATTATCATAATCACTTTTATGAAACACAAAAATATTATCTGGAACTTTACTTACTTGTTGTGCTGATATTTTTACAAAATTATCGTTTGAAAAGGTATACTTGGCAAAAGCTTCAAAATTTGATGCTGGTTGAATGGCAATAGCATTTTGCACTAAAATATTAAAATTCCATTTATTTCTATCAAATTCATATTGCCCTCCAACTGACGTTACGCGATTGTGCAGGTTGAACTTGTCATTTGCATTGTATGATACATTTTCTGGAATAACATAAAATTGATTGTAAGAATAATTATCTATAAAAAAATTAAGTTCACCTAACGTTTTTGTTTTAAAACTAACACCAACTTTATTATAAAATACATCAAAACGCGTTTTATTATTTATAGAAGATGAAATTGCAGTTCCTAGTCGATCACTTTTAGTAGCTTGAATAAATTCATAAAACTTATTTTCATAATACGTTTGGTGTTTAATAACCAACGAATTTCCTGTAGAAAATTGATACGATTGATCCAGAAAATAACGGTTTCCTTTTAATTTGGAAGAAGCATCAGTAAAATATACGTCAACACGTTCTCGTTGGCTAAATGAAGGATTTGTGCCATCTAATTGTTCTAACGTTATAATACCTCCGTTTTCTTGATTAAAAATATCTTGACCAATAAAATTAGCTTTCAAAAAATATTTTTTATTTATCGAATGATAATTAGTTATAAATCTAAAATGACCCGAACTTGTTAAATTATTAAAATAATCACCAACAGAACGAATTGATTTATAAGCAATTGTAAAATTTAAATTTGGTTTTGTATTTACAGATAATAAGGCATCCAAACTTTGCCCTTGACGCATAACTGTTTTGAAATAGATATCCGTTAATGGAGTTGGCACCGAATAAAAATAAATATCATTGTTGTTTAAATAAGAAACGTGTTTCGCATTAAAACCAAATTGAGGCAAAGATCCTGTAGCTTTTTTAGAAAAATCTAATTGATTGTATAAATACCCTTCATTTGAAAAGGAAAACAAACCGAAATTATCTTTTCTTAAGTAATTGTATTTATATTCATCTTGAATCGTCAAAGACGTATCAATATAAACAGTATCTTTTTGAGTATTGAAGGTTTTATAAAGTTTAATATCTGCTTTTAAGTCTACAACTTTGGTAGTATCCCTTTCTTGGGCGTAGGAAGAAAATGACAAAGCAAAAAACAATATAATAAGTAGGGTTCTCATTTTTACAGATTAAAAGGCAAATGTACTGAGAAATTGTTGTAAAAAAAAACCCCGATACAATCGGGGTTTAGTTTATAAAAATCGGTTAATTAATAACCAGGATTTTGTAACATAGGATTTACATTTAACTCATTTTGAGGTATAGGCAAAGTAAATCTGTAATCAGTAACGTTAATATTAGCAGGGCTAAGAGCTGAAGCATTAACAGCATCCTGTGAATATCTATCTGTTACAGTAACACCTGCATCTGTACCTAAACGTTTTAAATCAATATATCTGTGACCTTCAAAAGCTAATTCTTTTCTTCTTTCTAATAAAATATCAGCAAAAGCATTGGTATTCGAAGAATAAACAGGAGTAGGAACAGTAGCTGAAGCTACATAATTTCTTGCCTGTCTAACCAATTGAATTGCAGCTGCAGCACCAGGAAGATCATTAGCTCTAACTCTACATTCAGCTTTAATAAGATACATTTCAGATATTCTAAAGATTTTTAAATCATTAGTACCAGCACTTCCAGTTTTACCAGGATACTTATCAATTACAATAACTTCATTTGATTTTGTAGCTGTTAATGGATTTGCTTGAAAAGTTGACGTTCTGTCAACGAAAGACCATCTTCTGAAATCTTCTGCACCACCTCCTAAAGGTTGAGAATAAATACCATACAAATTTCTACTCATGTCAAATAAAGGACCACCACTTAAATTAGACTGGTTTGTATTATATTGACTACCAAAGTTAGAGTTATTTGTTGCTCTTTTTAAAGATAAAACAATTTCACCTTGTACTTGATCTGTCCACATTCTTCTGTATAAAGGCGCGTTTGTAGCTGTAGCAGAAACGCTTTCCAAACTTGTTAAAGCAGTTACTTGAGCAGCAGAAAAAGGATTCGTTACAGCTATAGGTGTAAATGCTGAAGTAGCAGGAATACTAGCTGAATTTGAGAATGTACATGAAGCTAATGCTGGACCAGCAGCTATTACTAGATTTGCATATTGCTCAGCTAAAACGTAATTCTTTCTGTATAAATACATTCTAGCACGTAAAGCATTAACTGAATTTACATTAAAAAATGTCCAACTATCAGCACCAGTTGTTGCAGTAGTTAAGTTATTTTGTGCAAATAATAAATCTGATTCTATTAAAGCAAATACTTCTCCATTTGTTGAACGTGGAACTTTTTGTTGTGCTGTTGGAACGAAATCTAATTTCATAACACCAGGTACATTATCATTACTCAAATCAGAAGAGAAATAAGTTAATAATTGAAAATGAGAAAATGCTCTAATTGCTCTCGCTTGTGCTATGATATTGTTGTAAGCAGCAACATCTGAGGCAGGTGGTGTAAATAATTGTGCTCCTCTAATCAATCTATTTGAATAGTTAATAGCTTGATAGTGCTGGTTCCAAATTGAAGACGCAAAACCATTAGTTGAAAAAATAAAGAATCTGTGTGTTTCATTTGAAAAACCGGCACTTCCTAATCCTACTTCATCTGTTAATAATGAAGATACTAAAATATCATTCTGAACAGATACTCTGTCATAAGTTTCATTCAAAAACAATTGCATGTTTGCAACACTTTGAAATAACGTTTTGTCATTTAACTCACCATCTTGGGTGATTTCAAGCGCATCATCACATGAATATAATCCAATTGACAATAATCCAATTAATAAAAGTTTCTTAAACATAATTTAAAATTTTAAAAGTTAACATCAACACCAAAAGTGAAGATTCTTGGTGTTGGATAGTATCCTGTTTGACTTGTTACATAGCTCTCTGGATCAAAACCTTTCCATTTTGTAAATGTTAATAAGTTTTCTGCCATTACTCTAAATCTAACTTGCTTTAAGAAGGTTCTGTTCAAAAATTCTTTAGGCACACTGTATCCAACAGTAATATTTCGTAATCTTACATAAGAAGCATCCCTTAAAAATCTATCAGATATATTACCTGCATCAAAGTTTGTAGCAGCTAATGCTGGAATATCTGTATTTGTGTTAGTTGGAGTCCATGCGTTAAATAAGTCAGTTGAAACTGGGAATAAATCAGCATTTCTTATGTCCATTAAACCATCATAATCACTATCAAATTTCCAAGCTCCGAAAGCATAAACAAATAATGCATCAGCAAAGAATCCTTTGTAAGAAGCATTTAAACCAAAACCTCCTTGGTAAGTTGGTAAAGCATTTTTATTAGTTATTCTTCTATCTGCATTAGTTGGCGCTTCTGTAGGATTTCCATTGATATCCAAAAATAACAAGTTACCATTTTCAGGATTAACACCAATGTAAGGCACATTGAAGTACTCATTAATTAAGGCACCTTTTCTGTAAACAAAATCATTATTTATTCTGAATAAACCATCTCCATCAGGATCTAATACACCTAAATCTCTAAATGCAGATGTATTATAGGCCCCATTAGCATTGATAGATAATTTGAATTTAGTATCTCTTAAAATATCATATTTTAAAGCTAATTCAACACCTTTATTTTCAATAGTTCCATTGTTAGTATTTAAACTTGTTGTACCGTTTCCAGCAGAAACTGGTGTTGGTATATATAAATCAACAGTTCTTTTGTCATACACATCAAATGATCCAGATAGTCTTTTGAAAAATCCAAAATCTAAACCTAAGTCCCATTGTTGTGTTTCTTCCCATCTTAAGTCTTCATTTGCAATTGAAGACACTCCAAAAGAAGGAGAATTATTGTAACCAGATTGAGAAGAATTTAAATCTCTAACTAATTGATTACCAATAAATATAGTTGATAAGTTACTAGTTGTAGCTCTACCGATTACATTCTGGTTTCCAGTTGTACCGTATGAACCTCTTAATTTTAATTCATCTAACCAGCTTTTATTTTTCAAGAATTCTTCATTTGAAATATTCCATCTACCGCCAATCGACCAAAAAGTTCCCCATTTATTATCATTTACGAAACGGTAAGAACCATCTCGTCTAATTGTGGCAGCAATACCAAATCTTTGGTCATAATCGTAATCTAAAGAACCAAAGTAAGATAATAATCCAGCATCAGCTTTTCCTGCACCTACACTAGGTAAATATGAAAGCGGTAATGCCGCAGAGAAAGGAAGATAACCTGTACCAGCTCCTGGTTGCCAAGTCAATGGATTTAAACCAATTTGTTGGTATACAAAAGATTTTCTGTGAGCTTTGAAATATTCTGTAAATAAAGAAGCTTCTATTTTATGTTTTTCAAAGAAAGTTTTGGTATATGTTAATTTGTTAGTTAAGTTAAAAGAAAACTCTGAAGTTGTACTTTGGTTTTCCAAACCATGAAATGGTTGACTTGCGCCAGAAGCTCTTACAATAGATAAATAAGCATTTGGTCCAATAGCGAAATTCCTTTTATCATCTGCAAAGTCAATACCAGCAGTAGTAGTGAATGTTAAGTTTTTAGAAATTTTATAACCAACATTACCTGTAATTATAGTTTTAATTTCATTAAAGAAACTTGGTGCGTTATTTCTACCATATAAATCTAATAACATTAATGGCGTCATGTCTAATGCAGGGTTTCCTAAATCATTGAATAACTGTTGACCATTTTGGTATAAACTAGAGCTTACAAAGGCTGGAGAACTTAAATATCCAGTTAATGGATTTTGTAGTACGTTTGAATTAATATCACCTCTTGTTTCTTGTTCTAACTGATTTCTTCTTGAGAATGCACCAAAAATATTTAAACCGTATGTAAATTTCTCATTTGTACTTTTACCATTAAAGTTACTTCTAATAGTAAATCTTTTAAAATTAGTTGTTGGTACAATACCATCTTGGTCAAAATAACTTAAAGAAGTGTAGTTATTAAGGTTTTCACTTCCCGAAGTAAAACTTAAATCGTGAGATGTTGTTGTACCTTGTCTAAAGAAAAGATCTTTCCAATTTGTATCAACAGCATATGCTTCTAATTTGTTTGGATCAACAGTAATTTCTAAAGGTGTTCCAGTAAAATAAGAACCAGAATTAGCAAAAGCGCTTGATAATGCACCTACACCTTCGTCAAATCCTTTTTTCTGTAATTGTAAATGTTGAATTGCATTTGGCAAGTTATAATTATCGCCTCTAAATTCAGTTAAACCGTAAGAAGATGAATAATTAACTGCAAACGATTTTTTGAAAGAACCTTTTTTTGTTCTAATACTGATAACACCATTTGAAGCTCTATTTCCGTATATAGCAGTTGCGGCAGCATCCTTTAAAACAGTTATAGATTCAATTTCATTACCATTTAAATTTCTAAAGAAAGCTTGAGTCATAGGAACTCCGTCAATTACATACAGAGGATCTGTAGAAGCTCCAATTGTTCCTTGACCTCTAATTATAACATCTATCTTGTTAGTTCCTGGTTGACCAGAGAAAGAAGAGATATTAGCGCCAGCTATTTGACCTTGTAATGAATTCAAGAAATTGACGTTTGGCCTATCTTCAATAGCTTTGGCGTTAACTGTAGATTGCGATACTAATGACGAAGCTTTTGTAGTAGTTCGGTAACCTTGAACTATAACATCTTCAATTACTCTATCTATATTAGTTAAAGTAACATTAACTACGTTACCAGCACCTACAGTTACGGTTTTAGAATCTTTTCCTAAGAAAGAAACTTCTAAAACATCACCTTGAGCTGCTTTAATTGAGAATTTACCATTCTCATCTGTTTGAGTACCTTGTTTTGTACCCGAAATACTTACAGTAGCACCTGGCAATTTTGCGCCATCACTTGTTACTGTACCTGTAACAGTTTTCTGTTGTGCGAAAGAAAACTGCATTGTAAACGCTACTAAAAGCGTAAAAATCCATTTGAACTTCGATCTCATATTAATTTTATTTGAGTTAGTTATTCAGCAAACTTCTTAATAATTTCTTAAATAAACAAATAATACTTTAAAAAATTGTTATTTTTTTTGTGTTAAAATTTTTCTCCAAAATAAATGCATCCTAGAAGCCACGATATAATAGGCTTGAATAAATGTTAAATGTTATTTTAATTTATTTATTTTTGTAAAAAAAAATTTATGTTAAATAAATGTTATAGTACTTTAAATATTGAGTGTGGAACGGATGAAGCTGGTAGAGGATGCCTTGCTGGTCCCGTTACCGCAGCTGCAATTATTTTACAATCACCTAACATTAACCTAACAAAAGTTCAAAAAAAACAAGAACAACTTTTGTTTCAAGCTATAAATGACTCCAAACAGTTGACAGAAAAGAAACGTTTTGAGTTAAGACCCATTATTGAAAATTTATTTGATTTTTCAGTTACACATATATATAATGTGGAAATTGACGAAATAAATATTCTAAACGCATCAATGAAAGCGATGCAAGAAAGCATTTTGAAATTGAAAACCATTCCAGAGTATATTATAGTAGATGGTAATCGTCCTTTAAATGGAAAATTGGGTATGAAACAAACGAAAGGAAAAATTTTTAATGCAATTGAAATTGAAATTTTGAATTCGATTCCAACTACTTCCATAATTAAAGGTGATGCAAAATTTTTGAGTATCGCAGCCGCTTCTATTTTAGCAAAAACGTATCGAGATGATTTTATGGATACAATTCATGAAGAATTTCCGATGTATAATTGGAAACAAAACAAAGGATATCCCACAAAGGAACATCGAGAAGCTATTCGGAAATATGGGATTACTAAATATCATCGAAAAACATTTAGGTTATTACCAGAACAATTAATATTAGACTTCTAAATAAATGAACTTTCAAATAAAACAGAAAAATGTTTTAGAATTTTTTCTTTTACTTCTTCCTCAATCACTTCCCTGCCCAACTCAACATGCATTGAAGTTACTGACTTGCCACGAATACCGCAAGGGATAATATTGTCAAAATAGCCTAAATCGGCATTTACATTTAACGCAAAACCATGCATGGTTACCCAACGAGAAGCACGAACTCCCAATGCACAAATTTTTCGAGCAAATGGTGTTCCAACATCAAACCAGACACCAGTTTCGCCAGGGCTACGTTCTGTTTTTAATCCGTATTCTGCTAAAGTTAAAATAATAGCTTCTTCAAGAAATCGAAGGTATTTATGAATATCGGTAAAAAAGTTCTCTAAATCTAAAATCGGATAGCCAACAATCTGTCCTGGACCGTGATACGTAATATCTCCTCCTCTATTTATTTTGTAAAAAGTTGCTCCTTTTTCAGTTAATTGTTTTTCGGAAAGTAATAAATTTGAAAAATCGCCGCTTTTACCTAAAGTATACACATGAGGATGTGTTACGTAAAGAAAAAAATTAGGAGTAGGAATTGGAGAAGTTGCATTTCGATTTTGAATTTTTAAATCCACAATTTTTTTAAACAATTCTTCTTGATACTCCCAAGTTGCTTTGTAATCTTTATTACCTAAATCAAGGAGTTGAATTTGTTTCATATATGTAAAATATATTTTTTAGCGGTCATATATGTTATCGCCTTTTTGTTTATTGGTGTTTGCTTGCACAAACTTTTTGTTAATGACGATTTCATGTACGAAAATAAATTTATTTGTCAAAGATACAATTTTGAAATCATTCTGCTAAAAAATTCTGACTTTGAAACTATATTTCTATTACCTATCTTTGTCTTCTTAAAATATAATATATTATGCAACTTTCCGAACAAGAAATCATTAGAAGAGAGAAATTACAAGCCCTTAGAAACTTGGGGATTAATCCTTATCCTGCAGATTTATATCCTGTAAAGCACACTTCAAAAGCCATAAAGGATAATTTTGAAGAAGGAAAAAAGGTGGTAATTGCTGGGCGCTTAATGAGTGTGAGAGATCAAGGAAAAGCAGCTTTTGCTGAAATTCAAGATAGTGAAGGCAGAATGCAAGTCTATTTTAACAGAGATTTTATTTGCCAAGGGGAAGACAAAACCTTATACAACCAAGTTTTTAAAAAATTAACCGATTTAGGCGATTTTTTAGGAATAGAAGGTGAATTATTTACTACACAAGTTGGTGCAAAATGCGTGCGAGTAGATCATTTCACTTTTTTAAGTAAAACATTGCGTCCGTTGCCATTTCCAAAAACTGATGAAGATGGAAATGTTCATGATGCCTTTAACGATGCAGAACTGCGT
>NZ_JBIPMS010000003.1:0-46353 GCF_044368995.1 Flavobacterium sp. | reverse complement strand
GAAATTTCAATTGTTTTTTGCGCATTAACCGAACATGAGGTGTAGCCTTCAGCTATTAATTCCATATCAATTACTGTGAATTTTTTTGCCATTAAATTAGAATTATTATCTAATCTTATTTTGGCAATTTGTGCATCGCCTTCAATAGTTGCTTGCGATTTTTGGTATAAATCTACTTTTGATTCTGGTGAAGCAATTAATGCTTTTAAATTGGCATCTTTACTTAATTCTACGACAGATTTCTCAGCTTGCACATTGATTTCAGCTTTCGATTTATCTGTCATTATTAAAGTAAAGTTAGTAGATTTTACATTTAAAAAAGATTGCGATTTGTCAAAGTTATTAACAGTAATATTTGCTAATGAGATATCGGCAATGGCATTAATTTTACTTTCATGTCGCGCAACAATTGTTTTCAAGCTATCGTTATAATTTACTCTAATAGCCATTTTTTTCTCGCCAACTGGTTGTTTTAATGCTGTTAATTTAAGTGTTTTTCCAACTACTTTATAGCTAATAATATCGTGTAAGTTGTCATCCGCTTCAATTTCTATAGATGTTTTCGCACCTTTTACAAAATATACATCTAAAAATTCTTCAATTTCTACTTGTTCAAATTCTTCCACTTCTTTTACAGAAATGGTTACAATTTTAGACCCTTTTATTTTTTCTAACTTAGCTTGTGCTGAGGCGACTGAAAAGCTAAACAACGTAATAACGAAAAGTGTAATTGGTTTTATCATTTTTGTGTTTTTAAATTATAAGGACAAATATATTAAAAAAAATCCCGAAAAAATCGGGATTTCTATGTTATGATATTAGAATTTTTATCTTTAAAAAAAGATGTTAAAAAATACTTTCTATAAATTGAATTACTAACTGCACAGCAATGTCAATTATTTTAATTACAAATTGTATCATGATAAGTTGGGGTTATAGATTAAAATCTTTTGTAAATTTAAGTAAAAAAATGTGATGTAAATGTTAAAAATTAATTAAATGTTCTGGTTTTTGTTTCAGTTTTTATTATTTCTTTTCCGTTCACGTTTACTTTTACTGAAACCTTTTCAATACTATCATTTTCAATAGTAGTAGTTTCTACTCTGTTATTTCCAAAAATTCCACTTGAGACGTTTACAATATTAGTTTCTTCATCATCTTCATCAAGCGGGCAATTGGTACATAATACTTTGTTTTCTGCAACTATATAAATATAAGTATCTGAACTATGATGTAAATTAAAATAATCGTTATCAGATCGATCAAAATTGCTGAAGTTTTTGTCCACTTTAAAGATTGTGCCTTTTGGTAAATATAAAAATAATTCTACTTCTTGGTCATGTTTTTTATTGGTTAATTCTGTTATCCAATAATTGTCTAAAATTAAATTGTTGTTTTCAATCTTAACGTTATATTTAATTTTTTCAGCCGTTTGTTTTGCATTTTTAATACTACTTCCTTCTGCCGATTTTTCGACTTGAAGAAAGGCAACTGGTTCCGTAGTTTCTACTATTTTTATGGATACATTATTCGAAAAAATAATTGCTTTATTTGCCTCATCATGTATGACTTCAAAATTTTCATAATCGTAACTATCTTTACTATATATATTATTTGAAATGAATTTGATATTTAAAGTATCTGATGGTTTTATATTGATGGCTACTTTTTCGATATCTTTTCCGGTGTAGGCATTTTGACTAATTTCTCTTATAGTTAAAAATATAACAGACGCCAATCCGATTATCCAAATAGCTAGCAATGAGTAATTTGTTGTATTTTCAATAGATTTTATTCTGTTTGTTAGTAATTTTAATCCTAAAATTAACAAGTAAAATAAAGGAATTCCTATAACTACAATTAGCAATATGCCTTGAATCCAAATCGGAATTTCAAAACTAAAAGGAGTATGTATATGGTTGTATAGAAAATTATCTGGCATGGATGAGAAAAACAGCATGGCAATACCACATATAACAATACTAAGTAATGTCAAAGAGGCAATCAGCACAATAAATCCTCCAATTATTTTGGACATTACGTTCAAAATTGATGAAATAATTTCGCTTATAGTATTTCCAATTCTTTCGGCACCATTTTTTGCATTATAAGCAATTTTGTCATGGTCTAAATTTGAAAATTTATCGGAAATTTCATTAAATCCTTCTTTTACTTTTTTCTCAATATTTGAAATGGTTATAGGTTCTCCTTTCATTTCTAATTTTTGAGAGGTAGTAACAGCTTCTGGAATTAAAACCCATAATATAATGTACAATACTAATCCTGTACCAAAGCCGAAAAATAAGATTACCATTATGATTCTTAGCCATAGCGGGTCTACTCCAAAATAATGACCTAAACCTGAAAGTACCCCTCCTAAAAATGAATTTTCTTTATCTCTATACAATTTTTTTGCGGTACTTGTCATAGCTAAATTTGAATGAAAATCATTTTTTGGCGTTTCATCTTCAATTTTATAATCTTCCGGTTGTCCCATTATCGTAATAATATCATCTACTTCTTTTATGCCAATTACATGTTTATTAGTGCCTAATTTTTCAGTAAAAAGTTCCGAAATTCTACTTTCGATGTCATTAATAATTTCTTCTCTTCCATCTGGCGATAATGATTTTCTTACGGCATCAAAATAGTTGCTTAATTTTCTAAAGGCATCTTCGTCAATGTAAAAGAAATACCCACCTAAATTTATACTTGTTGTTTTGTTCATAATCTGTTATTTTTTAGTAGTGATAGTGTTTACAGCACCCGATAGTTCACACCAAGTGTTGTTTAATTCTTTTAAAAATTCTTTTCCTTCATCTGTTAAGCCGTAATACTTTCTTGGCGGCCCTGATGTAGATTCTTCCCAGCGATAGCTTAACAGATTGTCATTTTTTAATCTTGTTAATAAAGGATATACGGTGCCCTCTACAACAAGTAATTTTGCGGTTTTTAACGTGTCTAAAATTTCAGAGGTGTAAGCCTCTTTTTCCCTTAAAACGGATAAGATGCAAAACTCTAAAACACCCTTTCGCATTTGAGCTTTTGTGTTTTCAATATTCATTTGAGATTGTTTTTTTAATCATGATAAAACGATTTAAAATGGAGTACATTACTTAGTACATTATTTTCTTATGCAAATATATATTTAAAAACAGATACCTTGTATCACATAGTACTAATATTTAACATTATTTTAACATTTTTTTTTCTTGATGCACACAACATATTTTTTCTTATTTTTACATAAAATATAATTAGATATGGAGTTTACACCATTTAAATTAAATGCTTATACCTTTTTTAAATTACCTTCCGCATTTTGGAGTGGGGTGCGAGTAAAACAAATTACACCCAATACCTGTATGGTTTCAGTTAAACTAGGTTGGTTCAATCAAAATCCGTTTAAATCTATGTATTTTGCTGTGCAAGCTATGGCTGCCGAATTCACAACAGGTGCATTAGTAATGTTTCATATCAAAACAAGTGGTAAAAACATTTCAATGCTTGTGGCTCAGAATAAAGCTGTTTTTACAAAAAAAGCTACGGGAAAAATTACTTTTACATGTAATCAAGGAAAGGAAATTGCAGATTGTATTAAAAAAGCAATTATATCGGGTGAAGGTCAAACGATATGGATAACGTCATTAGGAATAAATGAAAATGATGAACAAGTTTCAGAAATGCAATTTCAATGGACTATAAAATTAAGAATATAATTTTTTTGACATTTGTTAATCTTAGTTAATGTTTTTTGTTGGCGTATAACTAATTGTAAATTTGTAATATAAAAAATATAAATGACGATATTAATAACAGGAGCTACGGGTTTAATAGGAAAAAAAATGGTGTCTTTATTTAAAAACGACAACCACGTAATACATTATTTAACCACTTCAAAATCAAAAATAAATCAATCTTCTAATGAAAAAGGTTTTTTTTGGAATCCGAGTACAAGTGAAATAGACCTTGCTGCGTTTAAAGATGTTTCAGTTATTATTCATTTAGCAGGTGCTTCCGTATCAAAAAAATGGACAAGTTCATATAAAAAAGAAATTATTCAAAGTAGGATTCAAAGTTCTAATTTACTTTTCAAAACACTACAATCTCATCCAAATACAGTAAAACAGATTGTCTCTGCTTCAGCTATTGGAATTTACCCAGACGATTTGACTGCCATTTATCATGAAGATGATTCAAAAATTAATGATTCTTTTTTAGGTGAAGTAACACAACTTTGGGAAGAAAGTACCAATTTATTTAAATCATTACCACTTTTGGTAACCACAATAAGAATTGGTGTTGTTTTAGCAAAAGAATCTGGTGCATTGGTTGAAATGACTAAACCAATAAAATATGGATTTGGAGCTGTTTTGGCATCTGGAAAGCAATATGTTTCTTGGATTCATATCGACGACTTAGTGGCTATTTTCAAATATGTTATAGATCATAATTTGGAAGGCGTTTACAATGCGGTTTCACCTTATCCAACTACAAACGAAGAACTTACCAAAGCAATAGCTAAAACATTAAACAAACCTTTGTTTTTACCAAAAGTTCCAAAATTTATTTTGAGTTTGCTTTTGGGTGAAATGCATGAAATTGTAACCAGCAGTCAGCATGTAAGTTCCAGAAAAATCCTGGATGTAGGGTTTCAGTTTCAAAATGCTTCACTTGCTAAATCGTTACAAAATTTACTTAAATAATATTTTAAATTTTTTCTTTTTGTAGTTATTTCCAAAATTTTTTTCTTTTTGGGTTAGTTTATTTTTGCTTTTCTTTACTGACAATGTGTCATAAAATTAAGTATGGCAACACTTTTGCAATCTCATTTTCAAAATAAATTATACAATCATGAGTCAAGAAAATACTGAAAACATCGAAAAAGAGATCCTTCAGGATGAAAATACTACAGAAAATCAAGATGTTCAAGAAAATAATGAGCCAGAAGTGTCAGTTGAAGATCAATTGCAAGAACAAAAAGATAAATTCATAAGACTATATGCCGAATTTGAAAATTATAAAAAAAGAACTTCAAAAGAACGTATAGATTTATTTAAAACTGCTGGACAAGAAATTTTACAAGCGATGTTACCAGTTTTAGATGATTTCGATAGAGCTTGGGCTCAGGTTTCTCAATCAGATGATGAAGCTTTAGTTAAAGGTGTGGAATTAATTCATGAAAAGCTAAAATCAACTTTAATGTCTAAAGGTTTGGAAGTTGTTGAAATTAAAGCTGGTGATCCTTTTGATGCAGATTTCGCAGAAGCTATTACTCAAATTCCAGCTCCAACTCCTAAATTAAAAGGGAAAATTGTCGATGTAATCGAAAAAGGCTACAAATTAGGCGACAAAATCATTCGTTTTCCAAAAGTAATATTAGGTAACTAATATTTCTATAATTATTCTTTTAGAATGTATTAATAAAATAAAATGAAAAAAGATTTTTACGAAATTTTAGGGATTAGCAAAAATGCTTCTCCTGAAGAAATAAAAAAAGCATACCGAAAAAAAGCAATACAATACCATCCAGACAAAAATCCAGGTGATGCTGCTGCTGAAGAAAATTTTAAAACCTGTGCAGAAGCATATGAAGTTTTAAGTGACGCAAACAAAAAAGCAAAGTACGACCAATATGGGCACCAAGCCTTTGATGGAAACGGCGGTTTTGGCGGCGGACAAGGCGGCATGAACATGGATGATATCTTTAGTCAATTTGGAGATATTTTTGGTGGTGGTTTTGGTGGTTTTGGCGGCGGCGGCGGCCAACGTAGAATGAAAGGAAGTAATTTGCGTATTAAAGTCAAATTGACTTTAGAAGAAATTGCTAATGGTGTTGAGAAGAAAGTAAAAGTAAAACGTAAAGTTCAAGCTGCTGGTGTAACTTACAAAACGTGTTCAACTTGTAATGGGCAAGGACAAGTAATGCGAGTAACAAATACTATTTTAGGTCGTATGCAAACTGCTGCAACCTGTCCGAATTGTGGTGGAGCAGGACAAATGATAGATAGTAAACCTGCCAATGCAGATAGTCAAGGTTTTATTACTGATGACGATACGGTTTCAATTAAAATTCCTGCTGGAGTTGTAGATGGCATGCAATTGAAAGTAGCTGGAAAAGGAAATGATGCACCAGGCAGAAATAGCGTTCCTGGTGACTTAATTGTTGCCATAGAAGAAATTGAACATGAATTTTTAAAACGTGAAGGCGAAAATTTACATTACGATTTATACATCAGTTTCCCAGAAGCAGCGTTAGGAATTTCAAAAGAAATTGAAACAGTTTCAGGAAAAGTTCGTATTAAGTTAGAAGAAGGTATTCAATCCGGTAAAATTCTTCGTTTAAAAGGAAAAGGAATTCCGAGTTTAAATAGTTATGGAAATGGCGACTTGCTTGTTCACGTAAATGTATGGACACCAAAAACGTTAGATAAAGAACAGAAACAATTTTTTGAAAGCATGATTGCGAGTGAAAACTTTGTCCCTAAACCTGAAAAATCAGATAAATCGTTTTTTGAAAAAGTAAAAGACATGTTTTCGTAATTGAAAATAATAATACATACTAAAAATCCCAATCTAATCAGATTGGGATTTTTTTTATCTTGAATTTTAAACTGAAGTATTTATGAATAAAATTCTAATTAAATTTATCAATACATGTAACAAAATCCTTACATTAGACACTAATTAAGAAAAGAAATACTACATATGAATAATATTTTAGAAGTTAAAAATGTAGTGAAACAATATGGCAATTATACCGCTCTAAATGCCGTTTCATTAACTGTTCCTGAAGGAAGTATTTATGGTTTATTAGGTCCAAATGGCGCTGGAAAAACCTCATTAATTCGTATCATAAATCAAATTACTTTGCCAGATGCAGGTGAAATAATTTTAAATGGTGAAAAACTAAATCCAAATCACATTTCCATAATTGGTTATATGCCAGAAGAACGTGGTTTGTATAAATCTATGAAAGTGGGCGAGCAATGTTTATACTTAGCTCAATTGAAAGGCATGAGCAAACAAGAAGCCAAAAAGCAACTAAAATATTGGTTTGAAAAGTTTGAAATTGAAACTTGGTGGGACAAAAAACTGCAAGAACTTTCTAAAGGTATGGCTCAAAAAGTACAATTTATTGTAACGGTTCTTCACAATCCAAAATTATTAATTTTAGACGAACCTTTTTCAGGATTTGATCCTGTAAACGCCAATTTAATTAAAGATGAAATTATCGAATTAAATAAAAAAGGCACTTCTATAATTTTTTCTACACACCGAATGGAAAGTGTAGAAGAAATGTGCGATTATATTGCCTTAATACATAAATCGAACAAATTAATAGAAGGCAAACTAGAAGATGTAAAACGTAAATTTAGAACCAATACATTTCAAGTTGGCGTAATGACACAAAATGTAGAAGCGTTGATGTACCAATTAACTCAGAAGTTTACAATTGCGCAAACCGATTTCAAATCGTTAAATGACGATTTAAAATTAGAAGTTCAATTGGGTGATTTCACATCTAATGAGTTATTATCAATATTATTACAAAACGGACAAGTAACCCATTTTGCAGAAAAAATTCCAAGTGTAAACGATATTTTTATTCAAACAGTAACAGAATAGACTTTTAGACTATTAGAATTTTAGAAGGCTAGATTTTCTGAAATTTTAATAAACAAAAAGTCAAATAAATCTAAGAATCTAAGGAGTCTAATCTTCTAATAATCTAAAACAAAATGAACAAATTATTATTAATCGTACAAAGAGAATTTATTGCCAAAGTGCGCAACAAATCATTTATAGTGATGACTTTTTTAAGTCCACTAATTTTCTTAGGAATGACTTTTTTAATTGGCTATTTATCTAGTTTAAACAAAGATGAAGCAACTAAAATTGCCATTTACGATGAAGGAAATATATTAAAAAGTAGTTTACAATCCGATAAAGAAACCGCTTTTACAGATTTGTCTTCCATGCCTTTTAAAGTCGCAAAAGACACAGCGAGTAAAAGTTATGAAGGATTGTTGTTTATTCCAAAAACGGCAACTATTCAAGATTTGAAGTCTAAAGTTCAATATATTTCCGATGAAAGTGCAAGTGCAGAATTCATCTCAAATATAGAGTTTGTAGTGGATTCTATCTTAACTCAAGATAATTTCAAAACCAATAATTTAGATATTTCTAAAATTGAAAAGGCTAAAGTGGAATCGACTTTGCAATTAAGTAAATATTCTGGTGATGCGAGTTTAAAAGGAATTAATGAAATTAAAATTGGTTTAGGTTTCGTTTTTGGCTATTTAATTATGATGTTTATTATCATTTACGGAAACTTTGTCATGCGAAGTGTGATTGAAGAAAAAACCAATCGAATTATAGAAATTGTCATTTCATCTGTAAAACCATTTCAGTTAATGATGGGAAAAATTATTGGAAATTCTTTAGCAGGAATTTTGCAATTTACTATTTGGGCTATTGTTGGAACGTCTATTTTCTTTATTGTTTCTACATTTTTTGGTGCAGAAACAGCCGCAAGTGCTAATCCGCAAGCGGTGAAATTAGCCACTGAAAACAGTGGATTAATGGCGAAATTACCTTTATATTTAGATGAATTAGGAAATTTACCGATTGCTACAATTATTATTTCGTTTATATTTTATTTCATTGGAGGGTATTTCTTATATAGTTCTTTATACGCAGCTATTGGTGCCGCAGTTGACAACGAAACTGATTCGCAACAATTTTTATTACCTATTATTATGCCATTAATGTTAGGCGTTTATATCGGATTTTTCACGGTTGCCAACGATCCTCACGGAAATATTGCTACGATTTTCTCCATGATTCCTTTTACTTCGCCAATTGTAATGCTAATGCGTATTCCGTTTGGTGTGCCCACTTGGCAAATACTTGTCTCTTTAGTTTTATTATTTGCTACATTTGTGGGAGTAGTTTGGTTTGCAAGCAAAATTTACCGTGTAGGAATTTTAATGTACGGAAAAAAACCAACTTGGAAAGAATTATATAAATGGTTGAAATATTAAGAAAAGTATTTAGAAGTTTAATTGTTTACTATTTTAGAATTAAACCTTTAGTCTTTTACCTTTAATCCATTACCTTAGCAAATGAGTAAAATCCTAATTATAGAAGACGAAGCGCCAATACGTCGCGTGTTAAATAAAATTTTATCGGAAGAAAGTGATACCTATTCGGTACAAGAAGCAGAAGACGGTTTACAAGGAATTGAATTGGTAAAAAACGAAGATTTCGATTTGATTTTATGCGACATTAAAATGCCAAAAATGGATGGCGTTGAGGTGTTGGAAGCTATAAAAAAAATGAAACCTGAAATTCCAATGGTGATGATTTCTGGTCATGGTGATTTAGAAACCGCAATTCAAACAATGCGTTTAGGCGCTTTTGATTATATTTCGAAACCACCAGATTTGAATCGTTTATTAAACACAGTTAGAAATGCTTTAGATAAAAAGCAATTGGTTGTGGAAAATAAAATTCTAAAAAAGAAAGTGTCTAAAAACTACGAAATGATTGGAGAAAGTGAAGCCATTTCACATATTAAAACCATGATTGAAAAAGTTGCTCAAACCGATGCAAGAGTTTTAATTACTGGTCCAAATGGAACGGGTAAAGAATTAGTCGCCCATCAATTACACGAAAAAAGCAATCGTGCACAACAAGCCATTATTGAAGTAAATTGTGCTGCAATTCCTTCAGAATTAATTGAAAGTGAGTTGTTTGGACACGTAAAAGGTGCCTTTACTTCGGCAGTAAAAGACAGAGCTGGAAAATTTGAAGCAGCAAATGGTGGCACTATTTTCTTAGATGAAATTGGCGATATGAGTTTGTCCGCGCAAGCCAAAGTATTAAGAGCTTTGCAAGAAAATTTGATTCAAAGAGTTGGCGCAGATAAAGATATAAAAGTTGATGTTCGTGTGATTGCGGCTACCAATAAAGATTTGAAAACAGAAATTGCAGAAGGACGTTTTAGAGAAGATTTGTATCACAGATTGGCGGTAATTCTAATTAATGTTCCAGCTTTGAATGATAGACGAGATGATATTCCCATGTTGATATCGCATTTTGCCTCCAAAATTTCTGAAGAACAAGGAACTATCAAAAAAGTATTTTCAAAACAAGCCATACAATTATTGCAAGAATATGATTGGACAGGAAATATTCGTGAATTAAGAAATGTTGTAGAGCGTTTAATTATCCTTGGAGGAAACGAAATCTCTGAAAATGATGTAACTTTGTTTGCTTCTAAATAAAATCAGTCAAAGCTAAAAGCTAATGACAAAATGCTAAATAAAATGCAATTAAAAAAAATAAACCCACTTTTACAGGAAGCATTAATTGAAAACGGCTTAATCGATGCCAATGAAGTGCAAAAAGAAACTTTTTCAACTATAAAAAGTGGTGCAGATGCTGTAATTCAATCTGATAAAAAATCTGGAAAATCAACAACAATTGTACTGAATGTGATTCAACGATTGGAAAAACCTTTAATGGAATCGCCAAGAGCTTTAATTGTTGTGGAAACAAAAGAGAAGGTTTTGGAAATGGTAGAAATGTTTAGAAAATATAATCGTTACACACAATTACGAGTTTATGGTGCCCATGACAAAGGCGATATTGATTGGGATAAAAACCAAATTTCTTTAGGACTAGATGTATTAATTGGCACACCAAATCGCTTAGATTTAATGTTTGCTACTGCAGGTTTTGATGTCAACAGATTGCTTATGTTCGTAGTTGATGATGCCGATGTTTTGTTCAAACTTCGATTAGATGCCAAAACAAATCGAATGTCAGAAAGTATTTCTAAATCGCAACGTTTGATTTTTTGTAATAAAATTTCAGATCGAGTAGAAGCGGTAGCGGACAGAACCATGATAGAACCAATGTTTTTCGAAATGTAAAAAAAACCTCAATTAAATTGTAATGGGGTTTTTTGAAAATTATGATTTACTCTCTTTATTAAAATAAACTAAGTAGTAATACATCTGTTTTTCTTCATCCCAACCTTTTTCAACAAATTTTTCAGCACTTTCTGGGTTTATGAAATCTAACTTTATTTGTATATGAGTGTCTAATTCAATTACATTTTTTAATTTTCTGCGAACATCAGTAACAGCGGCATTGGCTATTGGAAAATTAGAAACATCTTCAATGCTATATTTTGCACCTTTATCTACTTTATAATTTCTAAATTCAGGTATCAAATCCGGGTTGTTAATTACGTCATTTAAGAATGCAGTTTCTTCAAATTCGTCATTTTTCGCAAAATGATTTACAGCACGATTCATAAATAATACTTCTTCTCTTTTATCTTCTGCGGGAAATACTACTTCTTTAGCAAAATCTTTGCAAAATTGCAGGTATTTCTTGGTCATAAAGGTTTCGTCTTGAAAAACGTCTACGCTTAAAAAATGTTCTAACCAATATCTGGCATCGTATCTATTACTATCTACTGTTAATATTTTGTAACCTTCTTCCTTTTTGTGGTTAAAAATCAAGCAACCTTTATCTAGTTTATTTAAGTTAATTCCGTCTTGTAAAATCATTTCTAAATTGCTTCCACTTTCTTTGAATTGTAAAAAGTTGGTATTAATTTCACTTTTAAAAACACCAATGGCATCTACTACATTGTTATCAATGGAAACATTTGTTAGATAAGCCACGTAAACTTCGCCACTTTTAATGTGTGGATGGTTAGATTGTTCAAATAAATGTTGTGTGATTTTTTTTGAAACGTTATGAATTTCAGAAGGGTTATTAAATACTTCGGTGACTAAATTGAACATTTCATTGTATTCCAAATCTACATCATGTGCAAATTGATAGTAATTTTCTTCTTTTTCGCGAAAAGCTTTAAAAAAATACTCTTTCAAAATGGGCATAATTTCATCATTTAGCGAGTACGGATTTTCAGACAGAAAAATCTCTTCCGCTTTATTTTTGTTACCAACTTTATGAATAGAAAGGTTCTCTACGTGTGTATTAAATAGGTTTATCATTTTTATTTGTCAATAAGTCGATTTGACAATGTGTCAATTAACTGTAATTATTATTTTTTGTTATATTTCAATTGGCACATTGGTTTATTGAATTAATTCCAATTTTCTTCAAATCCCATGTCTTCAAAACTATCATCGCCATCAAACATATCTAAATCATCTTGATCTAAGTCGTCTTCAAAGTCACTAAATAAGCTTTCATTTTCTAAATCGCCGCCTCTAAAGCCACTAGTTGTTGCTTCTTCAGGTAAAATGCCGTGAGAAAATAATAATGCAGGATAAATTGTATCTTCTTTGTTTTTTTCGATAGAAGCTAATTCTACAAAAAAGGTCCACATCGAGAATAAATCATAAACATACACTAACTTAGTATTTTGCTCATGAACTAAATCATCTAATTTATACTCAGCCATTGTTTTTATTTCTCCTGGAATATCTCCAGTATCAAACATTGGGATGCCGTCTTCTTCGTGCCACGCCCAGTCTTCTCCACAAGTATAAAACGCAGCTACTTCGGATCCATCAAAACCAAATGCATTTACTAAAGCATTGTGAAAATCTTCCAAGCTGTCTTTTGAATCAATAGCAATATCTCTAAAAATATCTTCTTCATTGTCTAAAATGGCTCTAAACTTATAAATCATAATATGTGTTTTTAAAAAACAAAAGTAATCAATATTTAAAACTTTTATTATTGAAAATCATAATTGTTTATAAATAGTTTTTTGGATTCGATTGAAAAGCGTTAAATGGTTTTTGAACTTAATTTTAATTGATTTTTGATTTTGAATTCACTAATTTTGCATATAAATTAATTAAATGACCATGTCAAACGAAATAGAAAAAGTAAAATGCCTAATAATAGGTTCTGGTCCTGCGGGATATACTGCTGCAATTTATGCTGCTAGAGCGAATATGCATCCGGTTTTATACCAAGGCACGCAGCCTGGTGGACAGTTAACAACGACTAATGAAGTAGAAAATTGGCCAGGAAATCCTGAAGGAATTACAGGTCCTGAAATGATGGTTGGTTTGCAAAAACAAGCGGAACGATTTGGAACAGATGTTCGAGATGGTTGGGCAACAAAAGTAGATTTTAGCGCCGAACCACATAAAATTTGGATTAACGATTCTAAAGAAATTCATGCCGACACCGTAATTATTTCTACGGGTGCTACTGCTAAATATTTAGGTTTACCTTCAGAACAACATTATTTACAAACTGGTGGTGGTGTTTCCGCTTGCGCAATTTGTGATGGTTTTTTCTATAGAAACCAAGAAGTAGTGATTGTTGGAGCAGGTGATAGTGCTTGTGAAGAAGCACATTATTTATCTAAATTATGTAAAAAAGTTACTATGTTAGTTAGAAGTGAAAAATTTAGAGCTTCTAAAATTATGGAACAACGCGTCAAAAATACCGAAAATATTACTATTTTAATGAATCATGATACAGTGGAAGTTTTAGGTGACGGACAAGTAGTTACAGGTGTTAAGGCTAAAAACAAAACTACAAATGAAGATTTTGATATTCCTGCAACTGGATTTTTCGTTGCGATTGGACATAAACCAAATACCGATATTTTTGCAGATTATTTAACATTAGATGAGACAGGTTATATTATAAATGTACCAGGCTCATCAAAGACAAATATTCCAGGAGTTTTTGTTGGTGGAGATGCTGCTGATCATGTGTACAGACAAGCCATTACAGCTGCAGGAACTGGCTGTATGGCTGCTTTAGATGCAGAACGATATTTGGCTAGTAAAGAATAATTTTTAATAATATACTCATAAAAAATCGGATTTTATATCCGATTTTTTTATTTTAAAAATGCAAAGCAAAACTTTTCAACAAAAATAACTTTCATACCTTTGTGCATTGTGTTTAATATTTTTTAAGAACAATTCAATTCCTATGCGAAAAATATATTATTTAGCCACTTGCGATACTTGCAGAAAAATAATTAAGTCATTGCCTTCAAATGCAAATTTAGAGTTTCATGATATTCGTCAAAATCCTATAACCATAGCAGAACTAGAATTTATGCACCAACTTTCAGGAAGTTATGAGGCACTTTTTAGTAAAAAAGCCCAATTATATAAAGAAAAAGGATTGAAAAATATAATTTTAACTGAAGCCGATTATAAAAATTATATTTTGGAACATTATACTTTTTTGAGTCGTCCTGTGGTAATTTTAGAAAATGAAATTTTTATTGGAAATAGTCAACCTAATATACTAAAATTGCAAAAGGCCTTGCATAATGAGTAGTCGTTCTTGGGCATTGGTTTGCGCTTGGATTGTAGCCATTATTTATGGAGTAACTTTCACTGTTGCAAAAGATGTAATGCCAAAGTATGTTGATGCTTACGGATTTATTGTCTTGCGAGTTGCAGGAGCAACAATTTTATTTTGGATAGTTTCTTTTTTAGGACCAAAGGAAAAAATTGCGGTTAACGATTTTTTTCGAATCGCTGCTTGTGCCTTTTTCGGAGTAGCGCTTAACATGTTAACGTTTTTTAAAGGTTTAAGTTATACTTCACCAATTATGGGCGCCGTTTTAATGGTCACCACACCTATGATTGTGTTGATTCTTTCCTCTATAATTATGAAAGAAAAAATGCAGTCTAAAAAAATTATTGGTATTTTGTTAGGATTAGCAGGAACCATTACTTTAATTCTGTATGGAAAAGCATTAAATAATGCACCAAATGCCACTTTAGGAAATATATTAGTATTTGTAAATGCCGTTTCTTATGCTTTTTATTTAATTTTTGTAAAGAAGTTAATGGATAAATACAACGCATTTACGTTTGTAAAATACATTTATTTGTTCGGATTTTTTATGGTGTTACCTTTTGGGTTTAAAGAGTTACAAGTGGTAAAATGGAACGAAATTCCTTTAGATGTTAGTATGAAAATTGGATTTGTAGTAGTGTTTTCAACATTTTTCACCTATTTACTAAACTTAATTTCCATGCGAAATTTAAAACCAACAACTGTAGCTGTTTTTATTTATTTACAACCTTTCTTCGCTACAATTTTTGCTATTGGTTTAGGAAAAGACAACTTAAACATGGTTAAAATAGTTTCTGCAATATTAATATTTGTTGGCGTTTATTTGGTTATTCATAAAAAGAAAGAAACCAGCAACGACTAATTGCTACTGACTTTTTACTAATCACTAAAAAGTATTATCTTTACACTTTATTTGAAAAAAATATGATATTATCAATGACCGGTTTTGGTAAAGCAAGTTTGCAATTATCAACCAAAAAAATCACAGTTGAAGTTAAATCTCTAAATAGCAAAGGGCTAGATTTAAATACACGCATGCCTTCTGTTTATAGAGAAAACGAATTGACTTTAAGAAACCTTCTAGCGCTTAAATTGGAAAGAGGAAAAGTCGATTTTTCTTTATATGTTGAGGTTACTGGTGAAGATACTTCATCTAAAATTAATGCATCTATTGTAAAAGCATATATGGCTCAGTTAAAAGCTATTTTGCCAAACGCTGACGATACAGAATTGATGAAAATGGCAATTCGTATGCCCGATACCATGAAAACCGAGCGCGAAGAAATAGATGAAAATGAATGGATACAAATTCAAATTGTAATTGATGAAGCCATTGAAAATATGTTATCTTTCAGAATATCAGAAGGTGCCTCTTTAGAGAAAGAATTTACGTTACGTATCGAAAATATTAGAAGTTATATGAATCAGGCGTTAGTTTTAGATCCTGAAAGAGTGACTAACATTAAAGAACGTTTGCAAACTGCAATTGACGAGTTAAAAGTGAATGTAGATACGAATCGTTTTGAACAAGAATTGATTTATTATTTAGAAAAATTAGATATTACTGAGGAAAAAGTACGTTTGACTAATCATTTAGATTATTTCTTGCAAACGTTAAACGGAAGTGAAGCCAACGGGAGAAAATTAGGTTTCATCACTCAAGAAATGGGACGAGAAATCAATACCATGGGCTCCAAATCAAACCACGCCGAAATGCAAAAATTGGTAGTGATGATGAAAGATGAGTTAGAAAAAATTAAGGAACAAGTTTTAAACGTTTTGTAATTTTTTTGTCATTCTGAACTTGTTTCAGAATCTAAAAAAAACGAGACTATGAAACAAGTTCAGAGTGACAACATACCATATATAAAGCACAATGAATCAAGGAAAATTATTAGTTTTCTCTGCACCTTCTGGGTCTGGAAAAACAACGATAGTAAGACATTTATTAAATCAAGAAGATTTAAATTTAGAATTTTCTATCTCTTGCACGACTCGTGAGCCACGTGGCGAAGAAGTGCACGGAAAAGATTATTATTTTATTTCTTTGGACGAGTTTAAAAAACATATTAAAGCGGAAGATTTCGTGGAATGGGAAGAGGTTTACAGAGATAATTTCTACGGCACTTTAAAAAATGAAGTCGAACGTATTTGGGCAAAAAGTAAAAACGTAATTTTTGATATTGATGTAGCGGGTGGACTACGAATAAAATCGAAATTCAAACAAGAAACATTGGCAGTATTTGTAAAACCACCAAGCATTGACGAGTTAAAAATTAGATTAAAAAAACGTTCTACAGAAACTGACGATAAAATCAACATGCGTATTGCAAAAGCTTCGGTAGAATTAGCCACTGCGCCTCAATTTGATACAATAATCAAAAATTACGATTTAGATGTTGCCAAAGTTGACGCGTATAATTTAGTTAAGGAATTTGTGAATAAATAGATATTAGGTAAAAGGCAATGGGTTAAGGGTAAAAGGTATAAAATACTTAACAACCCAACACCCAACACCCAATACCCAACACCCAAAAGATGAAAATAGGTTTATATTTCGGAACGTTTAATCCCATACATATTGGGCATTTAATTATTGCCAATCATATGGCGGAGCATTCGGATTTAGATCAAATTTGGCTGGTAGTTACACCACACAATCCACAAAAACAAAAAAAAACTTTGTTAGACGATTACCATCGTTTACACCTGGTGCATTTGGCAACTGAAGATTTCCCAAAAATTAAACCATCTAATATTGAGTTTAAATTGCCTCAACCAAATTATACAATTAACACCTTGGTGCATTTGCAAGAGAAACATCCTGATTACGAATTTTCTTTAATTATGGGTGAAGACAATTTAAATTCACTTCATAAATGGAAAAACTACGAAGCTATTTTACAACACCATCATATTTATGTATATCCACGATTAAATTCTGGTGAAATAGATGAGCAATTTGTCAATAATTCTAAAATTCACAGAATAGCTGCGCCAGTTGTCGAATTATCTTCTACATTTATTCGTGAAAACATTAAAAATAATAAAAATGTAATTCCTATGCTACCCCATAAAGTTTGGGAATATGTTGAACATAATTTGTTTTATAAGAAGTGAGGGTCTTAATTGACAATAATTTTTATAGTTTTTTTATAATCATCATTTTTTAGAACTATTATGTAATTTCCTTTAGCGTAATTAAAATCTAATTCATTCTTTCCTTCATTGATTATAATTTTTTCATCTTTTATTAATTTTCCATCGTATGAGTAAACTTCAATATTAAAATTTGTATGATAATTTCTAGAAAGAAACTCAAATTTTTTATTGTAAATAGGGTTTTTGTAGGTAAATTCTTGTTTATTGTCATATAGATTTAAATTGCTTAATGTTTGAAAAGCATTATTTGCATTAACACGACCCCAACCCATATAAATATCATATCCAAGAATATCTTCATTTGTTGCCCCTACTTGATCTTGAGCAGTATTTTTTAATATATTTTTTATTTGCAAAGGAGTTAAATTTGGATTAGAAGAAAGTAAAAGTGAAGCAATACCTGCAACTAATGGTGTAGCTTGCGATGTGCCGCCCCAGTAACCATTATAATTTGTATCTGAAGTAGAACTTAATCCATAAATATAATTCCCTGGCGCAACTAAAGTTAAATGATTACCGTAATTACTACCAGATGTAGGACTCCAAAAAAATGGAGAAGTGCGATCATCATCTGAATCCGTAGATCCTACTGCAATAATATCCATTGAACTTGCATATCCAGCAGGATAATAGGTAGTATTGTTGTTAAAGTTCATCATACATGCAACGAATACTACATTATTTGAAATGGCATATTGAACAGCGTTTTGCAAGGTTATACTATTTCCAGTTCCACCAATAGACATACTAATGATTTTTGCTCCTTTATCAACAGCATAATATATTGAATTTGCCACCCATGAGTATTGACCACTGTTATTTGCATCTAATACTTTTAATGGAATAAGCTTTGAATTCCAATTTACACCTGCATAACCAATTCCATTGTTACCTTTTGCTAATAATATTCCTGTGCAGTTGGTTCCGTGTCCATAATCATCAGTTGCATTATTGTCATTGTTTGCATAGTCCCAACCATTGACATCATCTATTAAACCATTATTGTCATTATCAATCCCATCATTAGCAATTTCACTGGAATTTGTCCAAATTCTACCTGATAATTCAGGATGACTTAGCCTAAACCCGGTGTCAGGAACGGCTATGATTAGATTTGGATCTCCAGTTTCTATATCCCAAGCTAAATCAATATCTGCGTCAGCATCATTTTCAGAAACAAAAGGCATTCCTGAAACATTAAAACTACCATTGTTAATTATTCCCCATTGTCGATTAAAAAGTGCATCATTTGGGGTTTGAAGTGCATCAGATTTTTTTCCACCTCCTTCAGATAAATAATCAGGCTCAACATAAATTATTTCTGGGTAAGACTTTAAAAATTTTATACTTTTTGTTACATTTATTTCATTTTTAAATTCTATTTGAAATACAAATGTTTTTTCAGCTTGACCAATTGGAATAATTTTTTTAATTTGATTTCTACTTAACCAATTGTCTATTTTCGAAATTGAGAAAACATTATTTTTTAAATCCAATTTAGAAACACACCATAACTCAGAATTTAATTTTAAAATTAATGATTTAGAGTTAAAATTTTCTTGACTAATTAAATTATTAGTAAATAAAATTATTGATAGAATAATTATTTTTTTCATGTTTAAATATTTTAAGAATTATTTCAGGATAAAACAAAATTAATATTTTTGACTAAGTCTATAAAAATAGATTTTTTCAAAGAAATATTGATCACAATAATATCAAAAATAAGAAAAATAATTTAAATCATAAAAGTAGTAAGCAAACTTAATGTTTTAATAAATTTTTGTTAAAGCAATAAAACTAATGAAGTATTACGAATTTCATTTTGTAGATTTGAAATAATAAAATTCAATATATCATGTTAAACTTCGAGTTATACAATCCTACCAATTATATTTTTGGTACAAATCAAATAGAAAAATTAGCTTCTTTAATTCCTCCCAATGCGAAAGTACTTTTAGCGTATGGTGGTGGAAGTATTTTTAAAAATGGTATTCATGCGCAAGTTTGTGAACACTTAAGAGGTTTTGAGATTATTGAATTTGGCGGTATTGAACCAAATCCAAGATTTGAAACCTTAATGAAAGCTGTAGAAATTGTTCGTACCGGAAAAATAACTTTTATCTTAGCTGTTGGCGGAGGAAGCGTCATTGATGGCGTAAAATTTATTTCAGGCGCTGTAAATTATGAAGGAAATGCAGTTGATATTTTAAAAAATAGAATTTTATTTAAAGATATTTCAAAAGTAATTCCTTTTGGAACAATTTTAACGTTACCCGCTACTGGTTCCGAAATGAATTCTGGCGCTGTAATTACCATAGAAGCCACACAAGAAAAACTAACTTTAGGGGGAAGCGCTTTGTTTCCTCAATTTTCAATTTGTGATCCAACGGTAATTCAATCGTTACCTAAAAGACAACTTCAAAACGGAGTGGTAGATGCTTTTACACACGTTTTAGAGCAATATTTAACCTATCCACAAGAGGCAATGTTGCAAGACCGAATCTCTGAAGGAATTTTACAAACTTTAGTTGAAATTGGACCAAAAGTAGTTGAAAATCCTACCGATTATAAATTAGCATCTAACTTTATGTGGTGTGCTACAATGGCTTTAAATGGATTAATACAAAAAGGCGTGGCATCAGATTGGGCTACACATATGATTGGTCATGAATTAACCGCATTGTACGAAATTGACCACGCTAGAACATTAGCGATTATCGGTCCGAATTTATACCGAGTTATGTTTGATTCTAAAAAAGACAAATTAGCACAATTTGGTGAAAGAGTTTTTAATTTAAAAGGAAATTCCACGGAAGAAATTGCTGAAAAAGCTATAGAAAAATTGGTATGGTTCTTAGAAAAAATGGGAATGGAAACCAAACTTTCTCAAGCTACTACAAATTATTCTGATACGGCTAATTTCATTGTAAACCGCTTTGAAGAAAGAGGCTGGAAAGCTTTGGGTGAGAAACAAAATATTACTTTAGAAAAAGTAAAAGAAATTATTGAAATGAGTTATTAAGTAAATAAAAAGTGAAATAAAAAAGCGTCCAAGAAATTCATCTTGTGACGCTTTTTACATGCAAAAAAAACTACTAACTAACCAAACTTTTATTATTTTAAATCTATATAATGATATTTTCAATAGTCGTGCCAGAAACTTCATCTTCACAAATAATTAACACTTTTTTCTAGCCAACACAAATTTCAATATTATCAAACTAAACTTTTTTCAGGATTTTTAGCTTTGAAATTGATATTGAATTTTGATATTGTTTTTTGTTGTTGAAAAGTGTATTTTTGGAGTTCATAATTTTAGAAAATGGAAAGCAATAAAAAATTTGCAGTTATAGGAGGCGGAAGTTGGGCAACAGCTCTTGCTAAAATGTTATGTGAAAATCAAGAAAAAATAGCTTGGTACATGCGCAGTACTTATGCTTTGGAGCATTTAAAACTACAAAAACACAATCCTAATTATTTAAGTTCTGTAGCTTTTGACACTAATAAATTACAATTAACAAACGATATTAACGAAGCCATTCAATTTGCTGATGTTATAATCTTTGCTATTCCATCTGCTTTTTTAAGTGTTGAATTAGAGAAAATGACGGCATCTTTAGAAGGAAAAATAATTTTTTCTGCAATAAAGGGAATTGTTCCAGAAACTAGTTTGATTGTAGGGGAACATTTTCATGAAATATTTAATATCCCCTACGATAATATTGGAGTAATTACTGGGCCTTGTCACGCAGAAGAAGTGGCATTAGAGCGTTTGTCTTACTTAACTATTGCATGTTCTGATAAAACAAAAGCAAGGTATGTAGCTAAAAATTTGGCATCGTATTATATAAAAACAAAAACGTCTGATGATATTGTTGGAACCGAATATGCAGCAGTTTTAAAAAACATTTATTCTATTGCTGCAGGTATTGCTCATGGTTTGGGTTACGGAGATAATTTTCAAGCTGTTTTAATTAGTAACGCCATTCGTGAAATGAAAAAATTCATTCGAAAAGTACATAAAATGAAACGAAATATTAACGACTCAGCCTATTTGGGCGATTTGTTAGTAACTGGATATTCAGTTTTTTCAAGAAATAGAATGTTTGGTAATATGATAGGCAAGGGCTACACCGTAAAATCAGCTCAAATGGAAATGAGTATGGTGGCAGAAGGCTATTATGCTTGTAAAAGTGCTTATAATTTAAATTTAGAATACAAAGCAAAAACACCTATTATTGATGCCGTTTATCAGATTTTATACGAAGGTAAAAATGCCAAAGCAGTATTTAGTAAATTAACGGAGAAGTTAGATTAGTGCAAAGGTATAAGGTATAAGGCAAAAGGTTCGTTTTTCGTATTTTAACCCTAAACCAAATATCCTTCACCCAAAACCCAACACCTAAAAAAATGTACTTCATCAACGTCATTCTTCCTCTAAATCTTGATAAAACGTTTACGTATTCGGTAAATGTGGAAGAATACAAATTTTTGCACCCTGGCATGCGCGTTACGGTTCCGTTTGGGAAAACAAAAGTGTATACGGCTTTAGTTGTAGAAAAGCACAACATTCCTCCCGTTTTGTATGAAGCTAAAGAAATCAGTCAAATTATTGATGAGGTTCCTATTGTAAATGAAATTCAATTGAAACATTGGCATTGGATTGCATCGTATTATATGTGTTCGATTGGCGAAGTTTTTAAATCAGCATTACCTTCTGGATTGATTTTAGAAAGCGAAACGATGATTTCTTCATCGCATACAGAATCGGACAAAACACTTGCTTCAGACGACGAATTTTTAGTTTTAGAAGCATTAGAAAATAAATCATCTATTACAATTTCGGAAATTTCTCAGATAGTAAACAAAAAAAATGTAATTCCAATTGTTCAAAGTTTGTTATCTAAAGGATTACTAACAATGCAAGATGAGGTTCAAGATATGTATAAACCCAAATTAGTAAAATATATCAAACTTCAAGATGAATTTTTACAGCAAGAAAAATTGCAAGAATTATTAGAAATTTTAGGAAAAGCAAAAAAGCAAAAAGAAATTGTTTTGACGTATTTTCAATTACAAGCGACAGAGAAAAAACCAATTCCTGCAAAATTATTAATTGAAACTTCTGGAGTTAGCGCAGCGGTAATTAAATCATTAGTCGATAAAAATATATTTGAAGAATATTACATTACTACTGATCGCGTTTCATTTGAAAAAGAAGCCGATTACGAAATTGAATTAAGCGAATCTCAAACTATAGTTTTAGAAAAAATTAAAGTAAAGTTCACTCAATTTGATGTTAATTTATTACACGGCGTTACCGCTTCTGGTAAAACGGAAGTTTATATAAAACTAATCGAAGAATTTTTACAGCAAGACAAACAAGTATTGTTTTTATTACCCGAAATTGCATTAACTACTCAGTTAGTACAACGATTATCGGCTTATTTTGGAAATCAAATCGCCGTTTTTCATTCGAAATATAATTCTAATGAACGTGTTGAGGTGTACAATCATGTGTTGCATAATTCTGAAAAAGCAAAAGTGGTTTTAGGTGTGCGAAGTGCGTTATTCTTACCATTTTCTAATTTGGGTTTAATCGTAGTAGATGAAGAACATGAAGCAACATACAAACAACAAGATCCAGCGCCGCGTTATCATGCCCGAGATGCCGCAATTGTATTAGCAAAATTTCATAATGCAAAAGTTTTATTAGGAAGTGCGACACCAAGTTTAGAATCGTATCATAATGCTAAATCCAATAAATATGGTTTAATTGAAATGTTTACCCGATTTAATAATGTGGTTTTGCCTGAAATTCATTTGATTGATTTAAAAGATAAATATTTCCGTAAACGAATGGATGGTCATTTTTCCGATGAATTACTAGAAAGAATGAACGAAACTTTAGCGAATAAGGACCAAATTATGCTATTTCAAAATCGTAGAGGATATTCGCCATATATTGAATGTACTACTTGCGGACACGTGCCTCAATGTCCAAGTTGCGATGTAAGTTTGACGTATTACAAGTTTAAAAATCATTTAAAATGCCATTATTGTGGACACAGCATGGCGAAACCAACGCATTGTCATGCTTGTAATTCATTAGATATTTCTGCAAAAGGTTTCGGTACAGAACAAGTAGAATTAGAATTGATAAAGCTATTTCCTGAGAAACGAATTGCCCGAATGGATCAAGATACCACTCGTGGAAAATTTGCTTTTGAAAAAATGATTGATGCCTTTAAAAATCAGGAAATTGATATTTTAGTTGGTACACAAATGTTAGCCAAAGGTTTAGATTTTGAAAACGTGACTTTAGTTGGGATTTTAAATGCAGATAATTTACTAAATCAACCTTATTATCGCGCTTATGAACGAGCGTATCAAATGATGGTTCAAGTTGCGGGACGTTCGGGTAGAAAAGCAAAAAATGGTAGTGTAGTGATTCAAACATACAATCCTATGCATAATACGATTCAGCAAGTGGTGAATAATAATTATACAGCAATGTTTAATGAGCAATTATACGAAAGACGTAATTTTCAATATCCGCCTTATTTCCGTTTGTTGCAAATAAAATTGAAACATAGAGATTACGAAAAACTTCGTGAAGGATCAACTTGGCTGTATAATGTATTAAAACAGCATGTAGCTGTTCCTATATTAGGTCCAGAGGAACCCGCAATTAATAGAATTAGAAATGAATATATTCGAACCATTCTAATCAAAATTCCAAATGATGCGAATCTTGTTGAAACAAAAAAAATCATTAAAAAAGCATTGGTAAGTTTTGAAGCTACTTCCCAATATCGAGTAATAAAAACAACAATTAATGTAGATTATTAATACTTTTCTCACCATTTATTGTCAATCTGAACTTGTTTCAGATTCTGAAATAAATTCAGATTGACAAAATAGCTGTTTAATACTTTTCTAAAATAGCTATAATTTCTTCTTTTTTAATTCTACTTAACGGTATTTTTTCGCCGCTAATTTCTACTTGTTTGCTATTAAATCGATCGATTTTATCTAAGTTTATAATGTATGATTTATGAATTCTAAGAAAATTGTCTTTCGGAAGTTCTATTTCAAAAGATTTCATAGTAGATAATACAAGATGGGTGTCTTGGTATGTAACTACTTTAATATAGTCACCAAAAGCTTCTATCCATTTTATATTAGAAGTGTATATTTTTATTTTTTTAAGATTACTTTTTATTATTAAATGAGGTCCGTTTTCGTCATGATTTTTGTCATATTTTAAATGGTGCATTTCTAAAGCCTTTTTTGCAGCAGTTATAAAACGCGTTTTTTTTATAGGTTTTTGTAAAAAATCTAATGCGGAATAATCAAAAGCTTTTACAGCATAATCGGCTTTAGAAGTAATAAATACAATTAATGGCTTAATTTTTAAACCATCAATTAAATCAAAACCAGTAATATGTGGCATTTCTATATCTAAGAAAATTAAATCAACAGCATTATTTGAAATATAATTTTTAGCTTCTAATGCGTTTGAAAAATCGCCACCTAATAGTAAATTAGGATGTTCAGAGATTAACTTAGCAATAGTAATACGTTGAATGGAACTGTCATCTACAACAATTGTTTTTAATTTCATATATTGGTATTTATTACAATTAAATAAAAGTAATTATTTAAAACTAATTTTTGTAAAACTAAATATTTATTTTATAAACAGCATAAAAATATACAAAAAAAAACAGAAAACTAATATTGTAAAAAATAAATACTTTTTAGTGAATTTGTAAATTAAATAAAATTGTATATCTTTGCACCCAATTTAAAAAATACGTACACATGAAAAATTACGAAACTGTTTTCATTTTGAATCCCGTTTTATCTGATGTTCAGGTAAAGGAAACAGTAAGCAAATTTGAAGATTTTCTTACTTCTAAGGGTGCCAAAATGGTATCAAAAGAGGATTGGGGCTTAAAAAAATTAGCCTATGAAATCCAACACAAAAAAAGTGGTTTTTACCATTTATTCGAGTACCAAGCTCCAGCTGAATTAATCATTTCTTTGGAAACTGAATTAAGAAGAGATGAGAGAATCATGAGATTCTTAACTGTTTCTTTAGACAAACATGCTATTTCTTGGGCAGAAAGAAGAAGAGAAAAATTAAAAACTAAAGCAAACTAATCATGTCAATAGCTAACAACGGTAAAAAAGAGGGTGATATCAGATATCTTACTCCTTTAAATATTGATACCAACAAACAAAAAAAATATTGTCGTTTCAAAAAATCAGGTATAAAGTATATCGATTATAAAGACGGTGACTTTTTATTAAAGTTTGTAAATGAGCAAGGTAAAATTTTACCAAGACGTTTAACAGGTACTTCATTAAAATTCCAAAGAAAAGTTTCTGTGGCTGTTAAAAGAGCACGTCATTTAGCTTTAATGCCTTACGTGGCCGATTTATTAAAATAATACTAATCATTTGTTGTTCCGATGCCATCGGAACTAACTTATAAAATAAAAGGACAACAAAATGGAACTAATTTTAAAACAAGACGTTCAAAATTTAGGTTTTAAAGATGATGTAGTAACTGTAAAAAATGGTTACGGTCGTAATTTCTTAATTCCTCAAGGGGTTGCTATATTAGCAACTTCTTCTGCTAAAAAAGTTTTAGCTGAAAATTTAAAACAAAAAGCACACAAAGAAGCTAAAATTGTTGCTGATGCAAAAGCTACTGCAGATGCAATCAAAGCTTTAGAGATAAAAATTACTGCAAAAGCAGGTGGTGAAAAATTATTCGGATCAATTACTAATGCAGATATAGCTCACGCTTTAGAAGCAAATGGACAAACAATCGATAGAAAATTCATTACTTCGGGTATTATTAAAAGAACAGGTAAATACAATGCTACTATTCGTTTACACAGAGAAGTTATCATTGAATTAGCTTATGAAATTGTTGCTGAAAAAGCATAATTTTATTTAAAATATTTATTTAAAAAAAGCGTTGCAATTGCAACGCTTTTTTTATTTTTACGGAACTTTAAATGTTTGATAAATATCTGTAAATGAAATATACCCGATTAACAAAAGAACAATTAGAAGAACTTCATCCTGAGTTTATTACTTTTTTAGCTACTCAAACAATTGATAAAAAAGAATGGGACGAATTAAAAACAAATACACCACAAATTGCTTTGCAAGAAATTGATGTATTTTCTGATTTAATTTGGGATAAAGCGATTACTAATGTTCGTTTTGTAGATCATTTTTCAAAAAATCACATTTTTCTGTTTAAATGTCACGATACTTTTTTAGAATCAATAATTGTAAATACTTCAGAAGTTTCTGTTGATTTCTTTACTACAGAAGGGTTAGAATGGTTGGGAAATAACCTTTTTTCTGATGTAGTCACTATTCGAACAGGAAAAAAAGAAGTACCCGAAAATCGAAATGAAGAAGTTTTTAAAATAATTGAAAACGGAGGAATTATTAGTAAAGGCGACTTATATATTAAACTAACGGCATTAATTAATGTATCATAATATGACTGTTTTAGAAACTATTCAATCTTTAAGAGCAGAATTAAATTTACACAATTACAACTATTATGTGTTGGATAATCCTACGGTTTCTGATTTTGATTTTGATGCAAAATTAAAACAATTACAAGATTTAGAATTAGCTAATCCATCTTTTTTTGATGAAAATTCACCCACACAACGTGTTGGTGGAGCTGTAACAAAGAATTTTAATACGATTGAACACGAATATAGAATGTATTCTCTAGATAATTCGTATTCCAAAGAAGATTTACTCGATTGGCAAACTAGATGTCAGAAAATTTTAGGTGACGTTGATTTAGAATTTACTTGCGAATTAAAATATGATGGTGCTTCGATAAGTATTACGTATGAAAATGGAAAATTGGTTCGTGCAGTAACACGAGGAGATGGTTTTAAAGGTGATGATGTAACTCAAAATATCAAAACAATAAAGTCCGTTCCGTTACATTTAAATGCTGGATTTCCAACTAAATTTGATATTCGAGGCGAAATCATTTTACCTTTCGCAGGGTTTGAAAAAATGAATCAAGAACTAATTGAAATTGGAGAAACTCCTTATTCTAATCCCAGAAATACTGCATCTGGAAGTTTAAAACTACAAGATAGTGCTGAAGTTGCAAAACGTCCATTAGAGTGCCTATTGTACGGAATGATTGGAAATAATTTAGCAATTAATACGCAATATGAAGGCTTAGAGTTGTCTAGAAAATTAGGTTTTAAAGTGCCAAATCAAAGCAAATTGGCAAAAAATATAGATGAAGTTTTTGATTTTATTGAATTTTGGGATAAAAACAGACACCATTTACCTTATGAAACAGACGGAGTAGTAGTAAAAATAAATAACATTCATTATCAAGAAGAATTAGGTTACACCGCCAAATCACCTCGTTGGGCAATGGCATATAAATTTAAAGCAGAACAAGTGAGTACGGTTTTGCAATCTATTTCTTATCAAGTAGGCCGAACGGGTGCCATAACACCTGTGGCAAATTTAGAGCCTGTTCAGCTAGCTGGAACTATTGTAAAACGAGCGTCTTTGCATAATGCAGATCAAATTTATAAGTTAGATATTCGTGTAAACGATGAAGTTTTTGTAGAAAAAGGCGGCGAAATTATTCCAAAAATCATTGGTGTTGCTAAAAGAGGCAATCAAGCACATCCAACAGTTTATATTTCAAATTGTCCAGAATGCGATACGAAGCTAATAAGAAGTGAAGGGGAAGCCAATCATTATTGCCCAAATTTTTATGGCTGTCCACCACAAATAATTGGTAGAATCCAGCATTTTAATACCAGAAAAGCCATGGATATTGAAGGTTTAGGTGGTGAAACGGTGGCTTTATTATATCATGCCGGATTGGTAAAAAATTATGCCGATTTGTATGATTTAAAAAAAGAGCAAGTTGTGATTTTAGAAAGAATGGCGGATAAATCTGCTGATAATTTAATTTTAGGTATTCAAAATTCTAAAGTCATTACATTTGAACGCGTTTTATACGCTTTAGGTATCAGATATGTAGGAGAAACCGTTGCGAAAAAATTAGCGAAACATTATAAAAACATTGACAACTTAGCAAAAGCAGATTTACTTGATTTGGTAACTGTGGATGAAATTGGGGAACGAATTGCACAAAGTGTAATGGATTTTTTCCAGAATTCAAAAAACATAGACATTATTAATAAACTAAAAGCAGTAGGAATTCAATTTGAATTGAATGAAATTTCTACTTCTGTTTCCAATATTTTAGAAGGGAAAATTTTTGTTGTTTCCGGCGTTTTTGAAGTTTTTTCTCGAGACGATTTGAAGAAAGCCATTGAAGATTATGGCGGAAAAGTTGGAAGTTCAATTTCAGTAAAAACCAATTATGTTATCGCCGGAGCTAATATGGGACCTGCTAAATTAGAAAAAGCCAACCAACTAAAAATTGAAATTATTGACGAATACCAATTTCAAAAAATGATAATGGGTTAAGAATTAAATTATCACAATATTTTTTTCTTTACTGATGTATTTTAATTCATCGCTTAAGTAAAAATCGATTCTACCTAAATTTATTCCATAGGCACCAACTTGGTTAATAACGACTTGTTTACCAACTTTATTAGTTTTTATAACGGGTTTATCTAAAAAAGTGTGTGTATGTCCACCGATAATTAAATCAATATCTTGTGTAGCAGCTGCTAATTTAAGATCTGAAGCTTTGTCTTTTTCATTTTTATAGTCAAAACCTAGATGCGACAAGCAAATTATTAAATCGCATTTTTCTGTCTCTTTAAGTGTTTTAGTAATATCTGTTGCCACTTCAATAGGGTTGTTGTATTTGGTTTCTTTATATAGTTTTTTATCTACTAAACCTTCTAATTGAATACCTAAACCAAAAACGCCAATTTTTATTCCTTCTTTTATGAATGTTTTGTATGGTTTCACAATTCCATTTAACTCGGTATTTTTAAAATCGTAATTGGCCGAAACAAATTCAAAATTAGCATGTGGTAATTGTGCATAAAAACCATCAATTCCGTTGTCAAAATCATGATTTCCTAATGTGGCTAAATCATACTTCATCATGCTCATTAGTTTAAATTCTAATTCGCCTCCATAATAATTAAAATAGGGCGTTCCTTGAAAAACATCTCCAGCATCTAATAGCAGTACGTTTTCTTCTTCTTTCCTAATTTGTTCAATGATATTCGCACGTCTGGCTACACCTCCCATCGATGGATTTCTAGGATGATTCTCTGGGAACGGATCAATATGGCTGTGCACATCATTGGTATGCAATATGGTTATTTTTTTCTCTTTTACAGTAGAAAAACTCGACAATGAAAGTCCACTAAGTGAGATTAATGCTGAAGTTGCAGCTGTATTTTTGATAAAATTCCTTCTTCTCATGTTGCTATTCTTTTATGATTCTATCTACGGTTGAAGCTTCAATAATTTTGTATTTGTAAAAATAATCAATCAAAACATTTCTTATTTTATAATTTAAATCAAATGTTCCTTCGTTTTTGAGAAAAAAAGTCATGTTATCTCCTCCATTTGCTAAATAATCATTGGTGGCAACATAGTAAATTTGGTTACGTTCGATCTCTTTATCTTTAAAAATTACTTTAGTAATGGTGTTTTCTTTATTTAAAAATATTTTAAGTCCGTTTAATGGATGTGGCTTTTTATCTTTGATGAAATGATTTGCCATTGCCATAATTTCGTTTCCTTTTAGCGCTACTACAATTAAGCTATTCTCAAAAGGCATTACCTCAAAAGCATTTCTTTTGCTGATATTTCCTTTCGGAATAATCGACCGGATGCCTCCACTATTTAAAAGAACAATGTCAATTTGCTTGTTTTGTTGTTTAAAAAAAATTGGAGTGGCTAATTCCATACACGCATCCGCCATAAAATTTCCAATATTGCTCTGCCATTCGCCTTGGCTTTTGTCTAAAGTTTCATTGGTAAAAGAAATTACACTATCTAAATCTTTAGTAATATGCGCTCTGTAAGGTAAAATATAGGCTTCTATTGTCTCGTTAGAAGAATATTTTTTAGATATCTCAATTTTTTTCCCTTCAATTAAATAATTGTTGTAAGGTTTCGTTTTGCAAGAGACAACAATAAATAATGTTAAAGTTGTAACAAAAATTGTGTAAAGATGTTTAGTATTTTTACTTTTGAATGACATATATTAGAATAGATTACTTTAATATTGTAAAAGATGTAAAGTTACAATGATTTATAAAATAGTAAAGGATTTTTTTCTTAAAAGAAAGGTAAATAGTAAATTAAGAAACTATCAACTACAAATGTCTTCAAATAAGATAGTTAGAGTTGGCGTTTTGATTGACACTAATTATTTTACAAATCAAGAAGATTTGATTAATGAAATTGTAAAATATGGAATTTTAATAGAAAACATCGAAATTTTATCATTTGTAAATAAAAACAAGAAAACAATTCTTGAAAAATTTAATTTTTTTTTCAGAAAAGATATTTCGTTTGGAGGTTTGTTTAAGAGCGAAAGAGTTACTAATTTTACCGAACAATCTTTTGATATGTTAATCAGCTATTACGATATTCAAAAACCAACTTTGCTTTTGGTAACAAGAAGTTCGAAAGCAAAATTTAAGGTTGGTTTTCAATCCATTGACAAACGAGTAAATCATTTAGCAATAAATAGTGTAGCTGAAAATTATTCGGAATTTATCTCGGAATTATTCAAATATTTAAAAATACTTAAAAAAATATAATATGCAATCATTAATAGGAACTGGTGTGGCTTTGGTAACGCCTTTTAAAAAAGATTTTTCTGTTGATACAGAAGCGTTAAAAAGAATTACAAATTTTGTAATTGAAGGCGGAGTTGAATATTTGGTAATTTTAGGAACTACAGCAGAAAGCGCTACTTTAGAGGCATCCGAAAAAGAAACAGTTATAAAAACAATATTAGCAGCAAATAATGGCAGAGTGCCAATGGTTTTAGGAGTTGGAGGAAACAATACTGCAAAAGTAGTAGAAGAACTTAAAACAAGAGATTTGTCACCATTTGCAGCTGTTTTGTCAGTTTCGCCATACTACAATAAACCTACACAAGAAGGTATTTATCAACATTTTAAAGCTGTTTCTGAAGCGTCACCAATAGCAATTATTGTATACAATGTGCCAGGAAGAACGTCGAGCAATATGTTGCCTTCTACTGTTATTCGATTAGCTAACGATTTTAAAAACATTATTGGAATCAAAGAAGCTGCTGGCGATATTGTACAAGCGATGAAGTTAATTCAAACAAAACCAGAAGGGTTTTTAGTAATTTCTGGTGACGACATGATCACTTTACCTATGGTTTTAGCTGGCGGATCTGGCGTAATTTCTGTAATTGGAGAAGGTTTTCCAAAAGAATTCTCAGAAATGGTTCGGTTAGGATTAAACAAAAAAGTAGATGAAGCTTATAAATTACATTATAAATTAGCTGATTCTATTGATATGATTTTCGAACAAGGTAATCCCGCAGGAATCAAAGAAGTCTTTAAACACCTAGGTTTGTCTGAAAATACCGTCCGTTTACCATTGGTAAATGTAGATGAAAATTTGTCTGGAAGATTGGCAAATTTCATTAAAAATTTAGAATAAAAATCTTTTTTGTAAAACTTAAAAATATAGCTACCTTTGCAGTTGGTTTTTTAAACTACGCAAAAGGCATAATGCAACATCAAATATGAACAAATTTATATACATTCTTATAGTTATACTTTCAATTTCATCTTGTAGTCCTTATCAAAGAGCTATGAAATCGGATGATATAGAAGTTAAAACAAAAGTGTTTACAGAACAAATTGAAAAGAAAAAGTACGCTAAAGCAATAAGATTGTTTGAACAATTTGCTTCTTCATTAAGAGCAAAACCTCAGGGAGAAGCAGCTTTTTATAGTTACGCCCAGGCATTATACAACACTAAACAATATATTTCTGCTGCATACGAGTTTGAAAGATTTTCAAGTAGTTATCCAAAAAGTGCTTTTGCAGAAGAAGCTGCTTTTTTAGGAGCAGAATGTTACAGTAAAGTATCTCCTATTTATAGTTTAGATCAAGTAGACACAGATAAAGCACTAAATAAAATTCAAGTTTTTGTAAATAAATATCCTAATTCTACTTTTTTACCAAAAGCAAATGAAATTGTAAAACAATTGTCTGAAAAATTAGAGCTTAAAGCATTTGAAATAGCAAAACAATACAATACAATTGGTGAATTTACAAGAGATTATAATGCAGCAATAGTAGCGCTTGATAATTTTGTTTTTAATTTTCCAGGTTCAAAATATAAAGAAGATGCTTTATTTTATAAATATGATGCTATGTATAAATTAGCAACAAATAGTATTCCTTCAAAAAAACAAGAAAGATTAAATTCAGCTAAATCGTATTATCAAAATTTAGTTAAATTTAAAGCAGATACCAAGTATATAGAAAAATCAAACAAAATGCTTGAAATGGTAGAAAAAGAATTGAAACAATATACAAATTAATCATTATTATGGATTTAAAGAAAACAAATGCGCCAGTAAACACAGTAACTTATAACAAAAGTGTCATTGAAGAACCAACTGGAAATGTGTATGAAGCAATTACTATAATAGCTAGAAGAGCCAATCAAATTAATTCTGAAATTAAAAAAGAATTATTAGATAAGTTAGACGAATTTGCTACTTATAATGATAGTTTAGAAGAAGTTTTCGAGAATAAAGAACAAATTGAAGTTTCTAAGTATTACGAAAAATTGCCTAAACCACATGCTTTAGCTGTTCAAGAATGGCTAGAAGATAAAATTTATTATAGAGATACTAAATAATTTAAACTTTAATTAATGTCTGTTTTAAAAGGTAAAAATGTTTTGCTAGGTATTTCTGGCGGAATTGCAGCTTATAAAACAGCCTCATTAGTTAGACTACTTATAAAAGCAGGTGCACATGTACAAGTTGTCATGACACCTGCTTCTGTTGATTTTGTTACACCCTTAACTTTATCAACGCTATCAAAAAATCCCGTATTTTCTACTTTTTACAATAAAGAAGATGAAAATGCTACTTGGAATAATCACGTAGAATTAGCACTTTGGGCTGATTTTGTGCTTATTGCTCCAGCTACAGCGAATACACTTTCTAAAATGGCTTCAGGCACTTGCGACAACTTACTTTTGGCTACTTATTTATCTGCTAAATGCCCAGTATACTTTGCTCCAGCAATGGATTTAGATATGTATATTCATCCTACAACAAAAATGAATTTTGAAACATTAAAAAGTTTTGGAAACACAATAATTCCAGCTGAAAGCGGCGAATTAGCTAGTGGATTAAGTGGTGAAGGTAGAATGGCTGAACCCGAAAACATACTTCAATTTATTGAAAAAGATATTGAAAGCAAATTACCACTAAAAGGTAAAAAAATATTAGTAACCGCAGGTCCTACATACGAAGCTATAGATCCAGTTCGATTTATAGGCAATCATTCTACTGGAAAAATGGGTTACGAAATTGCTCAAGTAGCCGCCAATTTAGGCGCAGAAGTTATTTTGGTTTCTGGACCTACGCACTTGCTATTACAACACAGTTTGGTAACTATTATAAGAGTTACTACTGCCGATGACATGTTTGCTACTTGTCATCACTATTTTGAAAATACCGATGTATTTATTGCCGCCGCCGCCGTTGCAGATTATAAACCAAAAAATGTAGCACAACAGAAAATAAAAAAAGAGGAAACTAAGTTAACTATAGAATTAGAAAAGAATCAAGATATTTTATTATCTTTAAGTCAAATTAAAAAGAACCAATTTTTAATTGGATTTGCTTTAGAAACAGAAAATGAGATTGAAAATGCTAAAAGTAAAATTAAAAAAAAGAATTTAGATGTTATCGTCTTAAATTCTCTGAACGATGAAGGAGCTGGTTTTGGAAAACCAACTAATAAAGTTACATTTATTGATAAAGAATTTAATATATTTGATATTCCATTAAAATCAAAAGAATTAGTTGCCGAAGATATTGTTAACCTAATTGTAAAAAAATATGCGAATTAAATTTTTAATACTACTTTTTTTAGGTGCTTTTTGTGCAAATTCACAAGAATTAAAAGCCATTGTATCTATAAATACAGATCAGGTAACGAATGTAAATACTCAAATTTTTAAGAACTTAGAAAAACAGGTTTTCGATTTTTTAAATAACACTAAATTCTCTGAAAAAGTTGTTAAACAAAATGAAAAAATAAATTGTGCTTTTTTCTTCATTGTCAATAAATTTGAAAGCAATAATTTTGAAGTGACTTTGCAAGTTAATTCCTCACGTCCAGTTTATAATAGCACATTTACATCGCCAATTTTAAATATTAATGATAAAGATGTAAGTTTTAAATACATTGAATTTGAAAATTTAATATATGATCAAAATGCATTTACTTCAAATTTAGTTTCGGTTTTGTCGTTTTATGCCAATATTATTATCGCTTCAGACGCAGATACTTTTTCTGATAAAGGCGGAACAGATTCTTTAGAAACTGCATTAAATATTACTAATGTGGCACAATCAAGTGGATTTTCAGGTTGGGTACAAACGGGTAAAAAAATGACAAGATTTAATTTGATTTCAGATTTAATGTCAAATACATTTGATGCCTATAGAGAAGCGTTTTATCAATATCACATCAATGGATTGGATAAAATGGCAGACGATTTAAAACAAGGAAAGTTAGAGATTGCCAATGCATTAGAGACATTAAATAAGCTACATAAAGTGAGGCCTAATTCACTTTTAGCAAGAACTTTTTTTGATACTAAAACAGATGAAATTGTAGCTATCTTTAACGGCGGACCAGTTATAGATACTGTTAAAATTAGAGAAAATTTAGCTACTATTTCTCCGTTAAATTCTTCTAAATGGAATAAAATAAGGTAATATGCTTTTATCTTTATCTGTACAAAATTATGCTTTAATTGAGCAACTTAATATTGCTTTTTCTAATCAGTTTGCTACTATAACAGGAGAAACAGGTGCTGGAAAATCTATACTATTAGGAGCATTGGGCTTAATTATGGGCAATCGTGCTGATTTATCCTCACTTAAAGATAATGAAAAAAAATGTATAGTTGAAGCCAGTTTCGAAATCTCAAAATACAATTTGAAACCTCTTTTTGAAGCAAACGATTTAGATTACGAAAACAGAACAATAATTAGGCGTGAAATTCTACCTTCTGGAAAATCTCGTGCTTTTATAAATGATACTCCAGTTAATTTATCGGAATTACAACTTTTAGCAGAAAATCTGATTGACATTCATTCGCAGCACCAAACACGTGAATTAGAAGAACAGAATTACCAGATTTCTATTTTAGATGCGATGGGTTCTAATGCTGATAATTTGAAAGAATATGTAATTTTATTATCCGATTTTAAACTAAAATCTAAAGAATTAGAACAAGTTATTGCAGATAAAAAGGTGCTTTTCTCCGCACAAGAATATAATTTACACTTATTAAATGAATTAGAGCAAGTTGGTTTGCTGGTGGAGGAGCAAACAGAATTAGAGGGCGAATTAATGAGTTTAAATAATTCTGAATTAATTACAGAATCGCTAAGTAAATTAGTTTCTAGTGCCAATGAAGACCAATTTGGATTTATTACTTCCATTAAAGAATGTAAAAATGCGTTGCAAAAAATTGCTGGTTTTTCTACTAAGTATTCAGAAGTTTTCGAAAGATTACAATCTGCTTTAATTGAATTAGAAGATATTACTGATACTACATTTCATTTAGCCGAAAAAAACACCTATAATCCAGAACGATTAGAATTTATATCGAACAGGTTACAAACTATATACGATTTACAAAAGAAACATCAGGTAACTTCTATTCATGATTTACTGGAAATTCAAAATCAACTAGCAAAAAAAGTACTTTTAGTAGATAATTTAGAAGAAAAAATAATTCATTTAAAGGAGTATTTAAGTCAAAAAACAATTGAGCTGACTACCATTTCTAATAAAATTTCGCAAAATAGGAGTGAAGCTATTCCTGTTTTTGTTTCTAAAATTTCTTCTATTTTGTTTGAATTAGGCATGCCAGATTCGCAATTTAAAATGGAATTAAATTCTTCAAATTCATTTCTTTCTAATGGAACAGATGAATTAGAACTTTTATTTTCAGCTAATAAAGGAACCAGCTTAGGTTCGTTTAAAAAAGTAGCATCAGGAGGAGAAATGTCCAGAATTATGTTAGCTATCAAAGCTGTTTTAGCAGATTTTTCTGAATTACCTACTATTTTATTTGATGAAATTGATACTGGAGTTTCAGGAGAAATTGCATTAAAAATGGGTGAAATCATGAAAAAAATGAGTAAAAACCGTCAAGTTTTTGCGATTACTCATTTGCCTCAAATTGCTTCAAAAGGCGATGCCCAGTATAAGGTTTCAAAAGTGACTATTGCTGACAATACCATTTCAAAAATTGTAAAATTAAATTCAGAAGAACGAATAATAGAAATTGCAGAAATGTTGTCAGGGAAACAAATTACCGAGTCGGCAGTATCTCACGCTAAAACATTATTAAATTAAAATGTATACTTTTGTATCAAGTTTATAAATGCAACAACAATAAAATATAAAATTATGATTATCGAACCAAGAATGCGAGGATTTATATGTTTAACAGCTCACCCAGATGGTTGTGCAAAAAATGTAAAAAATCAAATTGAATATGTAAAATCAAAAGGAAAAATTGAGGGTGCAAAAAAAGTTTTAGTAATTGGTGCTTCTACTGGTTTTGGTTTAGCGTCAAGAATTACAAGTGCATTCGGTTGCAATGCAGCAACTATTGGTGTGTTTTTTGAAAAAGAACCAAGCGAAGGAAAAACAGCTACTCCAGGATATTATAATTCTGCAGCTTTTGAGAAGGAAGCAGAAAAAGCAGGACTATACGCAAAAAGTGTAAATGGAGATGCTTTTTCAAATGAAATCAAGCAACAAACCATTGATATTATTAAAAAAGATTTAGGTCAAGTAGATTTGGTTATTTATAGTTTGGCTTCACCAGTTCGTATGCATCCTGTTTCAGGAGTTTTACACCGTTCAACATTGAAGCCAATTGGAGGAAAATTTTCAAACAAAACCGTTGATTTTCATACTGGAAATGTTTCGGAAGTTTCTATCGAACCTGCAAATCAAGACGATATTGACAATACAGTAGTGGTTATGGGCGGTGAAGATTGGTCAATGTGGATGAATGTCTTAAACGATGCAGGCGTTTTAGCAAATGACGCAATGACATTAGCGTATTCTTATATCGGACCAGAAGTTACCGAAGCAGTTTATAGAAAAGGAACAATCGGACGTGCAAAAGATCATTTAGAAGCTACTGCTTTTGAAATTACAAAACATTTAGAAAGCGTAAACTGTAAAGCTTATGTTTCTGTAAATAAAGCATTGGTAACGCAAGCTAGTTCGGCTATTCCAGTAATCCCATTATATATTTCATTATTGTATAAAACCATGAAAGCAGCAGGTATTCATGAAGGATGTATCGAACAAATGCAGCGTTTATATGCAGATCGATTATATAGTGGTAACGCCATTCCAACAGATGAAAAAGGAAGAATTAGAATTGATGATTGGGAAATGCGAGAGGATGTTCAAGAACAAGTAGCTATCTTATGGAAAGTAGCAACTACTGAAAATTTATCAGAAATTGGTGATTTAGCAGGATATAAAAAAGATTTTGATAGTCTATTCGGATTTGGTTTTGAAGGCGTAAATTACCAAGAAGATACCTCAGAAATGGTTTTTGTACCTAGTATCAAATAACAAAACATCAAATTAATGTTAAAAAATCTCGATTCTTCGGGATTTTTTTGTTTTTTATCGGTTTTTTAAATCGTTTCATCGAATAATTTATGTTTTGTTTAACAATATGTTTTTTTTTTTGTTTATTTACGAATCTAACATAAATTTATATAAAATGAAAAAAATTACTTTCTGGTTATTTGCCCTTTTTACCTGTTGGCATATAACTGCTCAAACAACCGTCACGATTGGTGCAGGGACTACTGCTTCTGGTGCATTTGATAATGGTAATCCCATTTATCGTTCAAGTGCTTCTAGTAGCTTTAATTTTTCACAGAGTATTCAGTTACTTACTGCAGCTGATTTAGCTGCGGCAGGTGTAACTTCAGGTTCTACCATTACTAAAATTGCATTTTATAAAAATAATAGTAATAATTTGTCGACAGGAAGAACCGCTACTATGAATATTTTTTTAAAGAATTCAGTTGCTACTGCGCTTTCAACTTCAAGTAATTTTAATACTTGGACTACAGGTTCTACAAATTGCTATTCAAACGCCGCTATTGGTGCTGCTGATTTTCCAGCTGCAGCCGGTTGGGTTGAATTTACTTTTTCTACACCATTTAATTATAATGGTGGATCCATAGAAACAGCTATAAATTGGTCAATTAATTCGGGTTCGGGTAGTCCAACTACTGGTCCTTTCGTTTGGTTGTATACAACATCTACAGCAATTCAGGCAGTTGGAACTTCAGATTCTGCTTCAATTACTGGTAATTTGGCTTCTAGTCAAACAAGAATTTATAATACACAGTTGACTTATACTAATACTCCATGTTCTGGAACTCCTGCTCCAGGTAATGTTATTTTTCCTTCGACTATTTGCAACGGAAGTAGTGCTACTCTAAGTTTGCAAAATGCTACTTCTGGTTCAGGTGTAACTTATCAATGGTATATGAATTCGGTTGCGATTTCAGGAGCAAATTCTGCTACATATGTTATTCCGTCAGTTACTTCAACTGCTAATTATTATTGTGAAGTTACTTGTTCAACTAATATGGCTGCATCTTCTACAGTTGCTGTAGGTCCAACAGCCTTTACTGCTCCATTATCAGAGCCATTTACAACATTTTTGCCAAATTGTTGGACAAATATGTCTGGAGGAGATTTAACTACAGGTCCTACACTAACAACTGGATCTTTATGGGTTGCAGATGGATTGGCCAATAATGGTACTTCAGGAGCAATTAGAAATAATATTGATTATCTAGGTTCTAATGATTGGGTAATTTCTCCAGCAATTTCAATTCCAGCAACTGGTTATGAATTAAAATTTGATGCAGCAGCGGTTCAGTATGCAGCAACTACTGCGCCAACAACACCATGGGAAGCAGATGATTTTATAGAAGTACTAGTAAGTTCAACAGGTACAACAGCCTGGACTCCGCTTTTCACGTATAATGATTCAAATCAGCCAGGGATTGTAGCTACTCCAAATATTATAGATTTAGATGCTTATGCAGGACAAAATGTTCGATTTGCATTTAGAGCTGTTGAAGGAGCTACCGATGGATTTGCTGATATTGATTTTTCAATTGATAATTTTCAAATTAGATTAACACCTTCTTGTGTTGAACCCCTAGGTTTAGTTTCGGCTTCTGTTACTTGGAATGGTGCTTCAGTTTCTTGGGATGCAACTTCTCCTGTACCTTCAGTTGGCTATGAGTATTTTGTTTCTACAACAAATTCAACACCTACAGCAGCAGGTACTGCAACAACTAATCCGTATGCAGTTTTAACAGGTTTATTATCAAATACACCTTATTATATTTTTGTAAGATCAGTTTGTGGATCAAGTGATTTCAGTCCTTGGAGTGCTTCAATTAGTTTTACTACAGCTTGTGCGCCTATAACCACTTTTCCTAGTATCGAACCATTTGATACTTTTTTACCAAATGTATGTTGGTCTAAAGGAAAAGGTGGTGATTTAACTGCAGGACCAACCACGTTTGGTTCAAATGATTTCTATGAAGATGGATTTGCAAATGTAGGTTTCACAGGATCTTTTGCTTATAATATATATTACTCATCCTGGTCACCATCAAATGCAAATGACTGGATAATTTCTCCTCTATTCACCATACCAGCAACTGGATATGAATTAAAATTTGATGCCGCGGCTGCAAATTATGACGTTACAACCGCAGTTACAGACTGGGAATCAGATGATTCAGTAGAAGTATTAGTAAGTTCAACAGGCACTACAGCCTGGACTCCGCTTTTCACATATAATGATACTAATGTTCCGTCTAATACTGGTTCCGTAAACATTATCGATTTAGATGCTTACTCTGGTCAAACGGTTAGATTTGCATATAGAGTAGTAGAAGGAACGACTAATGGAACTTCTGATTTTGAATTTTTTATAGATAATTTCCAAATTCGATTAACGCCGTCTTGTATTGAACCCTTAGGTTTAGTATCATCTTCAGTTACTTCAACAGGAGCTTCAATTTCTTGGGATGCAACTTCTCCTTTACCTTCAGTTGGCTATGAGTATTTTGTTTCTACAACAAATACAACTCCAACAGCAGCAGGAACTGCAACAACAAATACGTATGCAGTTTTAACGGGTTTATTGCCAAATACACCTTATTATATTTTTGTAAGAGCAGCTTGTGGATCAAGTGATTTAAGTCCTTGGTCTACCTCTATTAGTTTTACAACATCTTGTACTTCAGTTACAAGCTTTGTTCAGAATTTTGATGCAGTTACCACTCCAGATTTTCCTAATTGTTGGGGTCAGGTAGGTACAACTGGTTATGCATACACAGAAACAAGTAACCCTAGTTCTTCGCCAAATACATTATATATGGTTTCATACAGTACAACAAGTATGGCAGTAGTTAAAATGCAACCTGTATCTAATTTAGGTGATGGAACGCATAGATTGAAATTAAAAATAAGAGCTAGCTCTAGCTGGTCAATTGGCGGGATTGTAGAATTCGGTTACTTAACCAATCCAATGGATGCAACTACATTTGTAGCATTTACTACAATGACAGCTGCTACATTAACCTATGAAAATATGACATTTGCTCCTCCTGTTGGAACGTATTCGGATTATCCAGCATTCAGACACACAGGAGCACCATCAAGTGGTTTACTAATTGATGATGTGGTTTGGGAAGCTATACCAACTTGTCCAGATCAAACAGGTTTAATAGTTACAGGTGTTACTTTTACAGCTGCTAATACATTTTGGGATAATTTATCTTCTAATGGTGCAACAGGTTATGAATATGCCATAACAACTTCTGCAACGCCACCAACTTCAGGTACGGCTACCACAGCTACCTTTTATGTTGCAACTGGCTTAACACCACAAACTCTTCATTATTTGCATGTTAGAGCAGCTTGTGCAGCAGGAGCATTTGGTACCTGGAGTACATTATCATTTTTTACTGGATATTGTATGCCGTCAAGTACTGCTAATACTACTTATGTTGACAATTTCTCTACTACTGGAGGTACTCAAAATATTTCAAATTTAGCTACAGGTTTCACAACTGGTGGTTATTTAAATGCAAGTACTCAATTTGTAGAAGGCTTTGCTACTAGCTCCTTTAACTTTAATGCTGCTATTGTGGGCGGAACTGCTGGTTTTGCAATTTGGATTGATTGGAACAATGATATGTTATTAGACGATGCCACAGAAAAAGTATATAATACAACTTCTTATAGTAATGGTCCATTTTCTGGTACAATTTCGATTCCTGCTGGAACAGCTTTAGGTAATTATAAAATGAGAATTACAACCGATTGGAATGCTTCAAATCCGGATGATCCATGCGCAGCAGTTTCACGAGGTGAGTTTGAAGATTATACAATTACGGTTATTGCACCTCCAGCATGTGCGCCACCTGCTCCTGTAGCTTCTGGTGTTGCAGATATGGTTGCAAATATCAACTGGCCTGCAGTTCCAAGTGCCGCTTTAGGATATGAGTATGTTTTAAATACTGTTCCAACAGACCCAACAGGATCTGGTACAGCAATTACCGGTATTACTTATGCGGCTTCGGCCTTAACTCCTTTAACAACTTATTATTTTCATGTTCGTTCTGTTTGTAGTATAGGAACATATAGTACTTGGAATACAGTTACTTTCACTACAGTGGCAACTCCACCAGTGAATGATGATTGTGCTACCGCAACAGTTTTAACTCCAGGTGGTACATTTGCTACAAATCCATTAGTTGGAACTAATATTGGATCAACAGCTTCCGCTGGTGCTCCTGCTCCAGGATGTGCTTCTTATTTAGGTGGTGACGTATGGTATTCTGTAATCGTACCAGCATCTGGTAATATTACATTCGATTCTGCATCTGTTTCAGGCTCACCTATTTCTGATTCAGGTATGGCTGTTTATTCAGGTCCATGTAGTACTTTGGTATTAGTTGAATGTGATGATGATGATTCATTAGATTCATTTTCAAAGATTTCATTAACAAATAGAACACCAGGTGAGGTATTATATGTTAGATTTTGGGAATATGAAAATAATGCTTTTGGAACATTTCAAGTTTCTGCATATGATGCATCATTAAGTGCTGTAAGTTTTGATACTTCAAACTTTGTAGCGTATCCAAATCCCGTAAAAGATGTATTGAATTTATCATACAAAACAGCTATTAGTAATGTAAAAGTAATTAACTTATTAGGTCAAGAAGTTGTAAATGCAAAAGCAAATACAAATGATGTACAAGTTGATATGTCTGCATTAAATGCAGGAGTTTACATTGTTAATGTAACTGTTGATGATACAGTACATTCAATAAAAGTGATTAAAGAATAATTATTTTAAATAATTTTTTACTTAAAAGTCCCGATTTATCGGGACTTTTTTGTTTTTATATATATCTTTGTTTTCATAAAATAAGACCATGCTATTTTCTTTAATTATACCTATTTTTAATAGACCTGATGAAATGGATGAGCTATTAGAAAGTTTATCGAAACAAACCTATACAGCTAATTATGAAATAGTAATTATTGAAGATGGCTCTTCAATTACTTGCGAGCATGTTATTCAAAAATATGTAGCTTTAAATATTAGCTATTATTTTAAATCTAATTCAGGTCCGGGAGATTCAAGAAATTTTGGTATGAAAGCAGCAAAAGGTGATTATTTTATTATTTTAGATTCAGATTGTATTATCCCATCTAACTACTTACAAACCGTTGATGAAGCTTTAAATACAGAATTTGTAGATTGTTTTGGTGGTCCAGATGCCGCATTGGATTCTTTTTCAAACATACAGAAGGCTATAAATTTCACTATGACTTCTTTTTTAACTACTGGAGGCATTAGAGGCGGAAGTGAAAAACTAGATAAATTTCAACCCAGAAGTTTTAACATGGGTTTGTCCAAAAAGGCATTTGAGGCTTCTAATGGATTTGGAAATATCCATCCAGGTGAAGACCCTGATTTGTCTATTCGACTATGGAAATTAGGCTATAAAACAAAATTAATTTCAAAAGCTTTTGTTTACCACAAACGCAGAATTGATTGGAATAAATTTTATACGCAAGTGAATAAATTCGGAATTGCAAGACCAATACTAAATTCTTGGTATCCAGAATATGCTAAAATTACATTTTGGTTTCCAACATTGTTTTTAGTAGGATTTTTGTTTTCTGCTTTAGTTGCCATTTTCAATTTTCCTTACTTTTTGTACGTATATGTTTTTTATTTTATGATGTTGTTTCGTGCTTCATTGAAACAAAATAAATCAATTGAAATAGCTTTCTATAGTTTGATAGCAACGATAATTCAGTTTTATGGTTATGGAAAAGGTTTTTTACTTTCATTTATTAAAATTCATATATTAAAGCAACAACCTGAAATGGCCTTTCCAAAACTATTTTTTAAAAGATAAAATGACTAAAATAATTGGACTTACAGGTGGAATAGGAACAGGGAAAACAACTGTGGCAAAGTACTTTGCTTCAAAGGGAGTTCCTGTTTATATTGCCGATGATGCTGCAAAAGAAATAATGAATACTAAAGAAGTTATACAACAGGTTCAAACACTTTTTTCAGAAAACGTAATTTCAGAAAACGGTCAATTAAACAGAAACTATATTCGAGAATTGGTGTTTAAGGATGAAGATAAATTAACTCAACTCAACTCAATTATTCATCCAAAAGTTAAAATCGACTTTCAAAATTGGCTTAAAGAATTTAAAGAAGCTCCTTTTGTAATTAAAGAAGTAGCCATTTTATTTGAAACGAATGGTCAAAATTATTGCGATGCCACCATTCTTGTTACAGCACCATTAGAAACCCGAATCCAACGCATTATAGAAAGGGACAAAACTTCCAAAGAAATCATTTTGAAGATTATTAATCACCAACTTCCTGAAGAAGAGAAAATTAGTCTAGCAACATACGTTATTGAAAATGAAAATTTAGAAAAAACGTATGAAATAATCGATAATTTAATAAAAAAATTAAATAATATTTAAATTTTAACATAATTGTTAATTATAGGTTAATTATTTCGCTTGTTGTTATTTCCACCTTAACTTTGTTGTAATGAATAAAACAAGATTTATTATACTGGTTTTTTTAATGAGTATTTCTTTGATAGGAATTATTTTAGTCCAATTGTACTGGATTAATAGTTCGTTTCAAAAAAATGACGATCAATTTAGACATCATGCTTTAGTGGTTTTAAATAATGTTTCTGAAAAGCTTAATAATAAAGAAATGGTTGATTTCTATACGTCTTATAAAAAATTTAAGGACAGTACAGGAAGAGAACCAATGCAAGAGCAATTAAAACAACTTTTTTATTATGAAAAAGATTCCAATACAAAAGAAGTTTTAATTTATTCAAATACCATTATACCTGAAGATTTTGGCATAGATGGTTCGTTCTTTGATAAAAATGCGGGAGCAATTAAAATTAGAGAATATCAAACAAAAAGAAAAACCCAAGTTTATAAAGATAATTCTTTAGAAGGTAGCGAAACTAATATGGGTACAAAACCTAATGTTACCATACAAAAAAATGGAAGATTAGAGATTTTAGATCGTGTTCAATTTGAACTTTTGTTTAGAGATATTGTATCTCAAAGACAAATTCATAAAAGAATTTCTTCAAAATTAGTAAATGATGTTTTGAATTTTGAATTATATAAATCAGAATTAAAAACACCTTATGAGTTTGCGGTATATAAAAATGGTTTAGCTACAAAAATAAAATCAGAAGAGTTTAGATATGATAAATGCACGACCTATAGTGTGCCTATTTTATTAGACGCTGACGGAAAAACAGAATATAAATTATTACTTAGATTTCCAAATAAAGCAAATTTTGTAATCTCATCTATGTTACCTATGACAATTTTAACCTTGCTGTTTGTGGTAATAATTTTAGTAACGTATACCAGTGCTTTAAAACAATTAATCATGCAAAAGCAGATATCTGAAATAAAAACAGATTTCATAAACAACATGACACATGAATTTAAAACACCAATTGCAACGATAAATTTAGCTTTAGACGCAATAAAAAATCCTAAAATTATTGATGATAAAGAAAAGGTGCATAAATACCTTCAAATGATTAAGGATGAAAATAAAAGAATGCATGCCCAAGTAGAAAATGTACTTAGAATTTCTAAATTAGAAAGAAACGAATTAAATATTGATAAAGAACCTCAAGAAATAACCAATTTTATTGAAGATGCAATTGATCATGTGAGTTTAATTTTAGAAGATAGAGAAGGAGAAGTGCATACTCATTTTAATGCTACTAGAAATACAGTTCTTTTAAATGATGTCCATTTTACAAACGTTTTGGTTAATATTTTGGATAATGCAATGAAATATGCATCGGAAAAACCAATTATTAAAGTCTATACAGAAAATATTAAAGATTATGTTGTTATTAAAATTGAAGATAAC
>NZ_JBIPMS010000128.1:0-4648 GCF_044368995.1 Flavobacterium sp. | reverse complement strand
GCTGAATTAAAAACTGTAGGCGATACGACTGTATGCACCTTTAGTGTAGCGCACACGGAAAAGATATATGGCCCAAATCCTTCAGAAAAAACGATATGGACATCTTGTAATATCTGGGGAGAAAGAGGGACCAAATTGCAGCCACATATTACCAAAGGTACCTATGTTGTGGTAGAAGGATCCGGAACGGTTAATTCTTATATGCAAAAGAATGGAGAACCTGCTGCTATTCTTAACTGTAGGGTAGCTACTTTAGAGTTTGGTGGAAAATCTGCTGCATCTACAGAAAGTAGTTCGATAACATCTACAGGAAATGTACAGCTACTTAATAATCCAGCCGTACAAGAATTGAAAAGTAAATTAAACTTTGACGAAGAACTACCATTTTAACCATGACACCTGAAGAAAAAATAGCATACAACCTAAAGAAGAAGGAGTATCGAAAAAATGTATCTGAATACCAAAAACAAAAGTATTTAGAATATTGTCGAAAAAGATACAATGCTTTAACGCCTGAAAAGAAAGCCGAGTTATTTGAAAAAAGAAAGGCATATTACCATGCAAACAAAGAGAAAAAAAGGGCATACCAAAGGGAGAGATACCACCTAACAAAGGAGAAGAAATCGATTGATTTATAAAGAAGCTTTTTAGTGAGTGATTAGTTATATAGTGTTCTTCGTAGCAAGGTGACAAAAACCTTGCTACTTTTTAAAAACCAAAATTATGAGCAAGTACAAACAATTTTTTACCAACCATGCCTTATTAAAGCAAAGATGTGTTGAGATTTGTAGATTATTCCACAAACATGACCCAGACCTTTATCCGGATATTCTTGAAGAAGATTTACTTTTTGTTTTCGACGAAAGAAATACAATTACGGTTATTAATTCTGAATTGATAACTATTGAAGATTATTGTTATATCGACATTCAATGGTTAGATGCTACCAATGATGAAATTGTAAAAGAAATATTAATCCGTAAAAATTCGAGGGAAGAATATATTGCTAAACAAAAATTGGCAAAAGGTAAATGAAAGAGGAAAGTAAAAGAGCTGTTTATTTTGCAGATACTAAAGTTTTTGTAAAGCGAATTATTGAAATTTTAGAATTGCATCAAAAATATAATCCTCAAAAATATGGTGATTTGAACACTAATTTAACCAAATCTTATGTAAGTCGTAAATCAATTACCGTCACTATGCAAGATGGTAGTTTTGATAAACCTTACTGTGAATTTCCCGTCGAATGGTTGCAGCTTCCCGATGATGAAATTATGTTAGAAATTTTATTTCAAAGAGAATAACATATTGGTGACGTCAACGAAATGGTAATGAAAAATAGAAAGCTACCCTATACCGAAGAAGAATTGGAAATAATTACAAAATTATACGCAACTACACCGGCTAAAGTTATCGCTACATGGATGCCTCATTCATCTATCTCTATTAGCAAAAAAGCCCACACAATGGGATTAAGGAAAGATAAGAAGTATTTAAGCGAACACGCTAGAAAGATAGCTTTAGCACAATGGCAAAATGAAAAAACAAGTAGCATAGCAAGAAATACCTGTTTTTATAAAGGTCATAAACCATGGAACAAAGGACAAAAATTGTCAAATGAACACATAGCAAAATTAACAGGCGTTTACAAAAAAGGTAATTTACCACACAATAATTTACCGATCGGTAGTATCAAGAATATCAATAAATACATTGAAATTAAATACGCTAATCACAAATGGATGTCACTGGCTCGGTATAACTGGGAACAAGTTCATGGAGAAATACCTAAAAATATGTGCGTATTTAAATTGGATGGCGATGCTTACAACAATGATATTAGTAATTTGTGTCTTGTCACTCGAAAGGATTTAGCACAACTTAATCGAAAGTACAATAAAATTCCCCAGGAATTAAAAGAAGTTCAAATATTAGTAAACCAAATCAAACAAAAAACAAAATGAAAAACAAAATCAGCGATTTACGAAATCACCTATTTGTCGTACTGGAAGAACTTTCCGATCCAGAATCTAACTATGATTTAGAAAAAGCGAAGGTTATCGCCAACGTTGCCCAAACTATTATTAATTCTGCCAGCGTAGAGAATCAATATCTAAAGATAGTTGGTAGCAGTCAAGGCAGTGGATTTATTGAGGAGGGGAAAAATGAAAATATTAAAACTTTAAACGAAAGAAACTGATGAATATGATTAACCAATTTATTATATTAAGATTAAAGGTATATGAAATATGCCTAATTTTTCATGAAGTGATGCCAGACGATTATGAACTTCTTGATTTAAATGATATTTCAATTTCTTTAAATACTGATTTTGATGAAATAGCCGTTAGAAGTAATTTACATTTTGATAACGCACAACATTTATGTTTTGGCATAGAATGGCTAAATATGTCAAATTTTGAAATTACTAATATTGCAAAAAAATTAAAATATTTAACAAAAGATTAAAAACATGGCAAATTTCATTAAGGCAGCCCTGGATAAGGTTTTCACAGAGGGAAATGAATTTCCGTCTGTGACATACGAAACGCCGCCAGCCGTGGTAAAATACATGGAAATGCAAAGCGCGGTTGGGAATCCGCCGTGGAAAAAAGGAAAAACAAAAACAAAACAATATGAAAATTAACGAGAAAGAAATTTGGAATGATGAACTAATCATTCATGGAGGCAAATATGGCAAAGAACTTAAAATTGTAAATAAACACAAAGTTTATAGACACGATATTATTTGGTATGACCCAAAAACTACCACAGTTGCTGACGCTTATTATTTGTCAAAATCTGAAGATTTGCAGCGTGATATGGTTGAATTAATGTTATTAATAAAGCATGAATCAGAAGATGAAAACACTTTACAATTTGCAACAGGTATTTATATGGAAAGAGATAATATTCCAGAGCCTATTTATGAATTTAGGTATTGCGATGAAATGGAGAATTGGATGTACGCACCACCAGAAGGGGAAATCATTGCTTTTTCTTTAGTTTGGGATTTGCCTTTAATGAGGATTTTTAATGAGGATGAGGAATTGTAAATAAATTTATTATCTTTGCTTATCCTTTGGAACGGACTAGACAACGTCCCAAAGGAGCATGAAGCAAATCTTTGTTTCACCTTGCCCCGATAGATGTCTAGCTATTGGGGCATTTTTTTTATACCAAAATGGACAATAAAGAATTATTAGAAGAAATTAGAAAAACAATACATGAAAAACATGATTGTAATTTATCTGATGACCAAATAGATTTAATTGCAGATTTATTTATGACAGGTTATACAGATTTTATTTTTACAGACCCTGAAGCAAAGTGGCATATAAATCATGCCTATCAATGTGGTATTAAATTTGCAATAAAATTTATAAATAAAAATAAAAACTTATGAAAGAAATTCAGTTAACGCAGGGAAAAGTAGCATTGGTAGATAATGAAGATTTTGAGTATTTGAATCAATGGAAATGGTGTTTACGAGGCACTGGTAATGGTAAATTTTACGCAATAAGAGGGTTTAGAAAGTCAAAAAAATGTAATGTTACATGTTCAATATCAATGCATAGACAATTAATGAAACCAGAAAAAGGATATGTTATTGACCATTTGGATGGCAATACTTTAAATAATCAAAAAAATAATCTTAGAATTTGCACTCAATCTCAAAACATTGCCAATTCTAAAATATCAATATTAAATACTTCTGGATACAAAGGTGTACGATATAATAAACAAAATAAAAGATATTACGCGGTAATAACATTTAATAGGAGAGCAATTAGTTTAGGTGGTTACATTGACATAATAGATGCTGCCCGTGCCTACAATAAAGCCGCAATAAAATTTCATGGTGAATTTGCAAACCTTAATAAAATAGATTAAAATGAACAAAGTAAACAATAAAACTAAAAAGTATTTTACCCAAATACCAAACGACTTGATAAGAAATTCAAACATTTCAGATAGAGCAAGATTTTTATATTGCTATATGTCTTCAATGTCTGAAAATTGGGAATTTTATCAGGGTAAAATGGCTAAAGATTTAGGGTATTCTAAAGATACCTTAAGAAAATATATTGACGAATTATTATCAACTGGATACCTTAAAAGAACTCAAAGACGAGGAGAAAAAGGAACCTTTGATAGCTTTGATTATGAGATAGATTTTATGCCGAATAAGGAATTCACCGTATCGGAAAAAACCCGTAACGGTGAAAATCCGACACGGGAAAAGTCGTCACTTAAGAATAAAAACTTTAAAGAAGAAAAACTTATAAATAATAACAACTTAAAAGAATCTTCTAAAAATTCTAAAGAATTTTGCCAAAATGAAGAAATTGAAATTATTGAAAATTGCAAAAAGAAAATTAACCCATTTCAGGCAGTAAGCGACGTTGAAAAAGAAAGAAAAATTGTTGCGACGCAAAAAGAAAGAAAGCCAAATCCAAACTACGAAGCCTTCACAATTTTCTGCCAAACGTTTGAGCAACTTTCTGGAGCCAAATACCCTACCGACCAAAATGGCAATTATATCATGATGCCAAAAGATGCAGGAAATATGGTTTACTTAATGCGTTTCATCGACAAAATAGATAGAAATGGAAATAGCCATGAAGCATTAAAAATATTCATGCAG
>NZ_JBIPMS010000002.1:0-46787 GCF_044368995.1 Flavobacterium sp. | reverse complement strand
CAGCAAACAAACACCAAGATATTCGTGCTGCTTTATGTTGGACGAAAGAAATTGCGGAATTAGCGCGTCAACATAATGATGCAAATATAATTTCTATTCCGGCACGTTATACATCTATCCAACAAGCTGTGGAAATGGTAGCTACTTTTTTAAACACCGATTTTGAAGGCGGAAGACACGCAAATAGAGTAAATAAAATTGCTTGTAAATAATGTTTTTTAAAAATTACTTTTAGGAATTCCGTCAGTATTGGCGGAATTTATATTTTATATTATTTTTTTCAATGACCGCAATCCAATTCATACAGAACCAAACCAAAATTGCTGTAAAAAGCATTGAAGTTACCATACAATTACTTTCAGACGATTGTACGATTCCGTTTATTTCTCGTTACCGAAAAGACCAAACTGGAAATTTAGATGAGGTGCAAATTGAAACCATTTCAAAATTAAACAAGCAATTTATTGAAATTGTAAAACGAAAAGAAAGTGTTTTAAAATCGATTGAAGAACAAAATGTCCTTTCACCCGAATTGAAATCTAAAATTGATGCTAGTTATGATTTACAAGAAATAGAAGATTGGTATTTACCCTACAAAAAGAAGAAAAAAACCAAAGCAGATACCGCGCGTGAAAACGGATTGGAGCCATTAGCGAAAATAATTATGTCTCAACGAAATGACGACATTGAATTTTTAGCATCGAAATATTTAAACGAAAAAGTTATTAATGAAGACGAAGCCCTTCATGGCGCTCGAGATATAATTGCCGAATGGATAAACGAAAATATTTTCATTCGAAAATCGTTACGAAGAACCTTTCAGCGTAAAGCCGAAATTACCACTAAAGTAGTAAAAACCAAAAAAGACGATGAAGCAGCTCAAAAATTTAATCAATATTTTGATTGGTCTGAAAACGTAAGTAAAGCACCATCACACCGATTATTAGCGATGTTACGTGCTGAAGCTGAAGGTTTTATCAAGTTGAATGTCGGTTTAAATGACGAAGACAAGAAAGAAGTAATTCGTTTTATGGAAGACAATTTAATTAAAACTAATAACGAAAGCGGCGAACAAATTGAAAAAGCCATAAAAGACAGCTATAAAAGATTATTAGAACCCGCTATTTCAAACGAAACGTTGCAAGAAGCAAAAACCAAAGCCGATATAAAAGCGATTGATGTTTTTGCAGAAAATTTACGTCAGTTATTATTGGCGCCGCCTTTAGGAGAAAAACGTATTTTAGCCATTGACCCAGGTTATAAAAGCGGTTGTAAATTGGTTTGTTTAGACGAAAAAGGCGATTTATTAAATAACGAAACGGTTTATCCGCACGCGCCACAAAACGACAGCGCTATGGCGATGAAAAAAATTCGTTCGATGGTAAATGCGTATAATATTGAAGCTATTTCAATTGGAAACGGTACAGCATCACGCGAAACAGAATTTTTCATCAAGAAAATTGCTTTCGACAAACCACTTCAAGTGTTTGTGGTTTCAGAAGCGGGCGCCTCAGTATATTCTGCGAGTAAAATTGCGCGTGACGAATTTCCAAATTATGATGTAACGGTTCGTGGCTCGGTTTCTATTGGAAGACGACTTTCAGATCCGTTAGCGGAATTAGTAAAAATCGATCCCAAATCAATTGGAGTTGGGCAATACCAACACGATGTGGATCAAATCAAATTAAAAGAGCAATTAGACGCGGTGGTAATGAGTTGTGTAAACGCTGTTGGCATTAACGTAAACACCGCCAGTAAATCGTTGTTGAGTTATGTTTCTGGAATTGGTGAAAAAATGGCTGAAAACATTGTGGCATTTCGCACAGAAAAAGGTCCTTTTGAAGACAGAAAACAACTAAAAAAAGTGCCGCGTTTGGGCGAAAAAGCGTACCAACAAGCCGCCGCTTTTATCAGAATTAAAGACGGAAAAAACCCGTTAGATAATTCGGCAGTGCACCCAGAAGTCTATGCAATTGTTGAAAAAATGGCTAAAGATTTAGGTATAAAAACAAACGAATTAGTTGCGAATAAAGAAAAAATAGCACAAATTTCTCCTGAAAAATACATTACTTCTGAAATTGGAATTTTAACACTTAAAGACGTTTTAAAAGAATTAGAAAAACCAGGATTAGACCCAAGAAAAGCCGCTAAAGTTTTCGAATTTGACCCGAATGTTCGAACAATAAAAGATTTAAAAACAGGTATGATTTTACCTGGAATAGTAAATAATATTACTGCTTTTGGCTGTTTTGTGGATATTGGCACAAAAGAAAGCGGTTTGGTGCATATTTCGCAATTAAAAGCAGGTTTTGTTTCCGATGTAAACGAAGTTGTAAAACTACACCAACACGTGCAAGTAAAAGTCGTTGAGGTAGATGAGGCCAGAAAGCGAATTCAGTTGACTATGATATTTTAAAAAAAAAAACCAAATTCTAATTTTACTTGGAATTTGGAATTTTTATATTGGAATTTTTTAAAATTTATTCTTTTGTTTCTTCTTCTTTTTTAGCTACTGGCGTTTCGTCTTCACCTTTTGCTGCTTTTTTAAATTCCTTGATACCACCACCAAGTCCTTTCATTAATTCAGGAATTTTTTTACCTCCAAAAAATAAGACAACAACAGCAATAATAATAATCCACTCCGTTCCACCAATGGCTCCTAAAGTTATATATAAAGAATTCATGTTTTTAAATTTTAAATTTATACTACAAAGGTACATAAAAAATTAAAACACAAATAAGATTATTCTTTTTTTATCGGCGCATTTACTAATTGACAAATTGCCTAATTGTATTATATTTGTATAAAATCAAGAGATATGTCTCAAAAAAGGTTAAAATTTCAGGCGCTAAAACAAAAATTAGTAAGCAAAAGACGTTTCATTATTTATAATGAAGACACTTTAGAAGAATCATTTTCATTAAAACTTACCTTAATGAATGTATTTGTAGCGTCTTCTTTAAGTGCTATTTTAATTGTTTTTGTCACTACATTCATCATTGCTTTTACACCTTTACGGGAATATATTCCGGGTTATGCTTCTACACAATTAAAAAAACAAGCTGCGGCTTTAACCATAAAATCAGATTCGTTACTAAAAGTTACAAAAGCAAATAACGCATACATTCAATCTGTTAAATCTGTTTTAAATGGCGATTTAGAATATGCCAAATTAAACAAAGATTCCATTAAAGTGGCAGCAAATGCTACAGAAAAAGTTGATGTAAAAGTCTCGGAAAAAGAGTTGCGACTTAGAAATGAAGTACAAAAACTCACTCCAAAAAAAGCTAAAAAATAAATCCGACTATTATGTCATTAAAAGCAGTTGCAGCTAAAATACTCGCCAGATATTCGCACTTTCAAACTCAAAAATGGGCAAATTCTCCTGTTGCTACTCAAGAAAAGGTTTTTCAATCATTATTAAGTCAAGCGAAAAACACGCAATTTGGAAAAGATCATGATTTTTCTAATATCAAATCATTTGAAGATTTTGCCAAACAAGTTCCAGTTCGAGATTACGAACAATTTAAGTCGTATATTGATAAAGCTGTTGCCGGCGAATCGGATATTTTATGGATTGGAAAACCTTTATATTTTGCCAAAACATCTGGAACCACATCTGGCGCTAAATTCATTCCGCTAACAGCAGAATCGATGCCTTTTCATATTCAAGCTGCTAAAAACGCTATTTTAAGTTACATTCACGAAACAGGAAAAGCTGATTTTGTGGATGGAAAAATGATTTTTTTACAAGGAAGTCCAGAAATGGAAGAAAAAAACGGAATCAAATTAGGTAGACTTTCCGGAATTGTTGCGCATTATGTGCCCAAATATTTACAAAAAAACCGATTACCAAGTTGGAAAACCAATTGTATTGAAGATTGGGAAACAAAAGTCGACACGATTGTAGAAGAAACACTTCATCAAAACATGACGGTGATTTCAGGCATTCCAAGTTGGGTACAAATGTATTTTGAAAAGTTAAAAATAAAATCGAATTTGCCTGTTGGCGAGTTGTTTAAAAATTTCAATTTATTCATTTATGGCGGCGTGAATTATGAACCTTATCGTGCTAAATTTGAACAATTAATTGGCAGAAAAGTAGATTCAATTGAATTATTTCCTGCTTCCGAAGGGTTTTTTGCCTATCAAGATTCGCAAACCGAAAAAGGCATGTTATTATTATTGAATTCAGGAATTTTCTACGAATTTATTAAAGCAGACGAATTTTTCACCGAAAACCCTAAACGCCTCACAATTAGTGAAGTAGAAATTGGTGTAAATTATGTTTTAATTATTTCTACCAACGCCGGACTTTGGGCATACAATATTGGCGATACAATTGCGTTTACTTCTACAAAACCATATCGCATTATTGTTACCGGAAGAATCAAACATTACATCTCTGCTTTTGGCGAACATGTGATTGGAAAAGAAGTGGAAAACGCATTGCAAAATGCCGTTTTAGGAACAAACATAAGCGTAAACGAATTTACCGTAGCGCCACAAATTAATCCAAAAAGCGGTTTACCGTATCACGAATGGTTAATCGAGTTTGATTCGGAACCAGAAGATTTGGAAACTTTTGCATTAAAAATTGATACAGCAATGCGCCAACAAAATGTGTATTACGACGATTTGATAAAAGGCAACGTGTTGCGAACAATAATAATTACGAAAGTGGCAATAAACGGTTTTCAAAACTATATGAAATCCATCGGAAAATTAGGCGGACAAAACAAATTACCTAGATTAAGTAACGATAGAAAAATTGCTGATTTTTTAACGATGTAAATGAAGAAATTATTAACTTTCTATACACAAAAAGCGAACGAAAACGGACTAAAGAATAAATTTATTACCTTTGTTGGTGATATAATAGAAATTAATGAGAGACATTAAAAACATTTCGCGTTCTCGGGCGCAAGAATCGTCGGCTGCTATCGAACGATTGTACATTACCATGCGGCACTTATTTAACAGAGGTTTTTACAAACCAATGGGTGTTTCAGGCGAAACTTTACGTGAAGCCTTATTATCCTTACGACCAGAAATTTACGGATCCATTGCAGAAGAAAAAGTAGAGTTAAACGGATTATTATATGTGATAGAGCGGTTACCAATTGGCATAGAGCAATGTCGTTATATCAATTTAACTTCGGATGAAGGGTATGCGAATTCGCACTTTAAAGCCATCGTTCCTCCAAAAAGAAGAAGAAATTGTTATCGTATTGACGACGAACAAATGAATATTGAAATTACTCGAGGACGTTCAGACATTTACGATATTTTAACGCATTTAACGTTTATTTTCATCGAATCGCACAAAATTAAAGACCGTGTTTTAATTGACGATGAAGGCATGGTGTCTCGCGATTGGCAAAAATTAGCTCAATTTGCACTTCAAACTAAAAAATTAACGCAAGTTGAAAGAGAAATTGCAATATCGCACGCGGCCAATGTGTTAGGAAGAACCTTTGCAGAAGTCCAAGACATTTATGAAGGTTTTGCCACAACTGAAGCACCAGAACGTTTTTTACAAATTATATATTGGCTAGGAAAAATTGCAATTGAAGAAATTGTAGATAATAACAAACGCACCATTACTTTTAGTCCGATTTTAAGAGAACGATTAGGACATCATATTTATGGTGAAATTTGGGCCAACAATATCAAACAAACGCTTAGTAAAAACAATTTATTAGAAAGACCTATTCATGTGATTAGTGCAAATATGCATAGTGTGATGAATTCGATTTTTGCACCTGCAGTTTTGGCTACAAAATATAAAGGAAAAGAAGCGTTTCAAATTTATGAAGATTTAAGTTCGTCTTCACACAAAGACTTACGAAAAAAAGTAGAGGATGTGGCTTTGCAAAATGGCATGATTTCATTGCCAGACACTTCAGGAACCAATATTGATGTACAAATTTTTGATACCGCAAAATTTGATTGGAAAAAAACAGCCTTTCCAACAGTTGCTTCAAAAGAAAATCCCGTTCTTATTGTAATGGATTATGCTTTTGGCGAACAGGCGTACGAAACTATCGACGAACTTTTAAAACCTTATAAAGTTAATAAAACCAAGACATTATTAAATGTAGAATCGGTTTCTATAATGGGTAAAGCCGGAATTTTAGAAGGCGGCAAAGGAGACATTATGATTCCTAACGCACACGTAAATGAAGGCACAGCAGATAATTATCATTTCGAAAACCAACTTACAAAAGAAATGTTCGAAGGAAATGGAATACCTGTTTTTTCAGGCCCAATGATTACAGTTTTAGGGACTTCTTTACAAAATAGAGATTTACTAAAATTTTTCCACGAATCCACTTGGGAAGCCATTGGTTTAGAAATGGAAGGATCGTATTATCAAAAAGCCATTCAATCCGCTTCAAGAATTAGAAAAAGCATAAACACAAATGTAAAAGTAAGATATGCCTATTACGCCTCAGACAATCCATTAGAAACAGGAAGCACATTGGCTTCTGGCGGTTTAGGAACTACTGGCGTAAAACCAACATATTTAATTACCATTAAAATATTAGAACAAATTTTTAACGTAAACTAAGAACATGAGCACAAATTCTCAAGAGCAGGAAATTGATTTAAGCCAAATCGGAAAAAGTATTTCAAAAGGGCTTAAAAAAGTAATAAACAAGTGTTTCGACTTGTTATTTTTTATACAAAAGAAACTACTAATTGTATTTGTTTTATTAGTTATTGGTGGTGGTTTAGGTTTTTATGTAGACAAAGAACCTAACTATACAAGTGATGTTGTGGTGATTCCTAATTTTGGGAGTAACGATTATTTGTACAATAAAATAAATTTAATTTCTTTAAAATTAAAAGAAAAAGACGAAGCCTTTTTTACTAAAATAGGAATTAAAAATATTGAAGATTTTATCTCTATTGAAATTGAACCCGTAAACGGAATTTATAATTTTATTAATTCAGATAGTCAAAAAAACAATTTTGAACTCGTTAAATTAATGGCAGAAGATGGCGATTTAGAAAAAATTATTGAGGAAGAAACTACAAGTAAAAACTACTATTTACATGGCATAAATATTAAAACCGCTATAGCTTACCAGCAAAAAGACTTAATTGATCCTTTATTAAATTTTTTACAGCAGTCGGAATATTTTATTAAACTTCAGAAAATTCATCAAAATAATTTAGAAGAAAAATTAGCATCTAATAAGTTATTAATCACTCAGATTGATCAAATTATTTTAAGCTTAAGTCAAAACAAAACAGGAAGCAGTGTTTCAATATCTGAAAACACAGGTATAAATGATCTTATTCAAAAAAAGGACAATTTAATTTTTGAAAACCAAAAATTAGCCACCAACCGATTGGAATTTGAAAAAATAATTAAAGATCAAAATATAATAGGAAACCAAATGAACAATAAAGGTGCAAACAATAAAATGAAATTTATTTTACCAATATTGTTTGTTTTGTTTTATTTATTAGGGCACTGGTTTTCAAAAGCATATAAACAACAAAAACAACGCATTCAAGCATAATGAAAAATATTTTAGTTACAGGCGGAGCCGGATTTATTGGAGCGAACTTTGTTCCTTATTTTATAGTAAATAATCCGGATTATCATTTAATAAATTTAGACGCATTAACTTATGCAGGAAATTTAGAAAACATATCAGAAGTGGAAAATCATGAACGTTATACCTTTGTAAAAGCGGATATTGTAGATGGAGAATTCATAAAAAACCTATTCGATAAATATCAATTTCACGATGTAATTCATTTTGCCGCAGAAAGTCATGTTGATAATTCAATTTCTGGTCCAGAAGCGTTTATTAAAACCAATGTTTTAGGAACATTTAATTTATTAGACACAGCCAGAAAACTTTGGATGACAGCACCTAATCAATACAACCCAGAATTTGTAAACGCCCGTTTTCATCATGTTTCTACTGATGAGGTTTATGGAACATTAGGCGAAACAGGTTTATTTGAAGAAACTACGCCTTATGCGCCAAACAGCCCATATTCAGCATCAAAAGCAGGTTCAGACATGATTGTTCGAAGCTATTTTCACACCTATGGAATGAATGTGGTAACCTCAAATTGTTCCAATAATTACGGTCCAAAACAACATAACGAAAAGTTAATTCCCACTATTATTCGTAAAGCATTAGCTGGAGAAAACATTCCAATTTATGGAGACGGAAAAAATGTACGCGATTGGTTATATGTTTTAGACCATTGTAAAGGAATTGAATTGGCTTTTAAAACCGGAAAATCTGGAGAAACGTATAATATTGGAGGAAGAAACGAACGTAATAATTTACAAATCGTAGATACTGTTTGTACTATTTTAAACGATTTAAAGCCTAAAGCAACAGGAAAATATCAAGATCAAATTACATTTGTAACAGACCGACCAGGACACGATTTACGTTACGCAATTGATGCTACAAAAATTGAAACCGAGTTAGGTTGGAAAGCAGACGAAAACTTTGAAACAGGAATTAAAAAAACAATTGAATGGTATCTTGGTAAATTTGCCAATTAGCCGATTCATCAATGTGCCAATTCTTTAAGTAGAAATTAATGGCAAATTGACACATTGAATATTGAAAATTAACTATAAAAGCCATGATAACATTTAGAGAAAAGTACCACAACAATTTAATTTTATTGAAAACTTTTGATTTTGCTAAGAAAGTTGTTCAATATACAGAAAAACTAGAAGGACAGAAAAGATATGTAATTGCAAATCAATTATTAAAATCAGGAACTTCTATTGGAGCCAATATAAAAGAAGCTCAAAGCGCGGAAAGCAAAGCAGATTTTATTCATAAAGTTAAAATTGCTATGAAAGAAGCAGACGAAACAGAGTTTTGGTTATTTTTATGTAATGAATTAGAAAATTATCCAAAATCTGACGAATTATTGAATGATGTTTTGAAATATTAAAGATTACCAATAAGATAATTGCAACATCTAAAAACAAATAAATTAGCCGATTAATTGACTATTCGAAAACATTGGCTTATTGAATATTTACAAATTGATAATTAAATTGGCACATTGGATATTGCCTAATTGACAAATTAAGATTATGAAAGGAATTATACTAGCCGGTGGCTCAGGAACACGTTTACATCCTTTAACTTTAGCGGTAAGTAAACAATTAATGCCAATTTACGACAAACCCATGATTTATTATCCATTATCAACTTTGATGTGGGCAGGAATCAACGAAATATTAATTATTTCTACACCGCACGATTTGCCTTTGTTCCAACACTTATTAGGCGACGGAAGTAGTTTAGGATGCAAATTTGAATACGCAGTACAAGAGCATCCTAACGGTTTAGCCGAAGCATTTATTATTGGAAAAGAATTTGTGGGTAACGATAAAGTAGCTTTAGTTTTAGGCGACAATATTTTTTACGGAACAGGATTGGCCGAATTATTACAAGCAAACAATAATCCAGACGGTGGAATTGTTTACGCTTATCATGTACACGATCCTGAACGTTACGGCGTAGTAGAATTTGACACAACCGGAAAAGTGCTTTCAATTGAAGAAAAGCCAACAAGGGCAAAATCAAATTATGCAGTTCCGGGGATTTATTTCTACGATAATTCTGTAATAGAAATTGCGGCAAATATACAACCAAGTCACCGAGGCGAATTAGAAATTACCGACATCAATAAAGCCTATTTAGAACAAGGAAAATTAAAAGTTAGTATTTTAGACAGAGGAACTGCTTGGTTAGACACGGGAACATTTCAGTCGTTAATGCAAGCCGGACAATTTGTTCAAGTGATTGAAGAACGCCAAGGATTAAAAATCGGAGCCATTGAAGAAGCAGCATATAAAATGGGCTTTATCAATGCAGATCAGTTGAAAAAACTAGCCGAACCTTTATTGAAAAGCGGTTACGGAACGCATTTAATGAGTATTATTTAATTCTCAATTTGTCAATTAGCGAATATGTCAATTAATTAGTTGTACGTGAACATTGGCACATTGAACATTGACACATTGAACATTGACACATTGAACACATGAAATTTATAGAAACAAAATTAAAAGGATGTTATGTCCTTGAGCCAAATATAATAAAAGACGAACGCGGTTACTTTATGGAAAGTTTCAATGAGAAAACATTCTGCGAAGGCGTGGGTCAAAAAGTAACTTTTGTACAAGACAATCAGTCGTTTTCTACAAAAGGCGTGTTACGGGGTTTACATTATCAAACCGGAGAACACGCGCAAGCTAAATTAGTACGCGTTTTACAGGGTGAAGTATTAGATATTGCGGTTGATTTAAGACCTAATTCACCGACTTTCGGACAATATGAAACGGCGTTTTTATCTGGAGAAAATCAAACTCAATTTTTTATTCCACGAGGTTTTGCCCATGGTTTTTTAGTTTTGAGCGAAACAGCGACTTTTTTTTACAAATGTGATAATTTTTACAATAAAGAAAGTGAAGGCGGATTGATATACAATGATGAAACCGTAAATATCGATTGGAATTTTCCAATCGAACAACTAATTATTTCAGAAAAAGACCAAATATTACCCACTTTAGTTAACGCAAAAAAAGCATGGTAGTTTTAGTAACAGGCGCAAATGGACAATTAGGACAAGCTATTCAGTCGATTGTAGGTAATTATCCTTCAGTTGACTTTGTGTTTTGTTCGTCAGTAGAATTAAATATTACTGATAAATCCAATTGTGAAGCTGTTTTCGAAAAATATAAACCACAATTTTGCATTAATGCGGCGGCTTACACAGCTGTTGATATAGCGGAATCAGAACCAGAAAAAGCATTTGTTATAAATGTAACTGGTGCACAAAACCTAGCGGAGGTTTGTAAAACGCATGACACCATTTTATTACATGTTTCAACCGATTTTGTTTTTGACGGATTAGCAACTCAACCTTATTCAGAAGAAGCCATTCCTAATCCAACAGGTGTATATGGAGTAACCAAATTACAAGGCGAACAAGCCATACAAAACACTTGGGAAAAGCATTTTATAATAAGAACCTCTTGGGTATATTCTCAATTTGCCAATAATTTTATGAAAACCATGTTGCGATTGGCATCAGAAAGAGATAGTTTATCTGTAGTTTCAGACCAAATCGGAACACCTACAAATGCTATAGACTTAGCGGAAACTTTAGTAAAAATAATACAATATTGTCATGCTGAACTTGTTTCAGCATCTAACTACGGAATTTACAACTTCAGTAACGAAGGTCAATGTTCTTGGTACGATTTTGCCAAAGAAATATTTAAAGTGAATAACATTTCCATAAATTTACAACCTATATCAACATCCTCATATCCTACACCTGCTAAAAGGCCAGCATATAGTGTTTTGGACAAAAGTAAAATAAGAAGTGTTTTTGGTATTAAAATTAAGAATTGGGAAGCAAGTTTAGCGTCAATTAGCAGTTAAAAACATAATAATTCGTCGTTACATTATCAAAAAAACATAATAATTAGTTATTATATTATCAAAAAAACATAATAATTTGTTATTTATAAAAAATTAATCTACATTTGTCGTAAATTTTTGCAATAATGATAGTTAGACAAATTGAAAACCAGGTAAAAGACAAACTTTTTAATAAAAAAGCAATTCTAATTTTTGGTGCCAGACAAGTTGGTAAAACATCATTTATAAAAAAAATTGTAAATGAGGAAAAGCATATTTGGTTGTCTGGAGATGAGCCAGATGTACAACAACTATTAGAAAACATCACAAGTGAACGAATCAATCAATTAGTTGGCACAAACAATATTTTAGTGATTGACGAAGCTCAAATGATTTCAAATATTGGCTTGTTAATTAAACGAATTGTTGACAATTCTAACCACATTCAGGTAATTGCCACAGGAAGCAGCGCTTTTGAATTAGCCGATAAAACCAAAGAATCTTTAATAGGCAGAAAGTTTGAATTTCAGTTGTTTCCGATATCATTTAGTGAAATGGTGCAGCATTCTGATTGGTTAACGCAAAAAAGAACGGTACAACATTATTTAGTAAATGGTTTATATCCAGAAGTAATAAACGAAAAAGGAAACGAAATAGCAGTATTAAAAGATATTTCAGAATCTTTTTTGTTTAAAGACGTATTAAATTTTGAAGGCATAAAAAAATCTAACCTCATTTATCGTTTAACTCAAATGCTAGCTTTTCGTATTGGTTCTGAAATTAATTATAGTTCTTTGGCTACAGAATTAGGAATAAACAAATTAACAGTAGAAAAATACATAACTATTTTAGAACAAAACTTCATTATTTTCACCTTACATTCTTTTAGTAATAATTTAGATAATGAATTAAAAAAAGGCAAAAAAATATATTTTTGGGACGTAGGAATTAGAAATGCTTTGATAAAAAACTTCACTCCAATAGAATTAAGAAACGATGTTGGTGCCTTGTGGGAAAATTTTGTAATTGTAGAAATGATAAAACAAAATCGTTATCAGAACAAACATTCCGAATACTATTTTTGGAGAACTACTCAACAACAAGAAATAGACTTAATTGAAGTAAACAATCAAAAAATTGTAGCTTACGAAATAAAATATAATCCCAAACAAAAAGCCAAATTTTCTAAAACCTTTATTAATAATTATAAACCAACAGAAAGTAAAGTAATTAATTTCGATAATTTTTTTGAGGTTATCATGTAATCACCTAAATTTACAACCCATTCCAACATCCGCATATCCCACACCCGCAAAAAGACCAGCGTATAGTGTTTTGGACAAAAGTAAGATTAAAAGTGTTTTTGGTGTTGATGCGAAAGATTGGAAGGAAAGTTTAATAAAAGTAAAATGAAAATAGTAGTAACAGGAGGAGCAGGCTTTGTAGGTTCTACATTATGTTTGCAGTTAAGAGAGAAATATCCACATTACGAAATTGTGGCTTTTGACAACTTAAAAAGAAGAGGTTCAGAGCTAAATTTAATTGATTTTCAAAAAAATGCGATTGATTTTATTCATGGAGATATTAGAAACAACGAAGATTTGCACGCTTTGGGAAGTTTTGATGTTTTAATTGAAGCTTCCGCAGAGCCATCTGTTACGGCAGGATTGGATTCGGACCCTACTTATGTTATTAATAATAATTTATATGGTTCCATTAATTGTTTTAATGCTTGTATAAAAAATAAAGCAAAATTAATTTTTCTATCTACAAGCCGAGTGTATCCCATTGAAACGATTGAAAACGCACTTTTTGATGAAGAAGCAACTAAATTTTTATTTAAAGATAGTCAAATAATAAAAGGTATTTCTTCCAAAGGTATTTCTGAAGAATTAGCTCTTGAAGGCGCACGTTCTTTTTATGGAACAACCAAATTAAGCTCAGAATTATTTATACATGAATACGCCGCATTTTACGGATTAAAAGCAGCTGTAACTAGATTTGGAGTGATTGCTGGCCCAAGACAAATGGGAAAAACAGACCAAGGCGTTGTTACGTTGTGGATGGCAAAACATTATTGGAAACAATCGTTAAAATATATTGGGTATGGAGGCAAGGGCAAACAAGTTAGAGATTTATTACATGTGGATGATTTAGTGGAACTAATTGATTTTCAAATTCATAACATTGAAAAATTTGTTGGAAAAGTTTATAATGTGGGCGGCGGATTACAAAACAGCGCTTCTTTACAAGAAATGACAGCAATTTGTGAAAAAATCACAGGGAATAAAATTAAAATTGACGAAGTTGCCGAAACCAGAACCGCAGATTTAAGAATTTTTATCACAGATAACACAAAAATTGAAACTGAAATTGGCTGGAAACCAAAAAAATCAGTGGAAACTATTTTTAAAGACATTTATCTTTGGATTCAAGAAAATGAAAAACAGTTAGAATCAATTTTGAAGTAAGATGAAAAATAAGATAAAATATTGTCTAGTATTTGTTTTTTTTATAATTAAAACATCGTTTTCTCAAAACACAAACATTGTAAACTGCTCATCAGTTTATTCTAATATTGTAGAATACAATACAGGAGAAATTTTTGTTGTATATAATTTTAGTTCTAATCAAGTTACTTCTAAAATTGTTGAGAATACAGAAAACAATAATTTATTAGATGTTTTTGCAAAAGTAAAAATATATCCAAATCCAACGGTAAGTGTAATATACTACAGTTTACCCAATGGTTTTTCATTTGAAAAGCTTGAATTACATGATCAGTATCAAAAAATTATTTTTTCATCAACAGAAAATACAAAACAAATATCATTGGAAAATTTCCCTTCAGGGATTTATTATATTATGTTTAATGGCAACAAAGAACACAATTATAAAATCATAAAAAATTAAAATGATGAGAAAATTAATTTTATTTCTTTTATTTTCAGTAATTACTTATGCTCAAGTTCCTCAAGGAATGAGCCATAGGGGAATAGCTTACAATACAAGCGGAGTAGTTTTACAAAATACTAATGTTGCAATTAGAGTTAGAATTTTAGAAGGAAGTGCTTCAGGAACAATTGTTTATGAAGAAAAACACAATAAAACTACTAATGGGACCGGGCAATATAATTTTAATATAGGGCAAGGCACACAACAAGGCACTAATACTTTTAGCAGTATTAATTGGGGTGTTATTACTAAGTTTTTACAAATTGCGATTGATCCAAACAATGGCACAAATTATTCTGTTGTTGGCACTAGTCAATTAATGAGTGTTCCTTATGCTTTGTATTCTGAGAAATCAAATGTAAATAAGAGTATTGGAACTGTTAAAACAATTCAAGAATTAAAGAGTTTTGTAGATTTTAATCCACAACAAGACTCTCCAGTTGTTTTTGTTCAAGGTTACTCTTCACCAAGTGATGGCGGTGGAGGAATGTTTATTTATAAAAGATATTCCGAAATGGGTTTAAATCCGGCAAATGCTCCATTATATACTAACGACCCAAGAAAACCGTTAAATGATGACGGAATTTTTGTTGATTCATATCATGGTAGCTTTAGCCCAAAAGGAATTTGGATTAGACAATTTAATGGAGATATTGATATAAGGTATTATGGTGCTTTTCCCGGTGGAGCAGATATAACTACAGAAATTCAGAAAGCGATTAATTATGCTGGAAAATCAACACAAGATGTATCTACTAGACCGTATGGCTATGGAAATGGAAATACTGTTTATATACCGAATGGTTCATATCTGGCTAGTCAGATAACATTAAAATCCGGTGTTAATTTAAAGGGATCTTCAATGTTTGAAACTACAATTGTTAGTGCAAATGATAGTAATGGAGCTTTGTTTATTAAAGAATCTGGTTATTTAAGAAATATAAACATTTCAAATTTGACAATTTTAGGAACTGCAATAAATTATAATGGTGGTGGTTTTAATATTAAATCGTGTTTCAATTTTGATTCTGAAAATCAATTGGGTGGAATTTGGGATTCTACATTTAAAAATTTAACAATTCAATTCTTTACAGGGCATTCATTTTATTTTTCTGCCGGAGGGGCTGGTAGTTTCCAATCAGTAAATCAGTTTATAACAATGGAGAACGTTAGTGTTGAAAGCGTTGGACAAATAAAAGCGGTTGAAACAAATTTTAATAATCAATATCATGCATTAATATTAAGGGGTTCAACTAATCAGTTTTTATTTAATAATTGTAGGTTTGATGGAGGTTCTTATTTATTTGGGAATGGTTCTCAAACACCCCTTTATAAAGTTAATGGTATAGTAGTTTATATTGGTGGAATTGAAGGAACATTATTTAATCCAGGGATAATTAAATTTAATACATGTACAATTCAAAATGGTCAAGAAGGTGTATTTATACAATCTTCAAATAATATTAATCTAGATACATGTTGGTTCGAATTTTTTGAAAGAGCAGTAGTTGTAAAAGGAGAAAACAGGGTTTCTAAAGCTATTAATATTTCAAATTGTTCTTTTTTAAATTCATCGGGGAGATACGGTGTCTTACCAGCTGATTCTGGGTCATTGTTAATTGTAAACAAATCAAAAGTTAACTTTACTAACAATTATATTGTTAACAGTAAGAATCCATATGAAGATTATACTAATGATCCATCAAATGAAAAACATAAATTGATAACTCTAGATCCATATCCTTCTGATAATTATGGGATAAATTCTTCAGGAAATTATTTTGAAGACACAAGAGCTAATGCTGATAGTAAAGAATTAGGAACAACATTTGGGGTAAAAAAGGATTTAGATGTAACAAATAGTTCTTCTAATTTAATTGATATTGAAGGAGCTAAAGCGATATATTTAAAAAACACTTCAGGTTCATTAAAAACCATTAAAGAAATTAAATCATCCATTTCTGCGGGTGAAATTTTCTTTATCAGAGCAGATCAAGGATCAATAAAACTTGATGAAACAAAAAATATTTATTTAGGTAACATGAATGGTGTTGCTGGGGGAAACAATACAGGTTCATTAACATTGTCAAATGGTAGTGTGGCTTTATTTATTAAGATTGATGAAATAGTTACAATAAACGGGGTTACTTATAAAGAAACATATAATTTGGTTTCTTATAAAATGAAAAATTAATTTAATATTATTATGAGGAATAAATTTATTATTGTTGACTTTTCTTTAGCAATCCTATTTATAATATATTTTTTTTACATTTTTGTTGGAACTACATCTAATATTCCAATTAATGATGATTATTCGGTCTTGGATAACTTTACCGATATTGTAAACGCAGATTCTTTTTTTGAAAAAATAAAACTGTTTTTTAAACAGCATAACGAACACAGAATTTTATATGATAAATTATGGTTTTTCATCGATTATAAATTATCTCAACAGGTAAATTTCAATCATTTATCATTAATTGGTAATTTATCATTATTGGGTATTTTTATTTTCTTCCTATTAAAGTTTAAAGAAAAAGCAGAAAACACAATTTATTTGTTTCCATTAGCAGTTTTGATTTTTAATTTTTCTTTTCATGAGAATCTTACTTTTGCAATGGCAAATTTATCTAATTTTACAGTTGTTTTATTCTCATTACTATCTCTACATTTTATAACTAAACCCAACATTACCAAAAAGAATTTTATCTTAACTATTTTATTTTTAATACTTGCTATTTTTACTCAAGGCGCTGGTTTGTTTCTTATTTTAATTTTGTCAGTTATCTTGTTTTTAAATAAAGAGAAAAAATATTTATTTCAGTTTCTAATTATTTCGGCAATATTAATTGTAATTTATTTTATCGATTACCAAAAGCCACCTAATAGTCCAGAAATAATAGAAACTTTAAGAAGTTTTAAGTTCAGATCTTTTTTATTCTCATTTTCATTTTTAGGTAACATCTTCGCCAAAAATTTAATTTTCACTAATGATATTAACGAATCATTAATGATTTCTACCGGTGTAGGCTTTTTGTTTTTTGTTTTTTATCTTTACTTGATTAAAATAAAATACTTTAGAAAAAACCTTTTTGTTTTTTCAGTAATGTCTTTATTTATTTTGATTTCATTTGTTACAGGAATAACTAGATCTCAGCTAGGTATTGATATGTCTATAGCTTCAAGATACAGAATAAATAGCTGTATTTTTTTAATTTGCATGATTTTCTTTTTTATTGAAAATACTCCAAAAACGAAGATTAATTTATGGTACTTAAATTCGGTTTTATTAGTGTTTACTACTGGATATTTTTTCGCAATGAGTTTTCCACAGCAAGAATATTTAGAATTTAGAAAAAAGCAGAATTATTATGGAGTGTTAAGCTACTATAACAGGAATCACAAAAATTTAAATGGTTTTGAACAAGATTATTATAAAAACGTATTATTAAAAGCTAATGCTTCAGAAACTTATTTTTTACCAACTGAAGATTTAGTAAATAAAGAAATAAATTATTCTAATAAAATAGATGTAGACCTAAATAATTATGAAAGCAATTCTGTTTCGGGTAATATTGATAAAATTGAAAAATTACAAAACTCAGTTTATATTGAAGGGTGGGCTTTCATTGATAGTTTAAACACCAAAGACCAAGAAATAACCTTAGCTATTGAAGATACCATTCAAAACAGAAAAATATTTTTTAAAGGACAAAAATTTAAACGATATGATTTGAACCCATATTTTAAGAAAGCTAATTTAGAAAGTGCCGGATGTATTTTCAGGATTAAAAACCAAGATTTACCAGTTAACTATAATAAACTATATTTGCTTGTAGATAATAAAGGAAAAAAAAGAATTTTTAATTCAAAAAAAATTACACAATAATGAATATTTGTATTATCACCGGTTCTTCTGGTTTAATTGGCAGCGAATCTGTAAGTTTTTTTGCAGAAAAATTTGACAAAGTTATTGGAATAGACAATAACATGAGAGCCAAATTTTTTGGCGAAGACGCTTCTACGGAATGGAATACCAAAAGATTAATTGACACCATTCCTAATTTTGAACATCACCACGCAGATATTCGTAACATTGATGAATTAGAAACTATTTTTTCAAAATACAATTCTGATATTAAATTGGTGGTTCATACCGCCGCACAACCCAGTCACGATTGGGCCGCAAATGAACCAATTACCGATTTTACCGTAAATGCAAACGGAACATTGAATTTGTTAGAAATGACCAGATTGCATTGCGAAAAAGCAGTTTTCATTTTTACGTCCACTAATAAAGTATATGGCGACACACCAAATTATTTACCTTTAATTGAGTTAAACAAACGTTGGGAAATTAACGAAAAGCATGTTTATTTCAAAGAAGGAATTGATGAAAACATGAGTATTGATCATACGAAACATTCCTTATTTGGCGCTTCAAAAGTAGCCGCGGATGTTATGGTTCAAGAATATGGCAAATATTTTGGAATGAATACGGGTGTTTTCAGAGGTGGCTGTTTAACAGGACCAAATCATTCAGGAACACAGTTACATGGTTTTCTTTCTTATTTAATGAAATGTGCTATTACAGGAGATAAATATACCGTTTTTGGATACAAAGGCAAACAAGTTAGAGATAACATTCACAGTTGGGATTTAGTAAATATGTTTTGGCATTTTTATCAAAACCCACAACAGGGCGAAGTATATAACGCTGGTGGAGGAAGACATTCTAACTGTTCTATGGCAGAAGCCATTGAAATGTGTGAAAAAATTACAGGCAAACCAATGAATTATGAATATTCTGAAACGAATAGAATAGGCGATCATATTTGGTGGGTAAGCGATGTAAGTAAATTCAAATCACATTATCCAGAATGGAATTGGAAGTATGATATTACTGATATTTTAACTCAGATATACGAAAATATGTCTAAAAGAAATCATTAGTCTATGAAACTAAGTATTGTAATACCCGCATACAATGAAGAAGAATCGATTTCTGAAACTATAGAACAAATTGAAGCAGCCTTTTCAAAAGTAACTATTGAGCACGAAATTTTTATTGTTAACGACAACTCTAAAGACGGAACTTTAAAAGTTTTAGAAGCGTTAGCACAAAAATATCTTGCAGTTAAATACGAAACCAATTTAGGACCCAATGGTTTTGGATATGCCGTTCGTTATGGATTAGATCGTTTTTCTGGGGACTGTGTGGCAGTTATGATGGCGGATTTATCCGATTCTCCAAATGATTTAATACTATATTACAACACAATGGTAGAAGGAAATTATGATTGTGTGTTTGGAAGTCGCTTTATAAAAGGTGGTAAAGTGGTTGATTATCCATGGGTTAAAAAAATTATCAATAGAGTTGCTAATTTTATAATTAAAATGGTAATGCGAATTAAGTATAACGACACTACAAACGCATTTAAATTATATAAAAGAGAAGTAATTGAAGGCGTAAAACCAATTTTATCACCTCATTTTAACTTAACAATAGAATTACCTTTAAAAGCAATAATTAGGGGGTATACCTATACGGTAGTGCCCAACTCATGGACCAACAGAAAATATGGAGAATCTAAACTTAAAATAAAAGAAATGGGAAGCCGTTATTTTTTTATTTTAGTATATTGTTTCGTTGAAAAATACTTTTCAAGAGGAGATTTTAAAAGAAAATAAAATATTTTAATAAAAAACGCGTTATATTTAAAATTACATTTTTAAATTTGCAAAAAAACAATTAATATGAAAACAAAAATTATAACTATTTTACTAGTAGTAAGTACAATATTCGGTTGTAAAAACGAGAGTAATAATGAGAAATCCAATGTTGATAATAATAAAACAGAGATTAATAAAAATTTTAAAGTTACTTTAAATGTAGTAGTAAAAAAAGATGATAGTTTTCAGGTTTATTATACTGAAAAATCTTCAAGTGATTTTAACGAGAAAGAGTCAGTTTGGGTTGAAGTTAAAGGAGGTGAAAACCCACAGGATATAGTTTTCAATATACCAGAAGATGTTATTCCGACTATGTTTAGATTAGATTTTGGTGTTAATGATAACCAAGAAGATATAAAACTTAACGGTGTAAATATTGAATATTTAGGGAAATCATTTAAATCAGAAATTCCTCTATTAGCAAATTACTTCAGACCGGCAGAACTTTCTACTTCAGTAGATTTTAAAACGGGAATTATAAAAGCAATATTTAAAGACGGAAAAAGACAAGAACCAGCTTTATACCCTCACGAAACGGTATTGCAACCAGAAATTGAAAAATTAGTAAAATAATAACATACATTTAATATTGGTAATGCTATTCTTAGAAATCAAGAATAGCATTATTATTTAATAAAAACATTTATTTATGCGTAGAATAAAAATATTGTTTTTTTGGATTTTTATTAATAAAAACAATGTTAGTTTTTTCGAATTAATAAAATTTTTATTTAAGCCAAAAGTTGCTACTATTGCTAGTAAATTTATTAAAAAAATTACTCATAATGAAGATTTCGAAATCACTTTTACTAATTTAAATAAGAAGTTATTTTGGCCTTCTAAGTTCTCTATATCAAGGCTAAATCAAGTAGTTGCAGAATCATTTGATGCCGAAGATTGGCATTATTATCAAAAAGAACATACCGAAATTAATACCGGCGAAATTATTTTAGATATTGGCACCGCAGAAGGACTATTACCTATATCTGTTATTGATAAATGTGAATATATTTACATGATCGAACCTAGTAAATTGTTTTGTAATTGTTTGAATAAAACATTTTCTGAGTACAAAGGAAAAACCACTATTTTTAATGTAGCTGTTGGAAATAGTGACGGGACAATTAATTTTGATGAAAATTCATTAGATGGCATGATATCAAATGTAAATTCAGCCACTACTCAAGAAATAGCAATACATAAAATTGACACGCTTTTTAATAAAAACCAACCAATTACTTATTTGAAAGCGGATATTGAAGGTTTCGAGTTAGAAATGCTAAAAGGCGCAGAACAGACAATAAAAAATAACAAACCAAAAATCGCCATTACCACTTATCATACTCAAAACAACCCAAAAGAAATAATAGATTTAATTAAAAGTTTTGTCCCAGAATACAACTATTACGTGAAAGGAATTTATGAGCAAACGCCAAAACCAGTATTAATTCATTTTTGGATATAAAAAGTATGATTAAGAACAAGCTCACATCATTCATTTTAAATAAAAAAAAAACCAACTTTTTTATTTATGGATTTGGACAAGTTTTTAATCTCTTAAGTCCACTTGTAGTAGCGCCAAAAATTATTTTAATTTGCGGCGAAGCCGGATTTGGAAAAGTAGGATTAGCATTTGCCTTTTGCTTATTTTTGATGCTAATTGTAGACTATGCTTTTGATATAAAAGGCACTAAAGAAGTCTCCGAAAACAGAAACAGCTCACAAAAATTACAAAAAATCTTAAATACTGCAATTTTTACAAAGTTAATTTTGTTTGTGTTTGCATTACTAATTTCTGTGGCACTTATTTTTTCTATTGATTTTTTTAATCAAGAAAGAGATTTGTTTTTATTTGCCTTAACCATTGTTTTTGCACAAGTTTTTAATCCAGTTTGGTTTCTTCAGGGTATAGAAAATTTTAAGTTAGTTAGTTTTTTAAACATATTTTCCAAAACCATTTATGTTATTCTGGTTTTTTGTCTTGTAAACCACAAAAACGATTATATTTATGTAAATTTTTTCCTTGGAATTAGTTCCTTCATATTCAATTTTTTTGGACTACTACTCATCAAGAGAAAATATAATTTTCAAATTGTTTTGCCAAATTATTTAGTGGTTAGGAAAATAATTCAAAATGACTTTTCGTTTTGTGTTTCACAATTGTTTTTATCAGTCAGACAATTGTCCCCGCTAGTACTTACTAGTTTTTTTCTAGGGTTCTCCATTGCAGGACAATACAAAATCATGGAACAAATCATTAGTTTATGTAGAACTTTTTTACAAGTTTTCTTAAAGTTTTTTTACTCAAGTGCTTGTTTAAAATACATAAACAACCCACAAAATGGTTTGATGTATTGGAAAAAATACAGTCTGATTTCTGCCTCCATAATAAGCTTTTTTTTGCTTGGCATTTTTCTTTTTTCAGACCAAGTGCTTCGTTTTTTTCAATTATCAAACACAGCAATTTTCCAATTAAGCACATTGTTTAAAATTTCCTTGCTTGTTTCTTTATTAATGTCTGTAACACTTCCATTAGAACAATTAATGTTTATAAAGGAAAAACACGCTAAATATATTAAAACGACTATCTTTGTTACTTTAGTTAATATAGCTTTAATAGTGTTTTTTGTATATCAATTTCAGTTAAAAGCCATTGTTTTTTCTCTTATTATTGCAGAATTACTATTTATACTATTTTATTATATATTTACAAAGGCAACATTAAAGTCAAAATTTTAATAAAACAGTCAATACTTATTCCCTAACATGAAAATTGATAAAGATTTTACAAGTAAAATTTTATTTTTAATATGTATCGTTGTTTCATTAATCCCAAATTATGAATTAACGTTTGCAATTTGGTTTATCACTTTTTTAGTTACTATTAATAAAAACTATTCGTTAACTATTTTTAAATACGTTGCTACATTTTCTGCAATTCTTCTTATCGCCTTTTTATCTTCGTTATTTTATCAACCTAAACTTTTCCTTTTTATAAGAGATATTACTTACATGATTAAACCTATTATTGGTTTATTATTAGGATATCAAATTTTTAAAAACGAAAAAACATTACGTTTAAATTATTTTATATATGTTGGCTTAATTATAGCGATCATCCACATTGGAACTATTTTTATTGCTTTTCTACAAGTTAAAAGTTTAAACCTTATTTTATTAAGAGAAAAAGGAGGTTATTTCAGTGACTATGAAATTTATGTCATTATAATGCTAATTTTTCATAAAGAGTTAGACATTACAATTTCTAAAAAACGCATCAACTATATTTTGGCAGTTGTGGTTTTATCGAGCATGCTTTATGCGGCTCGAACAAATATGATTCAGTTTGTTATTTTGTTTTTAGCGATGAAAGGCTATTTTAAATTAACAAGAAAATCACTAACTATTTTATTTACGATTTTTAGTTTAACAGCCGTATCCTATTTTGCCATCGTATCTTACAATCCAAAAAGAGGCGGCAAAGGATTAGACGCGTTTCTTTATAAAGTAAAAATAGCACCAGAAGAAGCATTTAAGACTAAAATTAATAAAAACGATTGGAAAGATTTTAATGACAATTACAGATCATTTGAAAACATTATAACTGTTCAGCAAGTTTCTCACGAAGGTTCATTGGCAATATTATTTGGTGAAGGGCTAGGTTCACGTTTAAATTTAGGAAGAAAAGTACACACTAATGATGGAGAATTTGTTCAATTTATTCCATATGTTCATAATGGTTTTATGACGGTTTTCCTTAAGTCAGGAATTTTAGGGGTGCTTTTTTTAATCTTTTTTTTAATTTTACTTTTCAAACAACCCAAAACGAATAACCCAAAATTACTTTACATTAATTATTTATTAATTGGCACAAGTGTGTTTTTGATTATTTCTAATTGGGTGTTTTTAGGATTGTATTTAAAATTAGATAATAAATCCATAATCATTGGTTTTTTAATTGCTTTGAAAGAAGTAATTGCAAAACAATCTTATACTAATTTAATTGAAAAATAACCACTCAAATAAAACGAAAGTGTTAGTGGATTGCCATGTTTTTGACGGAAAAGCACAAGGCACTACAACTTATTTAAAAGGTATTTATTCAGAATTAATTCTGGATGCAAATATTTTGTTTTATTTAATTTCATTTCATCCGGATACTTTAAAAAGTATTTTTGGTCAAAGAGAAAATGTTATTTATTTAAAATATCCTTCTAAAAATAAATTTAAAAGACTCATATTCGATATTCCTTCAATAATAAAGAAACATTCCATTGATTTTGCACACTTTCAATACATAGCACCGCCCATAAAAACATGTAAATATATAGTTACAATTCATGACGTGCTGTTTTTAGATTATCCGAAATTCTTCCCATTAGCTTATCGAATAAAAAATAAAATTTTGTTTTATTTGAGCGCTAAAAAAGCTGATTTTGTTTTAACGGTTTCGCAATACTCAAAAGAAAGATTAATACAACATTTTAAGTTAAAAAATATTTATGTAACACCAAATGCAGTAGATGAAGTTTATTTTGAATTGTATAATAAAGAGGCAATTCAAAAAGACATTTTCGAAAAACATAAAATCCAAAATTATTTTTTATTTGTAAGTAGAAGAGAGCCCAGAAAAAACCACTTAAATTTACTTAAATCATTTGTAATTGATGGTTATTATAAAAAGCATCAACTGGTTTTCGTAGGGAGTAAAGATATTCAAGATGTAGCATTTGAAAAATATTTTTACAGCTTATCAAGTGAAATTAAAAAAACCGTTTTTTTTTTAGAGAAAGTAAATTTCAAAGAACTTCTTTCTTTAACTCGAGGCGCTACAATTTCTATTTATCCTTCTTTTGCGGAAGGTTTCGGAATTCCGCCACTGGAATCAATTGCCGCTAATATTCCAACAATTTGTTCCAACAAAACAGCAATGTCAGAATTTACTTTCATGCAAGATTTTTTATTTGACCCTAATTCAATTGACGAAATTAGTCAGAAAATTTCTTTCGCAATATCGCAATTTTCAGTGGAAGAAATCAGAGAAAAAGTTAAGTCGAAATATTCTTGGAAAATTTCTGCTACAGTTTTAAGTAACATTTTGAAAAATAATTAGAATGTTTTTTTAAAAACACTATTTTTGTCTCAATTACCCATTCAAATGAAAATAGGAATTTTAGGAACCCGAGGCATACCCAATAATTATGGAGGATTTGAGCAATTTGCCGAATTTTTCGCCACGTATGCCGCAAAAGAAGGTCATGACGTGTTTGTGTATTCTCCTCATAATCACGCTTATTCAGGGGCAACATTTGAAAACGTACATCTAATTAAATGTTACGATCCAGAACACAAAATCGGAACTGTTGGTCAATTTATTTATGATTTAAATTGTATTCTGGATTCTCGAAAAAGAAATTTTGATATTATACTACAATTAGGTTACACTAGTAGCGCTTTTTGGTATGGATTACATCCAAAAAACAGCTTAGTAATTACTAATATGGATGGGTTAGAATGGAGACGAAGTAAATACAATAAACCCGTTCAAAAACTTTTGAAGATTGCCGAAAAATGGGCGGCTACAAAAAGCGATTATTTAATTTCAGACTCTTTAGGCATTCAAGAGTATCTTTTAAAAACGCATAGCAAGAAAAGTGAATACATTGCTTATGGCGCACATAATTTTGATACACCAAACGAAGAAATTTTAAATAGTTATAAAGTTGAAAAATATCATTTCAACATGATAATGGCGCGTTTCGAACCAGAAAATAATTTAGATATGGTTTTGGATGGTGTGATGTCAAGTAAAGATGAAAAACCAATTTTAGTTATTGGAAACCATAACACAAAATATGGGGAATACTTAAAAAATAAATTTTCATCATGTAATAAGATTAAGTTTTTAGGGGCAATTTACAACTTAAATCATCTAGATAATTTAAGATATTTCTCCAATTTATATTTTCATGGTCACACAGTGGGCGGCACAAATCCTTCTTTACTTGAAGCAATGGGGTCTCAAGCTTTAGTGATTGCACATAACAATCATTTTAATAAAGGCGTCTTGGAAAACAACGCCTATTACTTTAATTCAGCAGATGAGGTAAAAAAAATAATTGATACCATAAAAAAAATTGATAACTTGCAATATGTTAAAAAAAATTATGCCGCAATTGCCGAAAAATTTAATTGGATTAAAATAAATGAAGAATACATACAGTTTTTTACTAAATGTTTGGCAAGAAATGCTTCTAGAACAAAAGCTAAATAAGTCATTTTTACCTTTTTTGTTGCTTCTTATTTCTTTGCCAACACTTTTGTCAATAAATTCTATTAGCACAGCAATTTTCATTTTCTCGGTTTTGTTTTTTAATAAAAAAAATAAAATTACACTTCAAAACGCTTTAATATTTCCAATTTTATTATTTATTTGGATGGCCTGTTCATATTTTTGGTCAATTGATAAAGCGGTTACAATACCAGCTATTTTCAAAGAAACGCCATTATTTTTTATTCCGGTTTCGTTTTTAATTATGAAGCCCTTCAATAAAAATCAAGTTCATAAATTAATAAAATATTACAGCTATGCTATGGTGTTTTATGCCAGCTTTTTTCTTTTAAGAGCATGGGTTAGATATATGATTTCAGGAGACCAAAGGGTATTTTTCTATCACGGAGAATATGACGATGATTTTGGTTTGGTGCCAAAATTATTAAACGCCATACACGTATCTGTTTACATGGCTGTGGCATTTTTTTACTTCTTAAATCAGGAAATAAAAAAGAAAATAGATGTAATATGCACATCAATTCTTTTTGGCTTTATTTTTTTATTGTCTTCCAAAAACATAATTATTGTGTTTGTGTTTTTAATTGGTCTTCATTTTTTTTATTTTTCAAAATCGTCAAACAAAATGCGATTGAGAAATTTAATTATTTTAACTTTAATTTTAGTAGCGGCATTTAGTTTTAGTAAAATAAAAAACAGATTTTTAGTCGAGTTTCAATCCAATACCAAAACCAGCGTAAGTCATAGTGTATACAATGAGGCAGATGAAGGCGTTAATTATGTAAGCATATATGAAGCTTGGAACAACGAGAAATTTTCACATGGTGATTATTTTCCAGGTACTGCTTTCAGGGTGTATCAATTCCGAATGTTTTTAGAAATTTTTAGCGAAGAGTCATTGTTTTGGAAAGGATTAGGTTTAAGCGCCTCACAAGTTAAACTTATAGAAAAAGAGAAAAAATACAATCTTTATCCAGGATATGGATCTTTTAATTTTCACAATCAATATGTTCAAAATTTTGCTGAATTAGGCTTTTGTGGTTTTGCACTATTGATTATAATGTTGATTCTAAACATAAAAACTGCAATTACACATAAAAATTTTATACATATTTCTTTTGCAGTTCTAATGATAAGCTTATTTTTGACAGAGTCATTCTTATGGAGACAAAAAGGGGTGTTGTTTTTTATATCTTTATATTGTTTGTTTCAAATCAAAGAAGACAAAAATGCCTTAAAAATCTAAAATTAATGAAAAGAATATTAATAACAGGAGCAGCAGGATTTTTAGGCTCTCATTTATGCGATCGCTTTTTAGCCGAAGGCTATTTTGTAATGGGAATGGATAATTTAATTACGGGAGATTTAAAAAACATTGAGCACTTATTTAAAGAAAAAAACTTTGAGTTTTATCATCATGATATTACTAAATTTGTTCATGTTCCAGGTAATTTAGATTATATTCTTCATTTTGCTTCTCCAGCGAGTCCTATCGATTATTTAAAAATTCCTATTCAAACTCTAAAAGTTGGCTCTTTAGGAACACACAATTTATTAGGATTAGCCCGAGTTAAAAAAGCAAGAATACTTATCGCTTCAACTTCAGAAATTTATGGTGATCCATTAGTGCACCCTCAAACAGAAGAATATTATGGAAACGTAAATACCATTGGTCCACGCGGCGTATATGATGAAGCCAAACGTTTTCAAGAATCAATTACAATGGCATATCACACGTTTCATGGCGTGGAAACCAGAATTGTCCGAATTTTTAATACTTACGGGCCAAGAATGCGATTAAATGATGGGCGAGTAATTCCTGCATTTATTGGTCAAGCATTGCGCGGGGAAGATTTAACGATTTTTGGAGACGGAAGTCAAACCCGCTCATTTTGTTATGTTACAGATCAAGTCGAAGGTATTTATAGATTATTACTTTCCGATTACCATTTGCCTGTAAATATTGGAAATCCAGAAGAAATCACTATTTCTGATTTTGCAGAAGAAATTATCAAATTAACAGGGACAAATCAAAAAGTAATCTACAAAGATTTACCAGTAAACGACCCTATGCAACGCCAACCAGACATCTCAAAGGCAAAGAAAATTTTAGGATGGACGGCTAAAGTAAAAAGAGAAGAAGGCATGAAAATAACTTACGAGTATTTTAAATCGCTTTCACCAGAAGAATTAGCTAAAGAAGAACACAAAGATTTTTCAAAATACATTTATTAGTTTGAAGTTAAAAACAGGAAGATATTCAGGATTTATTAGACCGCTAATTGCTTTTATAGATTTATTATTAATTAATCTATTAATTTTAGTCTGTCTTCGTTCCGCTATGAGTAATTTTGGTTATCATACTATTTTGTCGTTTTCTTGGATAGTTATTTCTTATTATTCAGGGTATTATGAAGTATATAGGTTTACTAAAGAAATTACCATCTTAGGAAAACTTCTAAAGCAGTTCGTTTTTATCAGTTTAATCACATTCGCATACGTTGGTTATAAATATAAATATGTAACGCCAGATGAAGTTTGGAACTATATTGCTTTTTCCTTTATTTCTGTGAGCTTTGTAAAATTTTCAATTTTTTTTCTCCTAAAAAAATATCGGTTATTATATGGAGGGAATATAAGAAATGTGATCATTTTAGGATATGGAAAAGACGTAGAAGAATTAAAATTATTTTTTACTACCAAACCGAATTATGGGTATAATTTAATGAACGTTTTTAGTTTAAAAATAAATAAAAAAGAAGAAATTAAAGCGTGTTATGAGTTTATAACCAAAAACAAAGTAGATGAAATTTATGGCTCATTAAATACGCTCAACAGCACTGATTTACAAGGACTAATACATTTTGCAGACAACAATCTTAAAACAATAAAATTGCTCCCAGACAGCAAAAACAGAATGTTACGTAACTTAGCCGTTGAATACTATGGTTATGTGCCAATTATTTCGTTAAGAACCATTCCATTAGATAAAGTAATCAATAAAAGAATCAAACATTTTTTTGATTTTGTGTTTTCATTACTTGTAATTTTATTGCTTTTGTCATGGTTAACGCCTTTAATAGCCTTACTAATAAAAATGGAATCCAAAGGCCCAGTTTTCTTTAAACAAAGAAGAAACGGATTGAACTATAAAGAGTTTTATTGTTATAAATTTAGATCTATGCGATTAAATTCTAAAGCAGATTTAGAACAAGTTCAAAAAAACGACCCAAGAGTAACTAAATTTGGAAAAATATTAAGAAAATATAGTATTGATGAGTTGCCACAATTTTTCAACGTAATATTAGGAGATATGTCTGTTGTAGGACCAAGACCTCATATGGTTAGTCATACGGAAATGTATGCAAAAAGTATTGATAAGTTTATGGTTAGACACTTTATTAAACCTGGAATTACTGGTTTAGCACAAATAAACGGCTGCAGAGGAGAAGTAGAAACCGAAAAAGACATTATAAATAGAGTTAAATTTGATATTTTTTATCTAGAAAATTGGTCTATTTTGTTAGATTTAAAAATAATACATAAAACAGTTATTAATACTATTAAAGGCGAAGATAAAGCCTATTAACTTTAATTTAAAGAAAGCAAAATTCTTATAAAAAGACTTCTTATTTTTAAATTAAAAGAAACTATTTTTGCACCAATAAAAAACAACACACACCATCATGAATATTTTACTATTAGGATCTGGCGGAAGAGAACACGCTTTTGCTTGGAAAATGACTCAAAGCCCATTATGTAGTCAACTTTTTGTGGCACCGGGTAATGCTGGAACCGCAAAAATAGCTACAAATATTTCAGTAAATCCAAACGATTTTGAAACAATCAAACAATTTGTTTTAACAAATACAATCAAAATGGTAGTGGTTGGCCCAGAAGACCCTTTAGTAAATGGTATTTATGATTTCTTTAAAAATGATACTCAAATTTTACATATTCCAGTAATTGGCCCTTCAAAGTTAGGTGCGCAATTAGAAGGGAGTAAAGAATTTGCTAAAGAATTTTTAGTAAAAAACAATATTCCAACTGCAAAGTACGAAAGTTTTACTTCTGAAACAGTTGAAAAAGGATATGCTTTTTTAGAAACATTATCTCCGCCATATGTTCTAAAAGCAGATGGTTTAGCCGCCGGGAAAGGCGTGGTAATTCTAAATGATATACAAGACGCAAAAGATGAATTGAAAGCCATGTTAGTAGATGCAAAATTTGGTTTAGCTAGCGCAAAAGTCGTAATTGAAGAGTTTTTAGAAGGAATTGAATTAAGTTGTTTTGTCTTAACTGACGGGAAAAATTATAAAATTTTACCCACAGCAAAAGATTACAAAAGAATTGGCGAAGGTGATACTGGGTTAAATACAGGCGGAATGGGCGCCATTTCTCCAGTTCCTTTTGCAGATGCAACTTTAATGCAAAAAATTGAAAAACAAATTGTGATTCCTACCATCACGGGTTTAAAAAACGACAATATTGAATACAAAGGATTTGTATTTATTGGCTTGATAAAAGTTGGCGACAATCCGTTTGTAATTGAATATAATGTGAGAATGGGTGATCCAGAGACAGAAGTAGTTATCCCAAGAATAAAAAGTGATTTAGTTGCTTTGTTTCAAGCAGTTGCGACAGAAAAATTAGCCGATTTTGAATTGGATTTAGACGAAAGAACAGCAGCAGCTGTTGTAGTTGTTTCGGGCGGCTATCCTGAAGAATTTGAAAAAGGCAAAGAAATTTTTGGTTTAGACGATAAAACAGATTCTTTAATTTTTCACGCAGGGACCAAAGAAGAAAACGGGAAAATTTTATCTAACGGGGGACGAGTATTAGTAGTAACATCCTTCGGAGAAACACATACGCCAGCAACAAAAAAATCTTATCAAACCATAGAAAACCTAAAGTTTGATAAGATGAATTATAGAAAAGATATAGGATTCGATTTATAATAGAACCTATTCTTTTTATTTAGTTAAGAAAGAGTGTGCTGAAGTATCTTGTTCATCAGCTCCAGATTTTTTGAAAATCTGTAATTGTTTTGTCCAGAAAAATGCCCAATAACAACAAGTAAAAATAAATACCCAATTGATTATATTTGCCACCCACCAATTTGTTAATTCTATACTTCTTAAAAAGTCCATTGGTACAAAAAGTACTTCAACAAATAAAAATTGTATTGCTTCGAAAAATGCTTTCATTTTATTATTATATTTACACTACAAAAATATAAAATATATTTATGATTGCAAGTCTTTTTAGTAAAACTCGACCAATAAATTACATATTAATATTAATAATGCTGTTTTCTTGCTTTTTTGTGTACCAATTTCAGGTTCCAAATGAAGATTTTACATCAGGCGATCTGTTTTCAAAAATTGGCGTTTTTGTGTTGCTTTTGCTTTCGTTTTTTCTGGTAAATTTTATTTCACTTAAAAACACCTTAACTCAAAACGATAATTATGCAATACTATTTTTTCTTGTGTTTATTTTATTATTTCCTACGGTATTAAATAACATTAAAGTTGTGCTATCAAATGTGTTTTTGTTATTGGCTTTAAGAAGGTTAATTTCTTTAAAAACATTAAACTCATCAAAGGAAAAAATATTTGATGCTTCTTTCTGGATTTTCCTTTCTGCTATTTTTCACTTTTGGAGTATTTTGTATATTATTTTAGTTTTTATTTCTATTATTTTTCACTCGGGGAAAGAATATAAAAACTGGATTTTACCATTTGTTTCATTTCTTTGTGTTTGGATTTTATATATTGCTACCAGCTTAATATTATTTGATAACTATTCCATTAATAAAGCTGTTTTTCAGGTAAGTTTTAACTTTTTTGAATTTAAAAATATGTATCAAAACATGGCGTTTTCCTTATTTGTTTCTATTTCTGTATTATTTTTTGCTTCACAAACAATTGACTACCAAAACAAACCTTTAAACATGCAGGCATCTTATAAACAAGTTTATTTTGCTTTTCTTTTAGCTTTGGGGATTTATGTTTTTTCAGCAAATAAATCTAATGATTTATTGATGTATACTTTTGCTCCACTAGCTATTTTAGGCGCAAATATGTTTGAAAAAATGAAGAATTCTATTTATAAAGAAGTGTCTTTATATTTGTTATTTGGCGTGGGATTGTTTTTCTTTTTTGCTCAATTATAATTTGTTTCCATACGCTAAATCACCAGCGTCACCTAAACCTGGTATAATGTAGTTTTTTTCATTTAACTTGTCATCTAATGAGGCTACCCATAAATGGCAGTTTTCTGGCAAATTTTCTTCCAAGTATTTAATGCCTTCCGGAGCAGCAATAACAACAGCAATATGGATTTCTTTTGGCTGTTGTGTAGCTAAAATTTTATTTAAAACTGCAACTAATGATTGTCCGGTTGCTAACATTGGGTCTACTAAAATTAATGTTTTATTGGCCATATTTGGCACAGCTTGATATTCCACTAAAATATCGAAATTTTCATCCGAATTATAATGATTTCTGTAAGCCGAAATAAAACCATTTTCCGCAGCATCAAAATAGTTTAAAAAACCTTGATGTAATGTCAAACCCGCTCTCAGAATTGAACACAATACTATTTTTTCTGCTATTTCTGAAGTATTTTTTATACCTAACGGAGTGGTTACAGCTACATTATTATACGTTAGTTTTTTACTAATTTCATAAGCCATTATCTCGCCAATACGCTCCATGTTTCTCCTGAAACGCATGCCGTCTTTTTGAATGGTTACCTCTCTAATTTGACATAAAAACTGGTTTAAAAGGCTGTTTTCTTCGGAAATATAATGAATGTTCATGTGAGATAATTTGTAATTTATGGTTAAAAGTACAAAAAATCCTTATTTTTGTAAATTAAATTAAAAATTATGTTTGCAGAATTCGCCTTTCCCATTTTTGAACAAGCTATAAAAGCGTATCACGTCATTGATGATGTATATCAGCCAGTAGTTAATCCTTATGAAAAAGGGTCAGTAGAACATTTATTGTTTGCCAAAAACTGGGTGGATACAGTGCAATGGCATTATGAAGATATTGTGCGCGACCCAAATATTGATCCCGTTGCTGCGTTAGATTTAAAACGCAAAATTGATGCTTCTAACCAGGTTAGAACTGATATGGTGGAATATATTGACGGTTATTTTTTACAAAAATACGCACACGTTCAAGTGAAACCAAATGCCAGAATTAATACAGAAAGTCCGGCTTGGGCAATTGATAGATTATCTATTTTAGCCTTGAAAATTTACCACATGAGTGAGGAAGCTACTCGCGAAGAAGCCACGTCAGAACACCGAGCAAAATGCCAAGAAAAATTAAATGTATTGTTAGATCAAAAAAATGATATGTTTATTTCCATTAGTCAATTAGTGGAAGATATTGAAAATGGCGACAAATTCATGAAGGTGTACAAACAAATGAAAATGTACAACGATGCGGATTTGAATCCAGTTTTATATCAAAATAAAAAATAAATGTCTTCTCACATTTTAGTTATTCGGCTTTCAGCTATGGGCGATGTCGCTATGACCGTTCCTGTACTGAGCGCTTTTTCTTTGCAATATCCCAACGTGAAAATCACAGTAGTTTCTCGACCGTTTTTTAAACCGTTTTTTGACGATATTGAAAACATAACTTTTTTTCCAATTGATTTAAAAGAAAGACACCAAGGTTTTTTAGGACTTTTGCGTTTATTTTCTGATTTACGAAAACTCAATATTGATGCCGTTGCCGATTTACATAATGTCTTACGATCAAAAATTATCACTACACTTTTCGCTTTGAATGGCAAAAAAGTAGCCGCTACAGATAAAGGAAGAATAGACAAAAAAGCACTTACAAAGTTAGCCATCAAAAACATTTCTCCAATAAAATCAATGTTCGAACGACATGTTGAAACGTTTGAAAATTTAGGTTTTCAAATCAATTTAAATACTCCCATGTTTCCTGAAAAAGCGATTTTATCTGAAGAAATAATAAAAATTACGGGTAAAAAAGCAGAAAATTGGATTGGAATAGCACCTTTTGCACAATACGAAAATAAAGTCTACCCAACAGATTTGATGCAACAAGTAATAGATGATTTAGCAAAAAATACTTCAAATAAAATTTTATTATTTGGTGGCGGAACAGAAGAAATTAAGCAACTAAATCAGTTAAAAAACAACCATGATAATGTACTTGTTTTAGCTGGAAAAACCAACTTGAAAGCAGAATTAGCCATTATTTCTAATTTAAATATTATGCTTTCTATGGATTCTGGAAACGCGCATATTGCGGCTATGATGGGCATTAAGGTAATCACACTTTGGGGCGCCACACATCCATTTGCAGGATTTCAACCATTCCATCAACCTGATGATTTTAGTTTGACTTCAGATAGAAAACAATACCCTTTTTTACCTACTTCGGTGTACGGAAATAAAAAAGTAGCAGGTTATGAATATGCGATGCGAACGATTTTACCTTCTCAGGTTATAGAAAAAATAAATTCCAATCTTAACTAAATAAAATTGGAATTTGGAATTTTTTATTTGGAATTTCAACAATTAAATATCATCAAAATTAATTTTAATTTCAGAGGATGTTGGTACCGCTTGACATGCTAAAACCAATCCTTCAGCTACTTCATTATCTGTTAAAATTTGGTTTTTCTTCATGGTAGCACTTCCTTCTGTAACCCTACAAATACAGCTACTACAAATACCGCCTTGGCAAGAATAAGGCACATCTAAACCTTGTTTTAAAGCCGCTTCTAAAATGGTTTGTTTCTGACTCATTTCAAAAGTAACTTCGTCTGCATCAACAGTAATTGAAATGTTTGTATGGCCTTCATTTACAGCATCAATTTTCTTTTCTGAAGCAGACGAAGTGCCAAATAATTCAAATTTAATGTCTTTTTCAGCTACATTATTTTCTTTTAAAGTCGCCGTAACTACTTGTATCATGGCTTCTGGTCCGCACAAGTAAAACTTAGAAAAGGTTTTATCAGCATGTTTGGTTTTTAAAACAGCATTTACAATTGACTTGTCAATTCTACCAAATAATTCCCCAGCAACATTAGCTTGACTGTACACAAAATGCACAAAAAACCGCCCTAAATTTTTTAATTGAAGTTCATGTAACTCGTCATGAAAAATAGTTTCCGATTCGTCTTTATTACCATAAAATAAAACAAAAGTACTATTTGGTTCTTCTTCTAACATGCTTTTTGCAATCGATAAAACAGGCGTAATTCCGCTACCAGCAGCAAATGCGGCATAACTTTTTTGATGCTCATGTTTGGCTTCAAATGTAAATTTTCCTTCGGGAATGCTTACTTCTAACAAATCGCCTACAGCTAATTTTGTGTTGGCAAATCTTGAAAAAGCACCGCTTTTTACCTCTTTTATAGCAATTCGCATTTCACCACTTTTTGGTGAAGAACAAATAGAATAAGCTCTACGAAGTTCTGTGCCGTCTAAAGTAAGTTTTAAGGTTACATATTGACCTGCAATAAATTGGTAAGCTGATTTTAGTTCTTGTGGAATATTAAAAACGATGGAAACCGCATTTTTTGTCTCTCGTTTGATTTCTTTTATTGCTAATTTATAAAAATCCATGTTATATATTATTTTGTAAACAACGCCTTTAACTCCGTTGCTTCGCTAGGTTTCATTTTTCCAGCTAATACTAAGCTTAATTGTTTTCTTCTTAGTGCAGCGTCGTAACGTTCTATTTCTAATTCGGTTTGTGGTTCAATGGGTGGCACTGGAATAGGTCTTCCGGTTTCATCAACGGCTACAAAAGTATAAATGGCTTCGTTGGCTTTGTTTTTAATGCCTGATTCTCTGTCTTCAATCCAAACATCAATAAAAATTTCCATTGAAGTATTGAAGGTTCTCGATACTTTAGATTCTACTGTAACCACGCTTCCTAACGGAATAGCTCTATTAAAAGCCACATGATTTACCGAAGCCGTAACGCAAATTCTTCTCGAATGACGGCGCGCAGTAATACTAGCGGCTCTATCCATACGAGCTAATAATTCGCCACCAAATAAATTATTCAGCGGGTTGGTTTCACCAGGCAACACTAAATCGGTTAGTGTAGTTACGGAATCTGAAGGATATTTGTTTTGCATTATTTTTTTTACAAAGATACTAACTCTGAATTAAAAAAAGGGCATAAAAAAATCCCAAAATTGGGATTAGTCTATAAGTAACCAAGCGTCGACGCTATCTTTTGATTTTATTTGAATTTTTAAATTCTGAGCTTCATTTAAATTAGAAAAACTCCCAAAAGCAACAGGTATCAAACCATATTTGTTTTCAGTTAACAAATGAGCTTCAAAACCTTGTGAAAGTAAATCATTCATGGCTTTTGTAGCGTTTCGTTTGCTTCTGTAAGCGCCCGCTATCACGTGGTATTTTCCATTATGCGTTGTTTCTAAAGTTAAATCAACTGCGTTTATTGGATTTGGAATTACAAAAGTAGCCTCTTGAATTCTTTGATTTATTTTTTCTTGTACCGTTTTTTCTACAATTATAGTTTGTTGGTTAATTGTATAATCATAATACATTTTGTAACCATACGTTCCCGCAGAAGCAAAAACAGCTACTGCCGCAGCGTATTTTAACCAATTACTTGAGCGATTTTTACCATTTATTGGAATAACCGGCGTGTCTTTTTCAGCACTTTCTTCTATTGAAATTGGTGCTTCTATTATAGACTCAGTTAGTGAAGCAACATCAGTAAGTATTTGATTGGCTCTTGCTATTTCTGGCGAATTAAAACCAGCCAAACCAAAAGAATCTGTCAAATAATTAATAGCTGTATTGGGTTTGAAAACAAAATTATGTTCGGAATTGGAAAAAATTTCACCAATATTTTCTAACACTAAATGTTCTTTATTTTCTAATTTCTCTAACCAAAAACCAACTTGCGTTTGAATGCTATTTAACGCTTTTTCATAGCTAATTTTTTCTTGTAATGCGATATGATTGGCCAATAAACCATCATTATTTTTTATGTTCGAATTAAAAGAAATTACTTTTTTCGGCGGCGCAAATGAATTTTGTCCCACAATTACTTGTGCAGATTGCCATTCGCATAAGAAAGCTCCAAAGCCAGGAACGCCCACGCATTGGTATCTGTACAACAATTCTGAAATGTGTTTTTCTATCTTCATATAGGCAAAATTAAGAATTCAAGCCCAAAAACAAAATTTTATTAACAATTTTTATTAACAATATTAAAATTATTTTTCTTCGTTTTACAGAATGTCATCAAAATATTAAAAAAATAAATATATTTGTAAATTATATTATACGCCATGTTACATAACGAATTATTTTACACGCTAGCGCTCTTAAAAGTGGAAGGTATTGGTGACGTTGTTGCCAAAAAACTCATTAAGCACTGTGGTTCACCCTCAGCGGTTTTTCAAACTCCAAAAAAATCATTGGTTGCCATTGAGGGAATTGGTCATTATCTTTACAAAAATTTACAAGAAAAAGCTGTTTTTCAATTGGCCGAAAACGAACTTCGTTTTATAGAAGACGAAAACATTTCTTATACTACTTTTGAAGAAAATTCTTATCCAGAACGCTTAAAACATTGCGCAGACGGACCAATTATTTTGTTTCAATCTGGGGCTATTGATTTGCAAAATAAAAAATTAATAAATATTGTTGGAACCCGACAAACTACGCCCTATGGAATCGATTTCACAAAAAAACTAATATCAGATTTAGCGCCTTTAAACCCCGTTATTGTTAGCGGTTTTGCTTATGGTGTGGACATTGTAGCGCACCAAGCTGCCATCCAAAATGACTTACAAACTGTTGGTGTTTTGGCTCATGGTTTAAATCAAATTTATCCAAAATCACATAAAAAGTATGTTTCTCAAATGGAACAAAACGGCGGTTTTATGACCGAATTTTGGAGCACCAGCAATCCAGAAAGAGAGAATTTTATCAAAAGAAACAGAATCGTTGCGGGTATGTGTGAAGCTACAATTGTTATTGAAAGTGCAGAAAAAGGCGGTTCGTTAATTACGGCCAGCATTGCAAATGACTATAACCGAGATGTTTTCGCTGTTCCGGGGAGAGTTTCTGATAAATTTAGCCAAGGGTGTAACAATTTAATCAAAACGCAACGCGCGCATTTATTAAACAGTGCGGCTGATTTGATTTATATTTTAAATTGGGATATTCATTCAAAAAAAGAAAGCAAATCCGTGCAAAAACAATTGTTTGTTTCCTTAACGGAAGACGAGCAAAAAATTTATGATTATTTAGTAAATAAAGACAATGAACTAATGGATATTATAGCTTTAGATTGCGACTTTCCTATTTTTAAAATTTCATCTTTGTTACTAAATATGGAGTTAAAAGGCGTCATTAGACCTATGCCAGGCAAGTTGTTTGAAGTGGTGTAGGTTAAGTCGAAAGTTTAAAAGTCATAAAGTCAAAAGAACAAACACGGAATTTAAAGACACATAATTAAACAACAGAAACTAATTTACACTATTTTAAAAAAACTTTTTAAATAACAACAATATAGACTTTTGACTTGACGACTTTTAAACTTTCTACATAGTTACAAACCCTAATTTTTCACGGACTCTTTTCAAAACGCTATCGGCAACTTTTCCAGCTTTTGCTGCGCCTTCAAAAAGTAATTTGTCTACTTCTGCAGGATTGTTTATGTAGTGATTATATTTTTCTCTTTCGGTTTTAAAGTTGTAAGCAATTAAATCAAATAGCGCTTGTTTGGCGTGTCCAAAACCATAATTTCCAGCTAAATATTTTGCTTTTAAATCTGCTGTTTCTTCTGGAGAAGCCAATAATTTATACAAACCAAACACATTACAAGTAGCTGGATTTTTTGGATCTTCTAAAGGTGTGCTATCGGTTTCAATGCCTTTTATTTGTTTCAATAAAGCTTGATCATCCAGAAAAATATTGATAAAATTATTTCGCGATTTACTCATTTTTTGCCCGTCTGTTCCAGGAATTAACATCGTTTCTTCACTGGTTTTTCCTACCGGTAACACAAAAGTTTCACCCATTTGATGGTTAAAACGGGAAGCCACATCTCTAGTAATTTCAATATGTTGCATTTGATCTTTTCCAACAGGCACAATTTCGGCATCGTACAGTAAAATATCGGCAGCCATTAACATCGGATAAGAAAACAATCCTGCATTTACATCTTCCAACCTATCTGCTTTGTCTTTAAAAGAATGGGCTAATGTCAAACGTTGAAAAGGGAAAAAACAACTCAAATACCATGACAATTCTGCGGTTTGTGGCACATCTGATTGTCTGTAAAAAACCACTTTATTAGTATCTAATCCACACGCTAACCAAGCGGCAGCTGTGCTATAGGTGTTTTGTTTGAGTTCGATTCCGTTTTTAATTTGCGTAATCGAATGCAAATCGGCAATAAATAAAAACGAGTCATTCGCAGGATTATTTGCCATTTGTATAGCTGGAATAATTGCGCCTAATAAATTTCCTAAATGTGGCGTTCCTGTGCTTTGAACACCTGTTAATATTTTTGCCATATTGAATGTTGTTTTTGCAAATGTAAGTTTTTAAGTAAAAAGAGCCAAGTAAAAAGGTGCAACTAAAAAAGAATAAGTTTTTTAAAATTGTTTACTTTTGAAAATCGAATACAATTTAAGAAATGAATTTATTTAAATATCCGTTTTGGTTGCTGTACCGTATCTGGTTTTACCTATTGGTATTGTTGCCAATAATAGTATTATTTCCACTCATACTAATTAGCATTTTAAGCGAAAAAACATACCCTTTGTTTTTTAAAATTGCACGATTTTGGGCGCGATTTATATTAATTGGAATGGGTTTTAGATATTCTATAAAAGGCACTGAAAATTTTGAAGCAGGTAAAAGTTATATGTTGGTAGCCAACCATACTTCTATGGCAGATGTTATGCTGATGCTATTGGCCGTAAAAAACCATCCATTTGTTTTTGTAGGAAAAAAAGAATTGGTTAAAATTCCCATTTTTGGATTCATTTACAAACGTGTTTGTATTTTGGTTGACCGAGAAAATAGTAAAAGTAGATTTGCTGTTTTTGAACGCGCGCAAAACAGAATTCAACAAGGATTGAGTATTTGTATTTTTCCTGAAGGCGGCGTGCCCGATGAAAGTGTGCTTTTGGACGAATTTAAAGACGGCGCTTTCCGAATTGCAATAGAACACCAACTTACAATAATTCCCGTGACTTTTTACGACAACAAAAAACGCTTTTCCTATACTTTTTTTAGTGGTTCGCCAGGAAAAATGAGAGCGAAAGTGCATGCGCCCATTTCCACAATAGGAAAAACTATGAATGATAAAAATCTTTTAAAACAAGAAGTTAGAGATATTATTTTAACGGAACTTCAAAAATAATAAGCAAAAAAAACGCCCTAAAAGGCGTTTTTATTATGGTACAACAACTGAAAATTCTTCATAAAGATTAACTCCGTTGGCGTCTTTACCTTTCCAAAACTTTAAAAGATAAGTGCCTGAAGTAGCTGGTTTAAATCTTAAAATTTCCGTTTGCAATTGATTGAGTAAAGGCAAACATCCTTGTTCTTCTATCACGTAATTTAGTACAGCAATAGTTCTATTAAAATCGTCTTTAGTGTAATAAAAACCTTCAAAACCATGGCAACTAGAAGGTCTTGAATAGGTAACTTCTATTTCGTTAATAGTATTTACTGTAAAAGTTGTCGGCAAAACAACCGATTCTACGGGAACTAATTCTAAATGAACTCTTGGCCCATCATATTCTTGTGTACATGAAATAGAAAATACAAAAATACAGATAAGTGCTATTAATTTTTTCATAATAAAACTTTTTAAATAATTTGAATAGTCAATTTGATTTTAATCAAAAAACCATCCTAAAAAGAATGATTTGTTGTATTATGCGTTTTGTTCTTTTAGGAACTCTTTAATTTTAACTTCTAACTCATCCATTAATTCTGGATTGTCTTTGATAAGTTGTTTTACACCATCTCTTCCTTGTCCTAATTTGGTTTCGCCATAACTAAACCAAGAGCCACTTTTCTTGATAATTTCAAAATCTACAGCTAAGTCTAAAACTTCACCCACTTTAGAAACTCCTTCTCCGTACATAATATCAAATTCTGCAGTTCTAAATGGCGGTGCTACTTTATTTTTTACAATTTTTACTCTCGTTCTGTTACCAATTACTGTGTCGCCATCTTTAATTTGGGAAGAACGTCTGATGTCAATTCTTATCGAAGCGTAAAACTTCAATGCGTTTCCACCTGTTGTAGTTTCAGGACTTCCAAACATCACCCCAATTTTATCTCTCAACTGATTGATAAAAAATACGGTACATTTTGTTTTATGAATGGTTCCTGTTAATTTTCTTAACGCTTGCGACATCAAACGGGCGTGTAATCCCATTTTACTGTCACCCATATCGCCTTCAATTTCACTTTTTGGCGTTAGAGCTGCAACCGAGTCAATTACTACAATATCTACAGCGCCTGAACGAATTAAACTTTCCGCAATTTCTAATGCTTGTTCTCCGTTATCAGGTTGAGAAATAATTAAATTATCAATATCAATACCTAATTTTTCGGCATAAAAACGGTCAAAGGCGTGTTCTGCATCAATAAATGCGGCAATTCCACCTGCTTTTTGTGCTTCTGCTATGGCGTGTAAGGTTAGGGTAGTTTTACCAGAAGATTCCGGTCCGTAAATTTCGATAATTCTTCCTTTCGGATACCCATTTACGCCCAATGCAATGTCTACACCTAAAGATCCTGATGAAATGGTTTCTACTTCTTCTACTGCAGAATCACCCATTTTCATTACAGTTCCTTTACCGTACGTTTTGTCTAATTTGTCTAATGTTAGTTGTAAGGCTTTTAATTTTGCTTCTTTTTCGGTGCTCATAATATTTAATTTTTCGTAAAAATACAGAATTTTTTTATTGCAACAAATTTTGTTTGTAAATTTCTTGATGCATTTCAATTAAAAAATATTTCTACCTTTGCTATCGAATTCTTCCATTTAGAATTTGTTTATTTATTTCTTTAAGTCGTGATTATCACGTCTCTAACCTTAAAATGTTTATAGCATGCAACTGTACAACACCTTAAGCGCAGAAGAAAGAGCCAAGTTAATTGACCAAGCCGGTCAACGAGTAACGCTTTCTTTTTATGCGTATGCCAAAATTGAAAATCCCACATTATTTAGAAATGAGTTGTTTTTGAAATGGAACAAATTAGATGCCTTAGGGCGAATTTATGTTGCTAAAGAAGGTATAAATGCCCAAATGTCTGTTCCGGCAGAAAACATTGATGCTTTTAGAGACACATTAGAAACCTACGATTTTATGAAAGGCATTCGTTTGAATATTGCCGTAGAACATGATGACCATTCTTTTTTAAAATTAACCATAAAAGTACGACACAAAATTGTGGCCGATGGATTGAACGACGAAACTTTTGATGTAACCAACAAAGGCGTACATTTGAACGCCAAAGAATTCAATCAAATTTTAGAAGACCCAAATACGATCGTAGTAGATTTTAGAAATCATTATGAAAGTGAAGTCGGACATTTTATAGGTGCGATTACGCCAGATGTAGAAACGTTCCGTGAAAGTTTACCCATTATCAACGAGCAATTGAAAGACTTCAAAGAAGATAAAAATTTAGTGATGTATTGTACAGGGGGTATTCGTTGTGAAAAAGCCTCTGCTTATTACAAACACCAAGGGTTTAAAAACGTTTTTCAGTTAGAAGGCGGCATTATTAACTATGCCAAACAAATTAAGGAAGAAGGTTTAGAAAGTAAATTTATTGGTAAAAACTTTGTATTCGACCACCGTTTAGGCGAACGAATTACAGACGATATTATTTCGCAATGTCACCAATGTGGCGCACCTTGTGATACGCATGTAAATTGCGCCAATGAAGCGTGTCATTTATTATTTATTCAGTGCGATTCGTGTGCTGAAAAAATGGAAAACTGTTGTTCTACAAGTTGTGTAACAACCATTTATTTGCCTTTAGAGGAACAAGAAAACCGCAGAAAAGGATTAAAAAACGGCAATATGATTTTTCAGAAAGGGAAATCACCGGCGTTAAAATTCAAACAAAATTCGGAGCGAAATATTTTTGAAGAAATCGCTCAAAAACCAGTAAAAGTTTCGGCGGTTACCCAAATTAGAAAGCGAAAATTAACCACAGAAAGAAAAATATATATTGGCAAAGGCCAACATTATTTTACCAAAGCACAAGTAGGCCAATTTTTAATAGAAAACCAAGAATTAAAAACAGGAGATACCATTTTTATTTCAGGACCTACAACCGGAAATGAGAAAATGCAAGTGGGGACAATGTTAATTAACGGAATCGAAGACACCTTAGCCAAACCTGGTGATAAAGTAACTTTTGTAGTCCCATTTAAAATTAGAGAATCAGATAAAATATATAAAATATAATTGAAATTCATAAGAAAATGAAACCTGTTGCGTTATAATGATGTAACAGGTTTTTTTGTTTGTAACAACTTGAAAAACCAAAAGTTTAAATTCAGTCAAAAAAATGCTATCTTTACACTCAAAATAATAGTTGAAAAGTAGTTTCAATTTTTTGAGGCGATCAATATATATAAATTATGGCATGTACAAGTTGTTCAACTTCCGATGGTGGTGCACCAAAGGGGTGTAAAAATAATGGGACTTGCGGCACCGATAGCTGCAACAAATTAACAGTTTTCGATTGGTTAGCCAATATGACGTTACCAGGCGGGCAAGCACCGTTTGATTGTGTAGAAATACGTTTTAAAAACGGTAGAAAAGAATTTTTTAGAAACACCGAAAAACTTACTTTAAGCATCGGCGATGTAGTGGCTACAGAAGCTTCTTCTGGTCACGATGTGGGTTTGGTGTCTCTAACTGGCGAATTAGTTCGTGTTCAGATGAACAAGAAAAACGTAAAAGACAACGCCGAAATTCCTAAAGTATACCGCAAAGCGACTCAAAAAGACATCGATATTTGGCATGGCGTTAGAAATAAAGAAGACGGCATTCAAGTTCGTGCGCGTGAAATTGCCATAGCGATTAAATTAGAAATGAAAATTTCGGATATCGAATTCCAAGGCGATGGTTCAAAAGCTACGTTTTATTATACTGCAAATGACCGTGTAGATTTCCGACAATTGATTAAAGAATACGCTGGCGAATTTAAAATCCGTATAGAAATGAAACAGGTTGGTTTCCGTCAAGAAGCTGCTCGTTTAGGCGGAATTGGTTCTTGTGGACGCGAATTATGTTGCTCGTCTTGGTTAACAGATTTTAGAAGCGTAAATACTTCAGCAGCACGATACCAGCAATTATCTTTAAATCCACAAAAATTAGCAGGGCAATGTGGAAAGCTTAAATGTTGTTTAAATTACGAATTAGACACGTATTTAGATGCACTAAAAGGCTTGCCAGACATGGACACAAAATTACTTACCGATAAAGGCGATGCGTATTGCCAAAAAATAGATATTTTCAAAAATTTAATGTGGTTTTCTTACGCAAACGCTCCAGCTCATTGGCACACGCTAACCGCAGAAAAAGCCAATGAAATTGTTGCCATTAACAAACAAGGTAAAAAAATCGCACAATTAGAAGACTTTGTAGAAGAAGTTTCAACCCTAAATGTGGAGAAAAAATTCGAAAATGTTGTAGGGCAAGATAGTCTAACACGTTTTGATCAACCTAAAAGAAAACCAAACAATAATAATAAAAGAAAAAAGAAACCGTTTAAGAAAAATGAATAATACTTTTTTTAAAATAGTAAGTTTTTTCTTGATTTTTGTGGTAATTTCTTGCGACAAAAAACAAGTTTTTGATGAATATTATGCCTTTGATGGCACTTGGAAAAAAAACAAAAAAGCCGCTTTTACTTTTGAACAAAAAGACACCACAAGCGTATATAATTTATATTTAAACGTTAGAAACAACAACGAGTATCCATATAATAATTTGTTTTTAATAGTATCGTTAAATCAGCCAAACGGAAAAGTACTAGTAGATACTTTAGAATACCAAATGGCAAATCCGGACGGTAGTTTATTAGGAACTGGTTTTTCAGATGTAAAAGAAAGCAAACTGTGGTACAAAGAAAATTATAGTTTTGAAAAAGCCGGGAAATATACGGTAGAAGTTGAACATGCTGTTAGACAAACAGGAAAAGTACAAGGCGTAAAAGACTTAACCGGCATTACAGATTTAGGATTTAGAATAGAAAAAAGAAAATAAAGATACAAATGGCAACTAACAACACCCAAGTCAGTTATTCAGATTACGTTAGAAAATTTTGGAAATTATTCGGTTACACTTTTGGTGGCCTTTTATTGTTTTTTCTTTTGGCATCGTGGGGATTTTTCGGAAAAATGCCTTCGTTTGACGAATTAGAAAATCCAGATACCAATATCGCGACAGAAATTATTTCTTCAGACGGCGTTACTTTAGGAAAATTTTATAAAGAAAACAGAACACCGGTTAAATATCAAGATTTACCAAAACATTTAGTAGATGCTTTAATAGCTACAGAAGACGAACGTTTTTACGAACATTCTGGTGTAGATGCAAGAGGAACATTAAGAGCCATTTCCAGTTTAGGAGGAAGCGGCGGAGCAAGTACAATCACCCAGCAATTAGCCAAAAATTTATTTCATGGTGAAGGCTCTAAATTTTTACCATTTCGTGTCATTCAAAAATGCAAAGAGTGGATTATTGCTACAAAATTAGAACGTCAATATACCAAACAAGAAATTATAGCATTATACCTAAACAAAGTAGATTTTGTAAATAGCGCAGTCGGCATTCGTTCCGCTTCAAAAATCTACATGAATAAAGAACCTAAAGATTTAACTTTAGCAGAAAGTGCTTTATTTGTTGGAATGCTAAAAAACCCAGCATTATTCAATCCTACCAAAGAAAAAAGAAAAGAAAGAGTATTTAAACGTAGAAATACCGTTTTAGACCAAATGGTAAAAAACAAGTATTTATCGGAAGCAAAGGCAGCAGAATTGAAGCGAGTTCCTGTAAAAATAAACTTCAAACCAGAAAGTCATGCAGAAGGAACGGCTACGTATTTTAGAGAATACTTACGGGAAAGTTTAAAACCTATCATCAAAGCCATTGAAGACGAAAAAGGAGAAGAAATTGATTTGTACACGGCTGGTTTAAAAATTTATGTTACTATCGATTCGCGCATGCAACAATATGCCGAGGAAGCTGTAGAAGAGCATTTATCGAATTTACAACCCGAATTCAATCGCCGTCAAAAAGACAATCCAACCGC
>NZ_JBIPMS010000035.1:0-14833 GCF_044368995.1 Flavobacterium sp. | reverse complement strand
ATTGAAAGGCAGGATTCTTATGGAAATAATTGCCATAGCCCTGATTGTAGCGGCATCCTTTTTGTATAATGGGCTTTACTTTTCTTAAAGACCACTATACAAAAAGATAGAGCGGAAAGCAGGAAAAGCTGCTAATTAAAGTTCAAAGCTTTAATTGGAGATATTTTAGTTATTAGGTAAGAAGGAATTAGCAAAATCAATATACAAATTAAAATCGTTCCTAAATTTAAAAGAAATATGTAAAAGAAATTTACATCAATAGGGACTGAAGAAACGTAATAACTTTCTGGATTGAGTTTAATAATTTGGAATTTTTTTTGAATTACTAATAACAAAATAGCGATTCCATTTCCCCAAAGTAATCCTCGTGAAATTAGGTGAGCGGCGTTGTATAAAAATATTTTTCGTATGGACCAATTATTAGCTCCAAGTGCTTTTAACATACCTATCAATTGGGTGCGTTCGAGAATTAAAACTAATAGTGCAACTACCATATTTATAGTTGCTACAGCAATCATTATGATTAAAATAACCAAAATATTGAAATCGAAAAGTTTTAGCCATTCGAAAATACTAAAATATTTTTCAGAAATGGATACACTATTGAATGTAGGCGGTATGGTTTTATAGATTTCTTGAGCTCGTTGGTCTAATTTTGAAAAGTCGTCTATGAAAATCTCATAAGCCCCAAACTGATTGGGTTGCCAATTATTTATACGTTGCAGATGTTGTATGTTGCCAATTATATATGAAGAATCAAATTCTTGAAAACCTGAATTATAGATACCTGCAATTTTAAATTTTCGGACACTTGGCAGTTTACCTTGAGTTTTCATAAAAAAAGTAGAGAACGAATTACCAACTTTCAATTTTAATCTATTGGCTAGAAACTGAGAAATTAACACTTCATTAATATCACCGTATTTATAAGTGGGGATTTTACCTGCTACTAAAAATTCTTCTAGATTTTTCCATTGATAGGAAGCGTCTACACCTTTAAAAATAATGCCTTCCACGTCCGTTTTAGTCCTAATTAAAGCGCCTTTTGTGATAACGGGTTGCACATGAGTGATGAAACTATTTTTTTTTAGCTGAGAAACGGACAGCCATTTAGCGTCAATAGGTTCGGCAGTAACTTGAGATTGGTTGTCATCGAAATTTGAAAGTATTACATGCCCGTTGAAAGCAGCGATTTTTTCTCGTATTTTTTGTTGCAATCCCACACCAGTTGCAACAGAGATGACCATCATAAAAATACTTAAGGCAATGGCCAAAATAGCAATTTTTATAATTGGCGAAGAAACACTACTTTTATAACTTTTAGAAACTATAAGTCGTTTTGCAATAAAATATTCTAAATTCAAAATATACTTTTATGAAATTTGAGTTCAAAAATACGTTTTTATTTATTTTAATACTATTATTTTCTTTTGGATGTTCTTCTGTGAAAAAGAGAAAAGTCGAAAGTCAAAAGTCAAAAGCCATAGAAATACCAAGCCAAAAAATCAAAAACTTAGCCATAAAAACTGGTGCTGAAAACTTTAACGCCTATTTGCCTTTATTTGAAAATAAGAAAATTGGTATTGTTACAAATCCTACAGGAATAGTTGAAAACAAAAAGCACTTAGTTGATTTTCTTTTAGAAAAAAAAGTTGATTTACAAAAAATATATGCCCCTGAACACGGATTTAGAGGAACTGCTGATGCTGGTGAAGTCATTAAAGATGGCAAAGACATAAAAACCAATTTGCCAATAATTTCGCTATACGGAAACAACAAAAAACCAAAATCTGAGCAATTGGCCGATATTGATGTGATAATTTTTGACATTCAGGATGTGGGCGCTAGATTTTACACCTATATATCTACATTACATTATGTGATGGAAGCATGTGCGGAAAATAATATTGAACTTTTAGTTTTAGACAGACCCAATCCGAATGGAAATATTATTGATGGCCCTTTATTAGAAATGGAACATAAAAGTTTTGTAGGCATGCACCCTATTCCTGTTTTACATGGTATGACTATTGGAGAATATGCCAAAATGATAAACGGAGAAAAATGGTTAGCCAATGGAATCCAATGTAAATTGCAAGTGGTTCCTTGTTCAAACTACAAAAGAGAAATGAAGTACAGCTTACCCGTAAAACCCTCTCCAAATTTACCAAATGATCAATCGATAAATTTATATGCTAGTTTGTGTTTTTTTGAAGGCACTAATGTAAGTGTGGGAAGAGGTTCAGAAAAACAATTTCAAATTTATGGCTCCCCATTTTTAATTAAAACTGATTTTTCATTTACCCCAATTCCGAATTTTGGTGCAAAAGAACCAATGCATAAAGACATTTTATGTTACGGAGAAGATTTGACTAAAATTAAAAAAGTAACTCGTTTAGAGTTGAAATGGCTTCTAAAAGCATATGCCAATACTTCAGACAAAGCTAATTTTTTTAATGATTTTTTTACCAAATTAGCTGGGACCAAAAAACTACATGAGCAAATTGTAAATGGCGTTTCTGAAAAAGAAATTAGAAAAAGCTGGGAAGTTGATTTGACTACATTTAAAGAAATGAGAAAGAAATATCTAATTTACAACTAAATTACAAAGGCATTTTTAATTTCATCTTCTCCACAATATTAAAAGCAGCGGGACAAACGGCAACGTTTAGTAAAGTTAAATCCGTAATTTGATTGAACTTTTTTCTGTCTGTGTGTGGGAATTCTCTACACGCTTTTGGACGCACATCGTAAATAAAACATTTGTTGTCTGCATCTAAAAACGTGCAAGGGACTGATTTCAACACATAATCATTATCTTCATCTACACGTAAAAACTGATTGATGAACTGTTGTGGTTTTTGTTTTAAATGTTTCGAAATTCGCTCCACATCGGCATCTGTGAATAAAGGTCCTGTCGTTTTACAGCAGTTGGCACATGCTAAACAATCGGTTTTTTTAAATTCGGCATCGTGCAAATCTTGCATCACATAATCTAAATTTTTTGGTACACGTTTTTTTAACTTATCGAAATATTTTTTAGTTTCAATATGTGTATCTTTGGCTAGTTTTTGAATTTCGTTTAGTGCTGGTTTTAACATGTTGTAATTGAATGAAGCGCAAAGCTACGATTTTAATTTATTAACCTATAATTTGAGGGAAGATTGCTTTATACCTCGTAATGACAAAATGAAAGACCTTTTTGGAAAAGCCATATTAGATTACAAAACGAATAATTTACCTGAAGATTTAATTACCGAAACTTCTATTTCAGAAGCTGATGAAATGCCCGTTTCTTATCTATTTAGAACCTACGATAAAATGCCAAAATTGGAACAAAAAGCTTTAGAATTAGCCAAAGGAAAAGTCTTAGATATAGGTTGCGGTGCTGGAAGTCATTCTTTGATATTACAAAACGATAGAAATTTAGAAGTTACTGCTATTGATATTTCTAAAAATGTAGTAAAAGCTTGTCAACTTCGAGGTCTGAAAAATGTATTTGTTCAGGATATATTAGATTTAGACGTTACCATAAAATTTGATACCATACTCCTATTAATGAATGGCACAGGCATCTTTGGAACATTGAAAGAAACAGGCAACTATTTACAGAAATTAAAATCTTTATTAAATGAAAACGGGCAAATTTTAATTGATTCTTCCGATTTAATTTACATGTATGATCAAGATGAAGATGGCGCGTATAGCATTCCAGCTAAAGGATATTATGGCGAATTGACTTTTACGGTGCAATACAAAGGAGAAACAGAAGACACTTTTCCTTGGTTATATTTAGATTACAACACACTTCAAAATGCAGCAATTACCAACGGTTTACAATGTGAATTCATACTAGAAGGTGAGCATTTTGATTATTTAGCGAGATTATTTGTTTAAATTCCAATAAAAAAAATTCCAAACTCCAACTGAAAGTATTTGGTTGGAGTTTGGAATTTATTTTTTGGAATTTCTCTTATTAAGGAATATTCAAATATTTGTGAGTTTGCAAAGACACGCGCCATTTTGGATTATTCATCACATACTCTACAATTAGTGGTGTCATTTCTTCTTTTTTGCTCCATTCGGGTTGTAAGAACAAAATAGCGTTTTCATTTGTTTTTTCTGCTTGTTCTTCGGCGAAAATAAAATCGTGTTTATTATGAATAATCACTTTTAACTCGTTTGCGATGGCGTAAGCTGAAGCTACAGGCAATTTATTTTTCTTGGGCGACAAACAAAACCAATCCCAATTTCCAGTAACATCATAAGCACCAGAAGTTTCAATATGTACAATTAATCCTGCTTTTTTTAATTGCGTAGTAATCGGATTCATATTCCATGTTAAAGGTTCGCCTCCAGTAATTACGATTGTTTCTGCATATTTTTTGGCATTCGTAATTATATTTTCTACTGCTGTTGGTGGATGTAAATCCGCATTCCAACTTTCTTTTACATCGCACCAATGGCAACCTACATCACAACCACCCACGCGAATAAAATACGCTGCTGTTCCAGTATGATATCCTTCGCCTTGAATGGTGTAAAATTCTTCCATTAAGGGAAGCATTTCGCCTTTGTCTACAAGTAATTGAGTTTCTTTATTGAGCATGTTTTGTATATTGATTGCAAAGGTAATTTATTTAGGGTAAAAGGCAAAAGTTTATCAGATGGAAATAGCACATAAAAAAACCGATAACTTTCGCTATCGGTTTTTAATAAATATTATGATATTTTATTTATTTAATGCTTGTAATGATTCTTTTACGAAAACATCATTTGGATTAATTTCTGCTGCTTTTTTGAAATTTTCTATCGCTTTTGCTTTATCAGTTGTAGCATAATTTGCTCCAATAAATGAATAGGTTTCAAATAGGTTTTCTCTCACTGCTGCTTTTAATAGTTCTGTTTCGCCTTTTGCGGTTACTGTTTTTACATAACCTTCATAATCCAAGACAGCTTGCGCATTAGATTCTGGTGTTCCGATTACTCTATTTAATTGTCCTTTGTAAAAATACACATCTTGAGTATTTGGAGAGATTTTGATTGCTTCTGCATAGGCATTATTTGCTTTTACAAATTCTGCAGTTAGTGTTGCTTTTTGTGCCTCCGTTTTACTTTCTGCATAGAACAAAATTGAATTCCCCAATAAAAAATTATCACGGCTGTAACTTTTAGAATTTGTGTTTTTGACTGCCAATTCAAATAATTTTGCAGCTTCTAAATACGCTTTTCCAGAATACAATTTAATTCCGATTTCGGTAAATTCTGTATTTAAATTTGGATTTAATTCTGATGCTTTAGTTAAATCTGAAATGGCGTCTGTGAATCTAGCTTGATTAGAAATAATTCCTTTATCGTCCATTGAAGTCCCTAATTTCGCTTTTGCCAAATACAAATAATCTTTTCCATTGATTTTTTTAGCTTCTACTTTAGTCATATAATCGGCAAGTGACTTAATAGCGCCTTCAGGATTTCCATTTTCTGAATAAGCATACCCTAAATATTTGAATACTTTCGGATTTATTTTATCCGATTTTTGAATAGCTAAAGCTTCCGTTTCTAATTCTTTCCATTTTTTTGATAAGATTAAGAAATCGGCATATTTAATTTTCGCATCTGTAGAAACATCTGTCAAACTCATGTACTTTTTATAATCCTCTAAAGCGGCTGCAATTTTTTCTTCGAAAAGTGATTTTTTTGCATACGCCCAAGCTAAATTAGTTTCTGCTTTTTCACGAAAAGCTGGTCCGTAACTTGGATTGATTGCCAAAATATCATTAAATGCTTTTATCGCTTCTGGGAACGCTTGTGCATTTCTTGTAATAATCGCCAATTGCAAAGGGGCTCTTAATGATGTTTTGTCAAGTTCACCAGCTGTTCTGTAAGCCACATAGGCATCATTGATGTTTTTATTCGCTACCAAAGCGTCACCTAAAGCAATTTGTGCTTGCGCTGATTTCGCATCACTTGCCACAGCTAATTTAGCTGCTGCTAAAGCTTTAGAAACATCTGGATTAGCAGCTTTTAAATAAGCTTGCGTAATAAAAATTTGTTCTTCGGTGTTTTTCTTTTTTGCTAATGCTAATGCTGCTGAAAAATTGGCTTCTGCATTTGAAACTTTTCCATCTAGCAACTCCAACTGACCTAAACCAATTAAATTTAAATGACCTGCATCTTTTGCTGCTTTACCTTTATCAAAATATACTTTAGCCGAATCTTGTTTTTCTAAAGCTAAATATACTTGACCTAAATAAAAATAATTTTTACCTTTATCTGGTGCAGTTTCAACCATCGACTGTAATGATTTTCTAGCATCTGAAAATTTTTCGGCATCAATTGTTTTCTTAACTTGCTCTAAATCTTGAGCGTTTACCGCAACTGCAGCAAAAATAGTGGCAAAACTTGATAAAATAACTGTTCTCATTTCTACTTTTTTATTTCTATTTATTGTTTTTTATAATTCTGATTTCTCTAGTTGGAATCTTAATTGGCGCTAATCCTGATTTAAGAGTAATGCGTTGTCCCACTTCGCTTTTAACAAAAGAAGCAAAACCCATGCCTAAACCTGTTCTTCCTTGATAATTTATCAAATATATTTTTCTTATAAATGGATATTCTTCTGTTTCTATGTATGACTGAGTAGGTTTTACCGCTTTTTGAATACTTTTTCCTACAGCTAAAACTTTGACTTTTTTAATTGTGCTTTCCAATTCAATTGATGGATTCAAGAGCCAATTTACGCCAACAAAACCTATTGAATTATTATTTTCGGAGACAAATTTAATAACTTCTAGGTTGTTTTTCAAAGCTGTGACACTTTTTGATAAAGATTTAACATTCGCTTTATCCATTAAATAACTTAATGTGCTAGAATTTTCGTTATCAAACACAAATTGCACATCCGTTTTTTTCCCATTTAAAACATCATAAATTTCTGAAGTTGTAATAGTAGTTTTTGAATTTCCTGCGTTAACAATAACAGCAATGGCATCAGAACAAAAAGGTGTGTTTTTGCCAATTACATCATTAGCTTTTAATTTATCTTCTTGAGTTTTTGTCAATTCATGGGAAAGTACTGCGATATCAATTTTTCGTTGCAACAATAAATTTACAATATCCGAATCTGAATTTGGAATAAGTGTAATGGCGGCTTTAGGATATTTACTTTCAAAAACCATTTCTTGATCTTCCACAATTGGCAATAAAGATTCGTCTACATAAATTGTGGCTTTTCCTTTAACGTAAGATTCATCTACAGTGGTATTTTCAGATTTTTTACAAGCGAAAATCACTAAAATAATAAGCACAAAAACAGCAGCAATTTTTTTCATGTTACTCATCTTCTCTATTTAATAATCTGTATAATCTAAAACCAGCATATAATACTAGCAAACCTCCAAATATTCTTCTTCTTGTTAAGGCAACTTCTAGAGGAAAATTATCCCAAAAAGCAACCAAATAGGCCAAGACTAAATAAAAACAGAATATTAAAAGTCCTAAAATAAACAGAAATCGCTGTTTGGGCGATTTCTGTTTTAATTTATTTAACCAATTCATATTATTCGTTAGCTGTAATTTGGATGGATATAGGTAATGTATAGTATTGTTTTACACTTCTACCATTATATACACCTGGTGTCCATTTTGGAGATTTATTTAAGATTCTTATTGCCTCTTTTCCTAAACCTAATCCTGCAGGAGTTTCTTTTACAATTACAACATCTCTAATAGAGCCATCATCCCAAACAACAAATTTTGCTATAACACTTCCAGTAGTGGTTTCATCAACTTCTGGTAAACGGAATGAACTTGCAATTTGTTTTCTGAAAGCATTCATCCCACCTGGAGGCGAAGCTTGAACTTGTACAGAGGTAAAAATTTGATTGTAATCTGTATCATCTCCTTTTTGTTCTTCTTTAGCTAATTCAGCTCCTTTATCAAGGTTAGCATTTGCATCTCCTTTAGCCGTTTCTGAACCCGATTTTTTATCAGGATCAACTGGAGGAATTTCATTTACAACTGTTTTCTTGTTTACAACAACTGGAGGGACATTCTTTACGATGTCAACCACAGATTTTACCTTTTTAATAGGTTCTACCTTTTTTTGTTCTAAAATTTTCTTTTCCTTTTTAATAGGCGTTTTCACTTTCTTAAGTTCTACCTTGGTAATTTTATCTTCTACTTTATCTTTACTTTTCATTGAAAGATATAAAGCAAAAACCAACACAATAAAAAATATTGAAGAAACAAGTAATGCAAAAACTGTTCTTTTTGAACTATTTGTTCTTAATTCGTATGCTCCATAACTTTTATTACGTCCTTCGAATATATTGTCAAGTAAACTAGCTTCGCTAATGTTTTGAATTTCACTCATTTTTATATATTTAAAGTTATGTTATTTAATTTTATTGTCTTCAAGCATTTTTAAATCGCCTGGAGTTACATCTACAATTGAATAAGAAAACGGTTTCACTATTGCCATTTCATCTAAAATGTCAACCAAATTTTTATAATTTGCCGATTTACTTGCTTTAATAAGCACCGTCATTCCTTGTGTTTTTGGGTTTTCAACACGATCCATTACATATTTATTATGTATCAAAAGTGCTTTTCTGATACCTTTTCCTCCATAGTTATCTAACTTTGGTTTTCCATTTAAACCATCTTCCATGTAAGGTGCATCAGTCATACCAATATAATACACTAACTTATCATTTTTTCCTAAAACAACCGTTAAAGTTCTCCAAGCTGGAGTTTCTGGTGGGTTAGGATCATCTGTTTTTGTATTATCTGGTAAAGCTAAATCCATAGATTGTGGCTTAGACAATGTGGTTGTTAGGATAAAGAAGGTAATCAGTAAGAAAGCCAAATCTACCATTGCTGTTAAATCAACTCCTGGATTCGATTTTTTACTTCTTACTTTACCGCCTTTACCGCCACCGCCACCGGTATTTAATTCTGCCATGTTATTTTTTTATTTTAATTAAAAATCTTCATCTCTTAGAGAAGTTACTAAATAAAAATCATTCATATTTTGTTTTTGAAGAATATCAAAAATATTCTTAACAACAGTATATTTTTCTTTAGAACCACCTTTTATAGCTATTTCAATCTCCTTAATCTTTTCTGCTCCTTTAGCTTGTTGTTCCATAACAACAGCCGCATTTGCATAATATACCCAGAAAGACAATTCATTTTCAGAAATATCTCCTTTGTAAGGAATACCAACTTGCGTACCTGGTTTGTTTCTATCAGCATTTTTTAAAGCTAATAAAGACTTTAATTGTTCCAAAGGAACACCGAATGAATCTAATAAAGAAAACTCATTTATTTCTTGTGGTGTGAAGGCGATATCATATTTTAACGACATAGCTTCTAAAGCAGCAATTCTGGTTTCTCTTTCAGACATTCCAATATATACTGCGCTATCACCAACAGTAATAGTGAATAAGTTTCTTTCTGGCAATTTAGCTTTTATGGTTGACGCAGGCGTATCTACTGGCTTTGGCTCAGGTACTTTTGATGTTGCTGTCATAATAAAAAAGGACAATAACAAAAACGCAACGTCACACATGGCCGTCATGTCGATTCTTGTGCTTTTTTTAGATGTTTTTATATTTGCCATTTTACTTTATTTAAACTTAATAATTATTTTATGAAATCTTAGTTGCTTCCTTTAGCTCTTTTGTAAGCTTGAGAAATTGCGAAACCAGCTTCGTCAATAAAATAAGTTAAAGTATCAATTTTTGAAGTAAAATAGTTATAAGCGATTACTGCTAAAGTAGAAGTTGAGATACCTGTAGCTGTGTTAATTAACGCTTCAGAAATACCATTAGCTAATTCAGCTTGGTCTGGAGTACCTTCTGCTAATCCAGCGAATGCTTTAATCATACCAGATACCGTTCCTAATAAACCTAATAATGTACCAATTGATACTAATGTAGAGATAATAGTTAAGTGTTTTTCTAACATTGGCATTTCTAATGCTGTGGCTTGTTCTACTTCTTTAGTAATGTTTTCTGTAGCTGTATCAACGTCTAACCCGTCTTTTTTAACTTGTTCAGATTTTAATAAACCTGCTTTAATTACATTGGCAACAGAACCTTCTTGAGCGTCACATGCAGCCATTGCTCCTTGAACATCTCCAGTTTTAATTTGAGATAAAACATCTTTTACGAAGTTATCTAAATTTCCTTTTCCAGCTGCTTTTTTCAAAACGTTAAATCTTTCTACAGAGAAAACGATTGTCATTAATAATAATCCCATTAATACAGGAACAATCATACCGCCTTTATAAACCATTCCTAAATAGTTTCCTGGTAATGGCTGTCCTAATGGATCACCTTTAATAAAGTTTGCTGGTGCTCCCATTACAAATTTCCATAATAAAGCGCCAATAACTATACAAATAACAATAGTTAAAGATGCAAAAACACTACTTCCTTTGCTTCCTTTGTTCTCTACAGAAACGTTTAAATCCTGTCCCATTTTTTAAAATTTTTTAGTTTGAATTGATTAATTATTTGATTTCATTTTTATTTTGATAGTCGCAAATTTATGTGAATTAGATTTGAAAAAAAAACTAATTTCGTAAAATTTACATTAACTTTTTGAAAATATGCAACAATCATACCAAAAAACAGACATAGCATGATTATTTTCAAGTTTTAGTGTTATTTTTTAATAATTATTCAATAAAATTAAGATAATTATATGACTTCTAATGTTAAGATACTGTAAAGTTTTTCCGATTTTGATTAATTTTTACAAAATCAAATACAATTAAAATTTTAAAACAAGATGCTGAAGTTTTATTTTCTATTCAAACCGATAAAAATTATTTTTTTAGAAGATCAATAATCTTACTTTCAACTGCTTGACTGTTCCAAATTTGGTTAATGTTTTCCATTTGTAATACTTCTTGCATGATTTCATTTTGTCTGTCGCCAATTGCTAATGCTTCGGAATAAGGTTGATGGCTAAAAGTTACACGAGAATATAACGGCACCCATAATTGAGGGTGTTTATCTGAAAACCATTTTTCTATTTTCTTTTGTAATAAGAAATTGGCATCTGCTGTTTTAGAACTCATTTCCATAAAATTTCTGTACGAAAGTTCAGCAATGGCATCTGCATTTGGTTTTCTAGAATTTTCGTAATCATTTAATAAGTTTGCCCAATCATCACCATATTTTTCAAACATTTCCTCTAAAACGGTAATGTCTTCAAATCCCGCATTCATTCCGTGTCCGTAAAAGGGTACAATAGCATGACAAGCATCGCCTATAAGCGCTACTTTATCGCTGAAGGTCCAAGGAAAGCACTTCATAGTTACCAAATAACTAGTTGGATTTTTAAAAAAATCCTCCACTAAATCTGGTATTACTTCTTTAGTATCGGGAAAATGATTAGCAAAGAAACCGACCAATTGTTCCTTGCTTTTTATAGATTCGAACGAATTTTCACCATCATGCGGCATAAAAAGTGTACAGGTAAAACTACCATCTAAATTGGCCAAAGCCATTAACATGAAATTGCCTCGAGGCCAAATATGTAAAGAGTTTTTATCTAATTTATGTGTACCATCAGCGTTGGCGGGAATATTTAATTCTTTATAACCAATATTTAAAAATTCTTGCGAATAATTAAACATGCTTTGACGTTGCATTTTATGTCTGATTCTGGAAAAAGCGCCATCGGCACCAAAAGTAATGTCATAATCATGTGTAGTCCACTCCCCTTTTTCAAAATCACCAATAGAAATCGTTGCTGAAGTCAAATCGACATCCCATACTTTTTCTTCGAAGAAGAAAACCACGCCTGCTTTTTCTGCTAAATCCACCATTTTTCTATTCAACAAACCTCTGGAAAGTGAATAAATTACTTCACCGTCTTTACCATAAAACTGTTCATTTACGGTATCTTTTTCGGTATGAATGGCACGTTTATCAACAGGAATTCCTATTCCTAAAACTTCCTGATCTAAGCCCACATTGCATAACGCTTTTACACCTCTATCTGACAAAACAAGATTAATTGATCGTCCTGAAAAATTGATTTTTCGAATATCTGGACTTCTGTCATAAACATGAACGGTGTGTCCTCGTTTTTTGAGATAAATTCCTAATAAAGTTCCAACTAATCCGGAACCTACTATTGCAATTTTTTTTGGTGTTTGCTTTGACATATACTATATACTACTTATGTAGTTTAAATTAAATCTGTTTTGGTTTGATTTTTAAAACTGAATTCTATTTCCAACGTTTAGTTTTTGAGATTTGGCAAAAATGCCACACATATGAAATAACATTCTTGCGCCTACATTTCCGTCCCAATCGTCATTTTCTCCGGGTGCCACTTCGACCAAATCAAAACCAATTATTTCTTTACCAGACTGTGCCAACAAATTAAGTAAATAAGTAGCTTGTTCAAATGAAAAGCCACCTGGAACTGGCGTTCCTGTATTTGGACAATACCATGGATACATACCATCAATATCGAAAGAAATAGTGACTTTTTGTGGTAATTGCGCTATAATTTCTTCACATTGTTGTTTCCAAGTTTGCCCTTCAAATGTTTTCGCTTTCATATCAGCATCTGTATGCACAACAACTCTTCCTTTGGCTTCTTTTACTACATTTACCTCTTGTTCACAAAAATCTCTAATGCCAACTTGAACAATTTTTAAAACTTGAGGAATTTGTAATGTGTTATACATTATAGAAGCATGTGAATAGGTAAACCCTTCGTAAGCCACACGCAAATCCATGTGAGCATCTAAATGTAAAATACCAAAACTGTCGTGTTGGGTAGCCAAAGCTTCATAATAACCAAGCGGTGTACTGTGATCACCACCTAAAAGCGCTACTTTTTTTCCTTTATTTTGCCAAAATAATACTTTTTCTTTTACTTCTGTATGAAGCGTTCTGCAGGCGGTATTAATTTTATGTAAATCCTCCAATAAAGCTGGAAATGTTTCTAAATCTTCTCCATTTTCAAGAGCTTCAATAATAGGTTGCGCCAAATCTTTATATTTTTCAGAGTTTTTTGCCCATTGTGCTGGAGCATCATCCATATAAATACCTAGTTTCCATAATTCTGGAAAATCTTGATGCAATAAATCTACTTGAAACGAAGCATCAAAAATGGCAGCAGGACCTTCAGAAGCACCCGAACCATAACTAACCGTAACTTCCCATGGCACTGGAATAATAATGATCTCAGATTCTTCTGCTGTAAAAGGCAATCCAAAAACAGTAGCGTCGGCTAAACCAGGTTGTGACGGATCGAAATTTGTTATTTTTTGTTTCTTATTATGCATAATAAATTTATTTTTTCTGAAAATCCGAAAATCTGAATATCCAAAAATCTAAAAATCAATATTTCTATTTTAAAATTCCTTTTTTCAAAATTTGTCCAAAATTATAAATATCTTCAAAAGACGTATAAAATGGAACAGGTGCTAAACGAATAACATTAGGTTCACGCCAATCTGTAATCACACCGTTTTGCATTAAATAAGTAAATAATTCTTTGCCTTGACCATGTAAATATACTGATAGCTGACAACCTCTTTCAGATTGATTAGAAGGCGTGATGACTTCAAAGTTTGCTTGTGGAATTTCCTTGTCAATTTCATGAAGAATAAATTCTAAATAAGAAGTGATTTGATTTCTTTTAGCAATTAATTTTTCCATACCAACTTCCGCAAACATTTCGACTGTTGCTAAATAGGGTGCTAAGGACAAAACAGGCAAATTACTTACTTGCCAGCCATTTGCGCCCTCAACCGCATCAAAATTGGGTTCCATCAAAAAACGTCGGGATTTATTGTGCCCATACCAACCTGCAAATCGGTCTAAATTTTTATTGGAGTGGTGTTTTTCGTGTACAAAATATCCAGAAGCATTTCCTGGACCTGAATTCATATATTTATAACTACACCAAGCTGCGAAATCTACTTGCCAATCGTGTAAATTTAGTTCTATATTTCCTGCAGCATGAGCCAAATCCCAACCTACAATTGCTCCAACTTTGTGTCCGGCTGCAGTGATGGTTTTCATATCAAAAACTTGACCTGTATAATAATTTACACCGCCAATGAAAACTAGGGCTAACTCATCGCCTAATTGTTCAATTTTTGCTAAAATATCTTCTGGTCGCGTGGTTAATTCGCCTTCTCTTCTTTTGATTTCAACAATAACATCTTCCGGATCAAAACCATGAAATTTCACCTGACTTTGTAACATATATTGATCTGATGGAAATGCTTTTTCTTCGCATAATATTTTAATTCTTTTGCCTTTTGGTTGGTAAAACGATACAAAAAGCAAATGCAAATTTACAGTTAAAGTATTCATTACCCCTACTTCTGATGGCATAGCGCCTACAATTTTAGCCAAAGGTTCGCAAAATCTTTCATGATAATCCCACCATGGCTTTTCTGAATAAAAATGACCTTCAACAGCCATATTTGCCCAATCATCCATAATATCATCTACATATTTTTTTGTAATTTTTGGTTGCAATCCTAATGAGTTACCCGTAAAATAAATTACATTTTGGTTGTTGTGTTGTGGAAAATAAAATTCGTTTTTATATGATTTTAATTCATCCTGGTCATCTAAACTTTTTGCGAATTCCTTAGTATTTTGAAAGTTCATTTTTAGTAGGTTTTAAAGCGTAAAAGTAACAAAAAAATAAGATATAAAAAAACCCAACTAAATGTTGGGCTTATATTTTAAAAATCTGAAATAAGTCCAGATGAACAATTGTTTAATTTGATTATAAAACCAACATTGCATCACCATAAGAATAGAAATTATATTTCTCT
>NZ_JBIPMS010000034.1:0-14950 GCF_044368995.1 Flavobacterium sp. | reverse complement strand
TTTATTTATAGCAAAATCCGTAGTATTAAACAAGGGTTTTCTGTTTTCATAGACAATATTGGCATTTAAAAACAAGCCATTTACCACTTCCCTTCCTGTTCCAATTTCAATAAACTCTTTTTCATATAACTTCATAAAATTATTTTTAAAAACCAACGAACTTACTGAGTTTTCAATTTTAGAAATGGGCTCTGAACTATTAAATTGATTGACTTTATTTCCTCCAGCAATTCGAATATAAGCATCATTTGTATTATTGAATTTATGGTAAAAAGAAGCCGTTGGTCGGATGCGTTCATCTGAAAATCCGTATTGAAAATCAGTGTTTATTATAGTTCTTTTTTGTTTTTCTTCATTATAACTTGTGTACGAAAAACCAGAACCAATATGGTAACCCTGAACGGTATTAAAATTAAACGAAGAAAAATTAAATAGCCCTTGATAATTGAATCTTTTGTTTTTGAAACTGTTTTTAAGTGAATAGCCAGTAATCAACTTAATTGCCTTAAATTTATTTGAAACCGCATCAACAGAATCCATGTACACTTGAGAATTTCTAATTTTATAAACGCTATCTTTTTTTACATAATTTGTAGTTTCCTCTTCCGTTAAAGGCACTGGACGATTTTCTAACCAATACGAATCTTCCTTTTTATTTGATTTTTCGGCAAACGTAACTACTTCACTACCAAAGGTTTTCTTTTCAAAATTAGACACAAAATTATAATTACTAAACACGTGTGTAAACTTCCCATTGAATTTCATCATAAACACACCTGCCTTAAAATCAAATGATTGCAAACTTTTAACCCACATTTTTGTGTCTGGATTAAAACTGAAATTTTGTACCACTTTAAACGATTCTAAAAACTCTTGTTGTGATCTGTAGCCTTTAATATCTAAATCGGCAGCATAAATAGCAAAAGTGTCGTCAACCAAGTAAATATAGCCTTCAAAAACGGGTTCTTTATCGCGTTTTGGAGTAACTTTTATTTTGTAAATATAATTATTGTAACTATCTGTAAATGAATCTTCTATTTTATATTTATAGTACGTAAATGCATTTGAAGCAATTGGAGAAATCATAGGAATATTAAAACCAACTGTATTCTGATACAAATCATAATTGGTATTTAAAGCTGTATTGAAGCTAAATCCATTATCGTTTCCTGCTACTTTACTAGCTATTATTTCTTCTTTTAGATTATTTGGTTTTTCAAACTTAATTTTAGAAACGGTTTCCGATTGATAAATAATTCCAGCGCCTGTAGAATCAACATTACCTTCTAAATCACCAATTTCAATTCCCATAAATTTCTTAGGAATATCTTTTACTCTAAAAATTCCTCTTGAGTAAAAATCGGCTTCATATTTATCGGTTTTATCTGTGTTTTTTTTGCGATTGGCTATTGCATTTCTGATAATCGCATTGGCAGGATTTTCGCCACTTTTTACTACTACTTCCTCAATGGAATATTGTTCATCGGAAAGCATAGCATTAATTACTATAGGAAATGTATTAATTTCTTGTTTGATTGTTTTGGTTTTATAACCTAATATCTTAAAAACCAATGTATAATTACCTGGTTTTTTTATGCTTAGTTCGTACTCACCGTTTTCATTGGTAGAAGTTCCAATGTAGGTTTTTTCAATCGTTACACTTGCATAAGGTAAAGCGTTCCCTTTGGAATCAGTAACTTTTCCTTTTATTTGTGCTATTGAAAAACAAGAAAAAAGTAGTGGTAAAATTAAGATCTGGAACTTCATACTTTATTTTATTTGTGCTACAGAGCCAGAAGTGCTCTCGGTAATTTTTACTTTATCCAATTTTCCATAATAATTTATAGAACCACTTGTAGAAGCAGTTGCATCAAGTTCTTTTAATGCCAGAACATGCACATCTGAGGAAGTACTTGCAGAAACTTGTGCTACATTTGAAATTAACTCTTTTGCATCGCAATCGGCTGAACTTGATGCATCAATTGCTAAATTAGCTGTTTTGCCTTTTAACGTTACGCTTGAACTGCTAGATAAACTAACCGCAATGTCATCTGTAGCCATATTTAAAGCCACATTTGAACTTGAAGAAGCATCAATAAAAATAGAATTACAGGTTACTGTTCCAGAAAAATCAGCACTTGAAGAGGTATTAATTTTTAACAAACTTACATTTAAATTATTTTTGATATAAAACGTAGCCGAGGAACTCACTGTTACACTCCCAATTCCCGGATTTGAAACCGTTACAAGCAATTTGCTAGTATCCATTTTTTTATAATAATTGTTGTTGTCAATAAAAATTTTTAGAATATTATTTTTAGTTTCCACTTTTAAAAATTTCATTAAATCTTTGTCCCAAGTAACCTCAACATTTTGTGCAGGACCCTGAGTATACATTATATTTACTCCCGAAGATGCTATGATAGCAGTAAAATTTCCTACGCCTCTTGTTTCTTTAACTTGAGCAAAAGAAACGGAAAGTAGTCCAAAAAAAGCAAGAGTGAATGCGGTAATTTTTTTCATTTTTAAATAGATTTAGGGTATGAATTTATAGACGCTTTTTTTTATTAAAAAGTTGCATCAATTACAAAAAACTTTGAATCGCAAGCGAATAACTTTTTAAACCAAAACCAATGATTACTCCTTTTGCATGGGGAGAAATATAAGATTGATGACGAAAAGTTTCTCTAGAAAACGTATTTGAAATATGTACTTCAATTACGGGTGATTTTATAGCTTTTACACAATCCGAAATGGCTACAGAGGTATGAGTATAGCCTCCTGCATTCAAAATAATCCCGTCGTATGAAAAACCAACTTCTTGCAGTTTGTTGATAATTTCACCTTCCACATTCGACTGAAAATAGTCTAATTCTATCGTTGAAAACTTCAATTTCAACTCCTCAAAAAAAGAATCAAAACTTTGATGGCCGTACACTTCTGGTTCCCGTTGTCCTAACAAATTTAAATTAGGGCCGTTTAAAATTAACAAATGCATTATTTTCCGTCTTTGTCAACTACGATTCTAGTTTCTCTATTGGCCAATTCCCAAGCTAAAGTAAAAGCCAATTTAACACGCATGGCTAATAAATCGTACTCAATTTTATCGGCAGTATCATTAGGTCCATGATAATCTTCGTGAACGCCATTGAAAAAGAAAATGGAAGGAATGCCTTTTTTAGCAAAATTATAATGATCAGAACGGAAATAAAATCTATTTGGATCGTTTCTTGCGTTGAACGTGTAGTCTAAATTTAAACCTACATATTTTGTATTCATTTCTTCGTTTATGGTATGTAATTCTGAACTTAATCTGTCTGAACCAATTACATAAACATATTTTCCGTTTTCTTTGTGATTGCCGAGTGTATCTCTACGTCCCACCATATCAATATTTATATCTGCAATCGTATTTTTTATTGGAAATAATGGATTTTCAGAGTAATATCTCGAACCATGTAAACCGTGTTCTTCACCGGTAACGTGTAAAAATAAAATAGAACGTTTTGGACTAAAACCATCTTTTTTTGCTTCCGAAAATGCTTTTGCAATTTCAATTAAACTTACAGTTCCTGAACCATCATCATCTGCACCGTTAAAAACCTCGCCATTTTTCATACCTACATGGTCGTAATGCGCAGAAATAACAAGCACTTCTTCTGGTTTTTCAGAACCAGGTATGAAAGCCCAAATATTTTCAGAATCTCCTAATTTTGGCGAAAAACCTTTTTTCATAAATTCCGAAGACACTTTTTGATAAAAATCAGTAGAACCTGGAGGATTTGAAATACCTAAAGCTTTGTATTGCTGAATAAGATATAAACCCGCTTTTTTCTGTCCTGGTTCTCCTGTATTTCTGCCTTCCATTTCATCGGAAGCGATAACATGAAGGTTTTTAGACAAACTAGCTTCATTAATTGTGTTCATGTATTTTGTAACATCTACAACTTTTTTTGTAGAATTGGCAACAACAACTTTTTTTGTAGAACAACTAAGGAAAAATGCAGCTGATGCAACTAGTATAAATATCTTTTTCATTTGAATTGGTTTTAAACAATACAAATCTAATTTAAAAAAATTTGATACCAATAAATTTTATAAAAATTTTAAGAAGAGAAGTAAATTAAAAAATGGCAAGCGACCTACATCGCACCGCTACAACCACATACCTTTGCTGCGTTCCCACCCTGGAGGATTTTGAGGGAGCTGGTCGTGTAGGACTTGCCAGTGCAAATATACAATCTTTTATTATTTCTACAAATCAAAAATTAGTTTAAAATAAATTGTAATATTGTAGTATTAAATAATTAAGATATGAAAAAAATTAACTTACTTATAATCACAACATTAAGTATTTTTTTATATAATTGTAGCGAAACTAAAGACCTGTTTTCTATTGCTACAAAAGACTTAAAGCAAGTTTATAAACCAACTGAAACTGTGAATTTAAGCATTGAAAATGTTGAAAATGCTAAAATTGATTCGGTAATTTATTTTTCAAACGATATTAAATTAGGTAAATCAACTGAAAATGCAGTTTTTAATTTAAAATTAGAAAAATTACCATTTGGTATTCAAGACATAAAAGCAATTGTGCATTCTGAAGGTGAAAAAACAGAATGTTTAACATCATTTGAATTGGTTTCGAATATCACACCAAAATTGTATGAAACGAAAGATTATACCATTTTAAACTCTTATAATCACGACATCAATGCCTATACACAAGGTTTAGAATTTTACAATGGCGTTTTATTTGAAGGAACGGGTCAGAATGGCGAATCAACCCTAAGAAAAACAAATTATAAATCTGGAAATATTTTGAAATCTGTACCTTTGTCACCAGATTATTTTGGTGAAGGAATTACCATTTTTAATAACAAAGTTTATCAATTGACTTGGAAAAATAAAGTTGGTTTTATTTATAATGCAGCAACTTTGGTACAAGAAAAAACGTTTGATTATTTTTCAGACATTGAAGGTTGGGGCTTAACGCACGATGAAAAATATTTGATTATGAGCGACGGAACGAATAAAATTTATTTTCTTAATCCTGAAACTCAAAAAATGGAACGCTTCATTAATGTTTATTCTGATACAAATGCTATTGCAGAAATTAACGAGTTAGAATGGATTGACGGAAAAATTTGGGCTAACATTTATCAGAAAGATGTAATAGTTATTATCAATCCTGAAAATGGAGCTGTAGAAAGTGCTATCGATTTTTCAGAGTTAAAAACAAAAAATACTAAAACACTTTTAGATGGTGAAGTTTTAAACGGAATTGCATTCAATCCATTAACAAAAACCGTTTTTATTACTGGTAAAAATTGGGATAAAATGTTTGAAATTAAATTGAAATAATTATCAAATAAAATATTAAAAACTATGAAAAAAATTATCATTACATCAATAATTTTGATATTTAGCGTACAAATACATTCACAAAATCAAAAAAACAAAATGAATACAATTCAACAACCAATTGCAAAAATAATTCCAAAAAAATTAGAAAAGCACGGAGATGTTAGAACCGACAATTATTATTGGTTAAACGAAAGAGAAAACCCAGAAGTGATTGATTATTTGAATAAAGAAAACGAATATTACCAAAAATCTACTGCGCATACCAAACAATTTCAAGACGATTTGTTTGCTGAAATGAAATCCAGAATTAAAGAAGATGACAGTACAGTACCCTATTTTTATAACGAATATTGGTACATCACACGTTTTGAAACGGGTAAAGATTATCCAATTTATGCCAGAAAAAAAGGAAGTTTAGCTGCCAAAGAAGAAATTTTATTTGATTGCAATGAAATGGCAAAAGGACAATCTTACTTCAATTTAAGCGGCATGAGTGTAAGTGGCGATAATAAATTAGTAGCTTTTGGATTAGATTTGGTTTCAAGAAGACAATACACCATTCAAATTAAAAATTTAGAAACAGGCGAAATTCTTTCAGACAAAATTGAAAATACAACAGGCGGTTCTAGCTGGTCAACCGACAATAAAACGCTTTTTTACACTGGAAAAGACGCACAAACCTTGCGTTCTGACAAAATTTTCAAACATAAATTAGGTACAAATGCATCCGAAGACGTCTTAGTTTTTCACGAAAAAGACGATACTTACAATACATTTGTTTACAAAGAAAAGTCGAAAAAATATTTAATTATTGGTTCTGGAAGTACGCTTACAACCGAATATCAAATCTTAGAAGCGAATAATCCAGATGGAAAATTCAGAATTTTTCAACCGAGAACTCGTGGTTTAGAATATTCAATTTCTTTTTATAAAAACACCTTTTACATCTTAACGAATGCGGATAAAGCTACCAATTTCAAATTAATGACAACTGCTGAAAATGCTACATCTAAAGAAAATTGGACAGATTTAATTCCACACAGAAAAGAGGTTTTATTGGAAGGTATTGAAATTTTTAAAAATTATTTAGTGGTAGAAGAACGCTCAAATGGTTTAAATAAAATTCAAATTAAACCTTGGGATGGCTCTGGCGATTATTATTTACCTTTCAATAGCGAAACATATACGTGCAGTACAACTTCTAATGTTGATTTTGACACAGAAATTTTACGTTATGGCTACCAATCTATGGCAACACCTTCGTCTGTGATTGATTTTAACATGAAAACAAAAGAAAAAACCATCTTGAAAGAGCAAGCCGTTTTAGGTGGAAAGTTTGATAAAAATAATTATACTGAAGAAAGAATTTGGGCTACTGCAACAGATGGGACAAAAATACCAATGAGTATTGTTTATAAAAAAGGCATCAAAAAAGATGGTAAAAATCCTTTGCTACAATATGCTTATGGTTCCTACGGTTCATCAATGGATCCGTATTTTTCAAGTACGCGATTAAGCTTAATGGATAGAGGTTTTATATATGTTATTGCACACATTAGAGGTGGAGAAGATTTAGGAAGAGATTGGTACGAGAACGGAAAACTATTAAAAAAGAAAAATACATTTACGGATTTTATCGATTGTAGTAAATTCTTAATCGCTGAAAAATATACTTCTGCAGCACATTTATATGCCGAAGGTGGTTCTGCAGGTGGATTGTTAATGGGTGCAATAGTCAATATGGCTCCAGAATTATACAATGGTGTCATTGCACAAGTACCTTTTGTAGACGTAATTACAACCATGCTTGATGACACTATCCCATTGACAACAGGAGAATACGACGAATGGGGAAATCCGAATGAAAAAAAATATTATGATTATATGCTATCGTATTCGCCTTACGATCAAGTAAAAGCTCAAGCTTATCCAAATATGTATGTGTCAACAGGTTTACACGATTCTCAAGTACAATATTTTGAACCAGCAAAATGGGTAGCTAAATTAAGAGTCATGAAAACAAACAACAAGCAATTGTTTTTGGATACAAATATGGATGCCGGTCACGGTGGTGCTTCAGGCAGATTTGAAGCATTAAAAGAATTAGCCAAAGAGTTTGCTTTCTTATTTGATTTAGAAAACATTAAAAAATAAAGCATTGAAAATGGAAAAAGAAATAAACGCCTACAACTCTGTTCTGGAATTAGTTGGAAACACACCAATTATAAAATTAAATAAAATAGCAGCTGGATTAACCGGTAATTTTTTTGCAAAAGTAGAAGCTTTTAATCCTGGACATTCTTCTAAAGATAGAATTGCCTTACATATCATCAATAGCGCTGAAGAAAAAGGCATTTTAAAGCCTGGTGCAACTATTGTAGAAACAACTTCAGGAAATACAGGATTTAGCTTAGCTATGATTAGCATCATTAAAGGATACAAATGTATTTTAGCGGTAAGTGATAAATCGTCTCCAGACAAAATTGATATGCTAAAAAGTATGGGTGCAAAAGTTTTTGTGTGCCCTGCGAATGTTGCCGCTGACGATCCTAAAAGCTATTATGAAGTAGCAAAAAAAATTCATGAAGAAACGCCAAATTCAATTTACATCAATCAGTACTTTAATGATTTAAACATTGAAGCGCATTATTGCAGTACTGGAAAAGAAATATGGAATCAAACAAATGGTTTAGTAACTCACGTTGTCGTGTGTAGTGGTACTGGAGGTACAATTTCAGGCATAGGAAGATATTTAAAAGAGAAAAACCCTTCGATTAAAATTTTAGGTGTAGATGCATATGGTTCCGCTTTAAAAAAATACCACGAAACCAAACAATTTGACGAAAAAGAAATTTATTCTTACAAAATTGAAGGTTTGGGTAAAAACTTAATTCCAACGGCTACCGATTTTGATATTATTGATAAATATATAAAAGTTACCGATAAAGAAAGTGCTCTTATGGCAAGAGAAATATCTAAAGCAGAAGGTTTATTTGTGGGGTACACATCTGGCGCTGCCTTTCAAGCAGTAAAACAATATGCTGCTTTAGGTGAATTTAACGAAGATAGTAATGTAGTCATTGTTTTTCCAGACCACGGTTCCCGTTATATGAGTAAAATTTACAGCGATGAATGGATGCAAGAACAAGGTTTTTTAGATACCAAAAACTTTGATGATTCATTGAAAATTGAGGTAATAAAATAAGTTTATTTAAAATAAAAAACACGCTATAAATTAATTAAAAAATAATTATTTGTAAAAAAGGCTTTGATATTGAAAATATTTTTTATTTTTGATAAAACTATAAAAAAATTAACAATGAAAAATTTATTAGGCGCTCTTATTTTGTTTTTAGCTTTCACAGTAAATGCTAATGCTCAAGAAACATTTAAAAAAGTAGACGAAAAAATTGAAGCTAAGAAAAATATGACGGCTCTTGCTGAAGCGGTAACCGTAGAAGGGACTTTAAGCGAAGATTTAACAAGATTATTTGAATACAAATTCAGAAATTTAAACGAGAATCTTTCAGCAGAAAGAAAAATCGAATTGGCGAGAATAATTGAAGCAAAATTAAGAGCTACACTTTCTCAAACACAAATGGAAAGTATTGAAAGTAAACAAGGTTTATTGAAAAAATTAACAAACTAAAAATAAATTATTTTTAAAAGAGCCCGTTTAGTAAACTAAACGGGCTTTTTTTATAAGATTTTTGCTGCTTTGTCAACGCAAGCAATGGTATAATCTAAATCTTCATAACTTAAAGCATCTGTAATAAACCAAGATTCATAAGCCGAAGGTGCAATATAAATACCCAATTTTAATAGTTCATGAAAGAATTTTTTAAAGCTATCATTATCTCCATTTTTTGCAGTTTCAAAATCATAGACTTCATTTTTATCAAAGTGCACAGAAATCATTGACCCTACTCTATTTATAGTAAACTCAATATTATTTTCAGACAAAACTCTGTGGATTCCTTTCTCTAAATAAGCTGTTTTTTCTTCTAATCTATTAAAAATTTCAGGGTCTGAATTTAATTCTAATAGCATTTGATATCCTGCCGCCATAGCTAACGGGTTTCCAGATAACGTTCCAGCTTGATAAACAGGACCTATTGGCGATAACATATTCATAATCTCATTTCTTGCTGCAAATGCACCAACTGGCAAACCGCCACCAATTACCTTGCCAAAACATACAATATCTGCCGCAACTTGATACAATTCTTGAACGCCACCTTTTGCAAGACGAAATCCAGTCATCACTTCATCAAAAACCAGCAAGGCTTCGTTTTCCTTACAAAGTTGCTTTAAACCAGATAGAAAACCATCTTTTGGGGGGATGCAACCCATATTTCCTGCAACAGGTTCTACAATAATTGCTGCAATTTCATTTTTATTAGCTTCAAAAAGGGCTTTTACATTTTCTAAATTATTATAGTTTGCTAATAAAGTGTCTTTAGCTGTGCCGGCTGTAACACCAGGGCTATTAGGCACTCCAAACGTACTTAATCCACTTCCAGCAGCAATCAAAAAAGAATCGGAATGTCCGTGATAACAACCTGAAAATTTTATTATTTTATCTCGTTTGGTGTAACCTCGCGCCAAGCGGATAGCACTCATACAAGCTTCTGTACCCGAATTAACAAATCGAATTTTATCAATATTTGGAACCATGGAAATAGCCAATTGAGCAATTTTAGTTTCCAATTCTGTAGGTGCACCAAAAGAAGTACCTTTTTTTGCTTTTTGAACAATAGCTTGTACCACCGGCTCGTGAGCGTGACCTAAAATCATAGGTCCCCAAGAATTAATATAGTCTATATATTTATTCCCGTCTTCATCATATAAATAGGCGCCTTTTGCTTCTTTTATAAAAATAGGAAAACCTCCAACACCTTTAAATGCTCTGACTGGAGAATTGACGCCACCTGGAATTACTTCATTAGCTTCAACAAACAACTGACTGCTTCTTTGATATAACATTACTTTTTTACTATTAATTTTTGACCGATTGAAATTCCAGATTCTAAAATACTATTTAAACTTTTTAATTCCTCAACAGATATATTGTATTTTTTTGATAACGAGTATAATGTATCTCCTTTTTCAACGATATGCTCTCCAATAACTTGTACTTGGGCAACAACTCTTGGCTTAGGAATAAAATTTCTTCCCAAAACTTCGTTGTCAATTTTATATAATTCGTACCGTTCAATAATACCAATTAATTTTGATGGATATAGCGTATCTGTTGCATAACCTGCTTGTTTTAAGCCATTTGCCCATGATTCATAATCGCCTTTGTCTAGTTTAAACAAACTTTCATACCGTTTTCTAGAAGATAAAAAAGCAGAATGATCTTTATACGATTCTGTGGGGTCTTTATATTTTCTAAAACACTCTTGTTCGGCATCATCATCATATTTTACAGATTCACCTGTCCATCCTGTATGACATTTTATTCCGAAATGATTGTTCGCTTCTTTAGCTAAAGATCCAAAACCTGCTCCTGATTCTAAAATACCTTGTGCCATAGTAATACTTGCAGGAATACCATGAACCTTCATGCTGTTTTTAGCCGTTTCTTTAAAAACATCAATATAGTTTTTTACATCTTCTGTAGTAGCTTTTACTTTAGATGTTGCCACTAAAATTTCACTTCCAGAAAGATTTTCTTTTGTTGGTGATTTTGTAACAGGCGTTGGTTTTGTAACAGGTTTTTTTGAAGCAGGATACGTTTTAGAATACTTTTTTCCTTTATTAGTAGTGATTTTAGAGCCACCACAACTTATTAAAAGCAGCGCAAAAAATAGTATTAAAATTTTATTTATCATATCATTATCTTTGTTTTTCCTAATTTTTCTAATTTCATATTCATGCCTGCAATACCTTGTAAACCACCTGTATGGATGGCTAAGATATTTGAAAATGGTGGAAAATAACTATTTTGTATTAAATCCAAAATGCCAAACATCATTTTTCCAGTGTAAATTGGATCTAAAGGAATAGCATGTTCTAAATAAAAGGAATTCATAAATTCAATTAACTCATTTGTTACTTTTCCATAACCTCCAAAATGATACTTACAATTTACAGACCAATTATTTTGATTTGCAAATTTAGCAATATCATTTTGTAAAAAATCACCTTTTAAGGAAGAAAATCCAATAATATTTTGTTTGGAACAAGAACTATTAATAATTCCAGAAATTGTACCACCTGTTCCTATTGATGAACAAATATGTGTAAACTCAGAATCGGATTCGTTTAAAATTTCTTCACATCCTTTTATCGCTAATTCATTTGTGCCGCCTTCTGGTAACAAATAAAAATCGTCAAATTGAGAATACAATTCAGCTAGAAATTCTGGCGTATCTTTTAACCTATATTTTTCTCTAGAAACAAAAACTAATTTCATTCCTAATTGTTTCGCGACTGCTAAACTTGGGTTTTCACTTATTTTTTCTTGTAATTCTTCGCCTCTAATTATTCCAATAGTTTCAAACCCAAATTCTTTTCCTGCACCTGCTACGGCTACAATATGATTAGAAAAAGCACCGCCAAAGGTAAGTAATGTCTTTTTATTTTGGTCTTTGGCAACTCGCATATTATATTTTAATTTTCTGAATTTATTGCCAGAAATTATAGGATGTAATTGATCTTCTCTTTTGATAAAAAGTTCAATTCCATTAGGAAAATGAATTGCTATTTTTTGGTTACTTGATTTCATGAAAAAGAAATAATTGTTTCATAAGTTAAATATTTAAAAAACTAATACAATCATTTGCTGCAAAGTTGCTAAATTTGCGATTATGAACAATGAAATAAATCCAAAAAATTTAAAAGAAGGGGAAGATTTTTATTTTACTCCTGAAGGATATAAATGTTTTACTGAAAAATATCATTTAAAGCGAGGATATTGCTGTAAAAGTGGTTGTAGACATTGCCCCTATGGTTTCAATAAAAAAACAGGAAGTAATAAAAAATAGCTTTTAGACAACTGATATTCAAACATTAATTTCTGAATATCCAAAATCTAAAAATCCAAAATCTAAAAAAATGACGTTTAAAGAGCAAATACAACAAGGAATTCCAGATGTTTTACCGCAACATAAACCTTATGATGCCGCAATAAATCATGCACCAAAGCGAAAAGAAATTCTTTCAGTTGAAGAAAAAAAATTGGCATTAAAAAACGCTTTGCGCTATTTTGACTCTAAACATCATGCCACGTTACTTGCTGAATTTAAAGCCGAATTAGAACAATATGGTCGAATTTATATGTATAGATTTCGTCCAGATTACGAGATGAAAGCCAGACCTATTTCTGAGTATCCAGGAAATTCTGAGCAAGCCAAAGCCATTATGTTGATGGTGCAAAATAATTTAGATTATGCAGTAGCACAACATCCTCATGAATTAATTACTTATGGAGGAAATGGCGCTGTTTTTCAAAACTGGGCACAGTATTTACTTACCCTGAAATATTTGTCTGAAATGACAGACGAACAAACGTTATCTATGTATTCTGGTCATCCGATGGGATTATTTCCTTCACATAAAGAAGCACCAAGAGTCGTAGTTACCAACGGAATGGTAATTCCAAATTACTCTAAATCTGATGATTGGGAAAAAATGAATGCATTAGGTGTGTCGCAATACGGACAAATGACCGCAGGAAGTTATATGTATATTGGACCTCAAGGCATTGTTCATGGCACTACTATTACAGTTTTAAATGGTTTTCGAAAAATAAAAAAATCACCAAAAGGAGGTTTATTTGTAACTTCTGGATTAGGTGGTATGTCTGGGGCGCAACCAAAAGCTGGAAATATAGCAGGTTGTGTAACAGTTTGTGCGGAAGTAAATTCTAAAATCACACACATTCGTCATTCACAAGGTTGGATAAACGAAGTAATTGACGACATTACACTTTTAGTTGCAAGAGTGAAAAAAGCAATGGAGGCTAACGAAGTAGTTTCTATTGGTTATTTAGGAAATGTGGTAGATGTTTGGGAAAAATTTGATGCAGAAAATGTACATATCGATTTAGGTTCTGACCAAACGTCACTTCACAATCCTTGGGCTGGTGGCTACTACCCTATTGGATTTACATTTGACGAGTCTAATGAAATGATGGCAAATAATCCAAAGAAATTTAAGGAAGAAGTACAAAAAACGTTGCGTCGTCATGCAGTGGCAATTAATAAACATACGGATAAAGGTACTTATTTTTTCGACTATGGAAATGCGTTTTTACTAGAAGCTTCAAGAGCTGGAGCAGATGTGTTTGCAGCAAATCATATCGATTTTAAATACAATAGTTACGTACAAGACATTATGGGTCCGATGTGTTTTGATTATGGATTTGGCCCTTTTCGTTGGGTTTGTGCCTCTGGAAATCCAGAAGATTTAGCTAAAACAGATGAAATCGCATGTGCCGTTTTAGAAGAAATAATGAAAACTTCTCCAGAAGAAATTCAGCAGCAAATGGCCGATAATATTCAGTGGATTAAAGGCGCTCAAGAAAATAAATTAGTTGTTGGTTCACAAGCTCGAATTTTATATGCTGACTCAGAAGGACGAATAAAAATTGCAGAAGCATTCAATCAAGCTATTGCTCGTGGCGAAATTGGAATGGTAATTTTAGGAAGAGACCATCATGATGTGTCAGGTACCGATTCGCCATACAGAGAAACGTCTAATATATATGACGGATCGCGTTTTACAGCAGATATGGCTATTCAAAATGTAATTGGAGATAGTTTCCGTGGTGCCACTTGGGTGTCAATACATAATGGTGGTGGCGTAGGCTGGGGCGAAGTCATAAACGGTGGTTTTGGCATGCTTCTTGATGGAACTAAAGAAGCATCTAAACGTATAGAAATGATGTTGTTTTGGGATGTAAACAACGGGATATCCAGAAGAAATTGGGCACGTAATGAAGGTGCAATATTTGCTATAAAACGCGCAATGGAAGCACAACCTTTACTAAAAGTAACACTTCCAAACCTAGTTGACGAAAATTTATTAACCTAAATATTATATTATGAAATTAATTAAACTACTTTCGGTTTTAGGATTTTTTATCCTCACTTCTTGTTCATCTGTATATGTAAATACAGATTATGACAAAAAAGCAAATTTTGAAAACTACAAAACTTATGCTTATAATAAAATTAGCGTAGATAAATTAGAAATTTCAGATTTAGACAAAAAACGTATTTTGTATGCACTTGATGCAGCCATGCCTGTAAAAGGATTTTCAAAATCTGAAAATCCAGATGTATTAATCAATATTTTTACCAAAGAACGAGAACGTGTTAACGTATATAACAACATGGGCTGGGGTCCAGGTTGGGGCTGGGGAATGGGCTGGGGAATGGGAATGGGCTTCACGCAAACAACCACAACTCCGGAAGGCACTCTATACATTGATATTGTTGATGCTAAAACAAAAGAATTAGTATGGCAAGGAATTGGAACGGGTTATTTAACCACTAACTTTGAAAAAAAAGACGAACGAATTGCTGAATTTGTTTCAAAAATTTTAGAGCAATATCCTCCAATTGTAAAATAG
>NZ_JBIPMS010000127.1:0-4747 GCF_044368995.1 Flavobacterium sp. | reverse complement strand
TTGCCAAAATAAGATTAGATAATAATTCTAATTTAATGGCAAAAAAATTCACAGTAATTGATATGGAATTAATAGCTGAAGGCTACACCTCATGTTCGGTTAATGCGCAAAAAACAATTGAAATTTCCGCTTCAGGAAACACACAAATTGATTTATTAGGTGAACCAAAAGTAGATTTAAAGATTTTCACTAACACGGCTACGCTATCTAAAAAAATAAAGTAAAGTAGTAGCTTCAAATGAAAAAAGACATAATTATTCCAGAAGTAGAAAATGTATATGTGGTGGCTATTAAAGAATGGAATGAAGATTTTGGTGAAAACACTTGGTATGCCTACTTATTAAATAACACTTCAGAAAAATTAGAAATGGCTATGGTGGTTTCTAGTGCCTCTGGAATAATTAATGGGGAAGAAAGAAAAACAGGAAATTTTCGTCACGTTTTTAATGAAGTGCTTCCTGAAACAGCTATAAAAATTGAATTATTAGAAAACAATGTTTTGCAATTAAACAATCATTTTATGCTTACTTATTTTCTTAATGGAAAACTATACGATAAAAAATTCACCTTTGAAGCAAATACAATAAAAGAAGAAAACACAACTAAATTACATAAAATAAATCGTTTTGGAGTGATAGGGAAATAAACCTCACCCAACCGATTTAGTTTCTTATAAAATTGCTTTTTTCAAATAGTTTGTTGAAATTTACATCAACATTATTCTATTCTTATGAAGAAAGCAATTTTATTTATACTACTTCCCACTTTATTATTCGCACAAGATTTTGCCAAACACGTCAATCCATTAATTGGAACTGGCGGTCACGGACATACATTTCCTGGCGCAACAGTACCATATGGAATGGTACAACTTTCCCCAGATACGCGTATTGATGGCAGTTGGGATGGTTGCAGTGGGTATCATTATGATGATAGTACAATTTATGGATTTTCGCACACGCATTTGAATGGAACCGGTGTTTCCGATTACGGTGATATTATGTTGATGCCAACCATGGGCGAACCTTCGTTTGAAAATAAAGTGTATGCTTCTACATTTTTGCATACCAATGAAAAAGCTTCCGCTGGTTTTTATTCCGTGAAATTAGACAAACATAATATCGATGTGCGATTAACCACTTCAACCCGCGTTGGTTTTCATGAATATACGTTTAATAAAGCTGGACAAGCAAATATTATTTTGGATTTGAATCACCGCGATAAGTTATTGGAAGGAAAAATTAGAGTAATTGATGATAAAACCATTGAAGTTTTAAGAAGAAGCGAAGCTTGGGCAAGAGATCAATTTGTTTATGCTCGAATTGAGTTCAATGTGCCTTTGAAAGTGAATCTAGTTAAAGAAGAAAACAAGGAAAACACTAAATTAGACGGAATATACAAAGGAACTGAATTGGCTTTAAGTTTCTCCAAACTTGTCAAAAAAGGAGAAAAAATCCTCGTAAAAGTAACGCTTTCGCCAACAAGTTACGAAGGTGCTAAACTAAACAGTTCCGAAATCGAACATTGGGATTTTGAAAAAGTTAAACAAGATGCAGAAGATCTTTGGAACAAGGAATTATCAAAAATTGAAGTCACTTCTGATGATAAAGATAAGTTAGCGATTTTCTACACCGCTTTGTATCACACGATGATGCAACCAAATATTGCACAAGATTTAGACTCCAACTACCGAGGAAGAGACAACCAAATTCATGTTGCGGAAGGATTTGATTATTACACGGTTTTTTCACTTTGGGACACGTTTAGAGGTGCGCATCCGTTATACACCTTAATCGATAAAAAGCGAACTTCGGATTACATTAATACGTTTATCAAACAATACGAACAAGGCGGTAGATTACCCGTTTGGGAATTAGCATCCAATGAAACCGATTGTATGATTGGTTATCATTCGGTTTCTGTAATCGCCGATGCGATGGCAAAAGGCATTACAGGTTTTGATTACGAAATAGCCTTTGAAGCGAGTAAAGCATCAGCCATGCGCGATGTTTTGGGTTTGGATGCCTACAAAAAAAACGGTTTTATTTCGATGGATGACGAACACGAAAGCGTTTCTAAAACCTTAGAATATGCCTATGATGATTGGTGTATTGCCCAAATGGCGCAAATTTTAAACAAGCAAGAAGATTATCAATATTTCATGAAACGTTCTCAAAATTGGAAAAATATTTTCGATTGGGAAACGGGTTTTATGCGGCCAAAGAAAAACGGTGGTTGGGATAAACCTTTTGACCCAAGAGAAGTGAATAATAATTTTACGGAAGGAAATTCGTGGCAGTATTCGTTTTTTGTACCACAAGATATAGAAGGTTTAATTCAAGCTTATGGCGGACCTGAAAAGTTTGAAGCTAAGTTAGACGCACTTTTCAATGCTGAAAGCAAGACTACAGGTAGAGAACAAGTGGATGTTACAGGTTTAATCGGGCAATACGCACACGGCAACGAACCTAGTCACCACATGGCCTATTTGTACAATTATGTAGGCAAACCTGAAAAAACTAATGAAAAAGTAAAGTATATTTTAAATAATTTTTACAAAAACACTCCTGATGGATTAATAGGCAACGAAGATTGTGGTCAAATGAGTGCGTGGTATGTGTTAAGTGCGATGGGAATTTATGCGGTGACGCCGGGGCAACCCATATGGGATATAAACGAACCTTTTTTAGACGCAAAAGTTAGTATTTATGGCAACAAACCTAATTATCTTCATTTACCAAATGCTAGTGGAATTTTACCACAATTTGGAATGGAAATAGTTGATAAACCTCTATTTAAATTAATCACTCCTGTTCCTGTAATTCAAGCTGAAAGTAAAGCGTTTAAAGATAAATTAAAGATTGAATTGAAATCTCAAAATCCGAATGATAAAATTTATTTTAGAATAAGTAATTATGTTGAAACATTAGAAAAAAAATCATTTGAATTATATAATCAACCTTTTGAAATTCAGCAAAATGCAACAATTTCGAGTTATGTTTTCAATAATAATTCTCAAAGCAACACCATTTTCGCCCAATTCTTCAAAAAACCTAACAACTATACCATCAACATCAAATCCAAATACAATCCGCAATATCATGCTGGTGGTTCAGAAGGGTTGCTTGACGGAATTTTAGGAACGGAAAACTGGCGAAAAGGCGATTGGCAAGGCTATCAAAGTCAGGATTTTGAAGCAGTGGTGGATTTGCAAGAAGTAAAAAACATTTCTGAAATTTCAGCTCGTTTCTTACAAGACCAACGTTCGTGGATTGTAATGCCTACCAAAGTGGAGTATTACATTTCAGATGATAATGTGAATTTTACTTATTTCGGTTCGGTAAACAACACGTTAGACCCAAAAGTAGAAGAAAATACCATTATAAATTTTAGTTCTAATGAAATCAAAAGTAAAAAAGCACGTTATGTAAAAGTTATTGCCAAGAACTTCGGAAAATTACCTGAATGGCATCAAGGTTTTGGTGGTGATGCGTTTATTTTTGTGGATGAGATAATCGTTAAATAAAAAAGTTATTTCTTATTCACGAAATTTAAAATAGGTTTCAATTGCTCCATATCAATATTTGATTTTTGCAAAATACTTAAAAATTCCATCGCGTTTTCAGGTTTCATATCGTTTCCTAAAACTCGAATTACTGTAAAACCTAATTCTTTTTTATTGCCAAACAATATTAATTCGTCAATTTGTTTATTATCGCCAACTAACATTATAGAAGCGTTTTGCCCTACTCCATTTAATTTTATTAAAGGTTGGTACACCGTATCTTTCAAAATTTCTTTAACTTCTTTAATTTCTTTTGAATATTGTGCATTATTTTTTCCATCTTTTTTAAAAGCTAAAATGTTTACTTTATCAAAAGAAGCCAATGCTTTTTTTTCGGAAGCAGATAATTTGGTTTCATTGATATTTAAAATAGAAGACGAAACATCTAAAGACATAAATTCCTTTTTTTCGCCGCTTTCCACAAAGTATTTCTGTAAAGTAGCTTCTTGTTTACAACTAAATGTTAAGGCTAAAATAGCAAATAAAAATAACTTCTTCATCCGATTAATTTTTATCAATTTTACTTAAAATATCGGCACCTGGAAGATTTAACTTTTTTACAATTAAGGCAATTTCATTCAAAGGAAAATCACCTTTTATGGAGACAATTGATGTTTTTACACCATTGAAATTACCATTTACCACTACTAAAACTTCTTTTACATTGGTTTCATTAGCATCTGTTTTTCCATAAACTTTAATCATATTTCCATCTTGCGTAGAAGACGAAATGGCATCTAAAGGATTCGATTTTAAATAAGCCGATGCTGCAGCATTTAAATCACCGCTCCATTTAGATTGTGAGGTATAAACCGCTTGCAAATTATCTAATTTTTTAAGCAAACTCATATATTGTTGCATTTCTTTATCTTTTGCATCAACTTTAACTTTGCTCATTAATTCGAACATTTTTTTAGAAACCACAATGCTTTCTACACCTTCTTTATCTTCTAATTTATCAAAAGCGTTTTGTGAAAACACCAAAGATGAAATCATCAAAGCAACATAAACAATAATTTTTTTCATAACCTACTATTTTAAATATCTAATTATCAAAATCTATTCCAAATATAAGACAACATTGTACTATAATTGTTACAAAAATAAAATGCTTACCCAATATTACGTTTTAATAAATTTTAAAACTTAAAGTTTAATCCTAATTTAAAGTTTCTTCCTCTT
>NZ_JBIPMS010000126.1:0-4766 GCF_044368995.1 Flavobacterium sp. | reverse complement strand
AAAGAAAGTTTTGCTTTTGCTTTTAATGCTTTGAGAAGTAATAAATTACGAACATTTCTTTCTCTACTTGGAGTAACTGTTGGGATTTTTTCTATTATTGCTGTTTTAGCGGCAGTTGATTCTTTGAAAAAAAATATTGTAGATAGTTTAGATGGGATGGATAAAAACACCATTTATTTATTCAAATATTCTTTTGGACCAACGGAGGTGGAAGAATGGAAGCGTGATCAATTTCCGCATGTAAAATATGATGAATATCAATATTTACAAAAAAGCATGGCAGATATTGATAAAATTTCATTTAATTTTTTTACTGGCAACCAGAATATAAAATATGATGAAAACACGGTTAATTCTATTCGCGTTAAACCTTCAACAAATGAATTTTTTGAAATTGAACCTTTTAAAGTAGATAAAGGCAGGTTGTTTAATGAGGCAGAATCTAATTCTGGAACCTCAGTAATTGTAATTGGAAGTGAAGTTGCGGATGGCTTATTTAAAGGCAACGAACCTATTGGAAAACAAATTCGGTTATATGGGCAACGATTTACAGTCATTGGCGTATTAAAAAAAATGGGACAAAACGCCTTTGGAGATTCCAATGATGTAGCGGTTTTTTTACCAGTAAATAATATTAGAAAATTATATGGTGATAACAGCACAAATTTTACACCTGCCATTTTAATCAAACCAAAAGCAGGTGTTGATATTGAAGAATTTAAAGCAGAATTAACCAATAAAATGAGAAATATAAGAGGTTTACGAGCTGGAGAAATTAATAGTTTTTTTGTAAATATTTTGTCTGGTTTTACAAATTTTATTGATGACATTATTGGTAAGATGAATCTTGCAGGTTGGGGAATTAGTATTTTTTCGCTTTTAGTTGGTGGTTTTGGAATTGCAAATATTATGTTTGTTTCTGTAAAAGAGCGCACCAATTTAATTGGAATTCAGAAAGCTTTAGGCGCTAAAAACAAATTTATATTGTTTCAGTTTTTATTTGAAGCAGTAATTTTAGCGATGTTTGGCGGATTAATAGGAATCGTTTTAGTTTGGATAATTGCTTTGATTTTAACTAACGTTTTAGATTTTGAATTTGTATTGAGCTCTTTTAATATTTTACTGGGCTCTGGTTTATCAATAATTATCGGATTAATATCAGGAATTTTGCCAGCTATTTCTGCTTCTAAATTAGATCCTGTGGAAGCCATTCGAACAGGAATGTAATAACTATATATAAATAAAAAAGCCGATTTTGAAAGTTCAAATCGGCTTTTTTGTGCTATAAAATTAAATAAAATTACAACACGTATTTTAAGCTAAACACCACAAAACGAGGTTGCACATAAAAACTTGAAAAGTTTGTAGAACCACCTAACGCATTAAAGCTATTATCGTTTAATGCTGTTGTATTTAATAAGTTGGTAGCACTAACCTTATACTCAAATTTACTATCTCTTTTTTGATATGATAATGATGCGGTTAAAAAATCATATTCAGTATCAAAAGTTTTCGCTTTATCTCTATTGTGATAAAAATTGTATTCAGATGTAAATGAAAAGGCATCTAAAAAGAAATATTCTAATGTTACCGAAGGATTATCTACATAATTTATCTGATTTTGAAAATCGTTTATAGTGAATTCGTAGGACAATTCAATATTTGGTATTTTTTTAAAATTGGTTGAAAATCCGATATCATAGTTTTGTGTAAACGATTTTGTATTTTGAATATATTCTGAATTGTCTGGATTGACACGAATATTATTATTTGAGCTTTTACTCATACTTGCTGAACCATCTGCTTTAAAATATCTTGCAAAAGATCTACCATAATTAAATCTTCCTGAAAGCGACTCATTTGGAAAATTAGAATTAATATTTACAGAGCTTGAAACCTGATTTACACCTGTTAATAAAGCACGATTGGTAATAATTTCGGTTTGTTTCGTATAGGTAACATTTGCAGATATATTTTCCATATTAAACATGCTGAATTTAAAGAAACGCAAGGAGTGCACTTGTGAAATCGAGTTTTCTAAGAATCTATTTCCACTATACAAACTGTTATAATTAGAAAACACATAACCTTGTGCCAGTTTTACAACATCTGTAAAATTATTAGATAACGAGAAATTATAGGATAATGTTTGTGATTTTTTCATTTGCCATAATGCAAAGAAATCAGGCAAAACTCTATTGAAACTCATTTTATTTGTACTGTTCAATTGGGTGTCGTTGGTGTTAAATTGATGCAAAGTAACTCCTGGATTAAAAGTAAATTTTCCCACCAACATTTTGTAATGTAGTCCAACAAAAGCATCGTTAAATACATAATTTACTTGATTGGTGTTTTTGCTATCGGATAAATTATTTTGTGAGCCATTATCCAGTGTTTGAAACATATTGGAGTTAAAGTTTTGATATGAATACGTGTTCCCAATGGTAACATTAATATTGCTTTTCGGTGTTACCATGTAGTAATAATCAAATTTACTATCAGTTTTATTCGTTTTTATAAATCGGTTTTGATTGATATTATTTCTTGTTTGTGTGCTATTGTATCCTGCTAAAATAAATGGTTGTATTTGTAAATTGGCGTTGTAAAACGGATCTTCTTGCTGAAATAAATTTTGCATTTCAAAAGCAAATACATTTTTGTCGTTTAGTGTATAATAGTAGTTTAAATTTTGATTTAATGAAATAGGTTGTTGGTTTTTTTCGGTTAAAATATTCCCTTGTAAACTTGATACAACATTTTGTCTTTCCAATTGATCGGATGTTTTAAGTAACGCATCATAATCTAAGTGCATTTTGGTAGAAGGCACGTAGCTACTACTTAATTTAAACAATCCTAAATTGTTTCTCTGTCTCGAATTATCTTGACGTGTTTCTGTAATATTTACAGTCGTACCATTTGGTAATCTATCTACACGATTGTAAATATTATCGGTTTGTAAATCGGTTTTGTTGTACGAGTAAATACCAAACCCACTAATTGTCCATACTTTTGAAGGATTGTAAGAGAAGTTAGCCGCGCCAAATTTTGTATCAATATTTTTAGCACGATTGTTTCTTAATCCGCCAATTCCTAAATCGTTTGATGAAACATTAAAACTAGAACCCCCTTTTCGCATCATATTTCTAAATCCACCTGTAAATTTAAAATAGTCTTGCGTGGTAAGCGGTAATTCACCAATATTGTTTAAATTTCCAATTAAATTTACACTGTATTTTGGACTATAATAAAATAGTTTTGGGTTAACAATACTTCTATTTTTCGAGTCGATAATGCCTTCTCCAGCAAGCACATCACCAAACCAAAAGTTAGTTTTTCCTTGTTTTAATTTTATATTAATAGCAATATTTTCTTCATTATTTTCGAATCCTTTTAAATTAGAAACTTCATTATAATTTCTTAGTACTTGTATCTTATCAATGGCGTCTGCAGGAATGTTTTTAACTCCTAATTTGGTATCACCATCAAAAAAATCTTTACCGTTTACCATTAGTTTTTGTGCTGTTTTTCCTTCTACCGAAATTTCTCCGTCTTTATTAACAGATACGCCAGGTAATTTTTTAAGTACATCTTCTAATTTTTTTTCAGTTCCGTTGGTAAACGAATCAGAGTTGTAAATAATGGTATCGCCACTTATTCTTACAGGCATTTCTCGGACAATTTCAACCGTTTCAATGGTGTTTGAATTAGATAAAACAATATTTAAAGTTTGATTTTCTTTTGTTGTAGTAATTTTTTGTTCAAAAGGCGTATATCCAATATAACCGGCTTTTATAATATATTCAGTATTTGGTTTTAAGTTTAACGAAAACTCCCCTTTTTCACTGGTAATGTTATACGCATCCATTGCCTTTGTGACTTGGTTAATAGCCATTACATTGGCTGTTTCTATTACCAAATTGTCGCTATCTTTTAGTATTCCTGAAACCTTTACCGATTGTGCGTAACTCATTCCAGTAAGAAACAAGCTTAGTACTAAAATTATTTTTTTCATTAAGTGTGTTTATTAGTTTTTTGTTTCATGGAAGATAACACCGTCATTATCTTCCATTTGTTTCTGCATTTTTTTCTCGTATTTTTCGTATTCTTTTTTTGAAATGACTTTACCAGAATTGGGAATTTTTATTTTTACTGTTTCATTGTTTTTTATGCTTACTTTCGTACAAAAGTAAATATAATTTTCATTTTCCAATTGTAATATTAACCCAGGTAATCCCCAAACGCCGTTTGGACCAAAACTAACAGGTATTTCACTGGTGTACCAAGCTGTAATAGTTTTTGGTTCTGGTTTTTTCATTTCAAATAAAGTAGTTTTCCCGTTCTTTATTTTTTCCTGTTGACGGTTGTATGCCTCTAAATCATTTTTAGAAACGGGTTCTAAATAAGTTGCTTTTACGCAGTTATAATCACCAATTATTTTTGTTTCGTTGGTTATTTGCCAAGCAATTTTTGGTAACGAATCTTTTATCACAAATTCATCACCAAAAATATCTTCTTCAGTGTATGAAATTTTATCTTTTGTATTCATATATTTATCTCCATCACCATACATACTAAAAGAAATAGACATGCCGCCTTGTGTTGGATTTGGTTTCTCTAATGCTACAACTTCTTCAAAAAGCGCTTCGTTTTTATTGAATGTTAAAAGGTAGTTTTTTTGAAATGCTTTTGCCATTGCTTCTTTCATTGCTTCTTTATCAAAACCAATTATTGCATCTTCCGCCGCTTCTTTTTCAGATTCTTTTGAA
>NZ_JBIPMS010000125.1:0-4777 GCF_044368995.1 Flavobacterium sp. | reverse complement strand
TTATATTTACGCCATTAAATGACGTATATGAAACAACTTGAACGATTACTATTTTTAATTAAGGTGCTGAAAGCTATGCCGTTTACATCTCACGAGTTATTGGCGCAACTTTCTGAACAAAACAACAAAAGTTCCATTAGACAACTCCAAAGAGATTTTAAAGATATGGCGTTACTACTATCAAATAATGAAACCCTTAAGTCATATAGAAAAGATAAATTAAAATATTTTTTTATTGAAATAAGTGAAAGTCATTTCACAAATGCAAACGAAAGTAAAACCTATAAAAACACAAACTTTTATGTGCAATCCAAGCCAAAGCAAATTAACTTTAATTTAAATGCTATTGAAAATGCAATAAAAGAAAGTAAATCTATTGTTATTTCAGAAATTAAAAATGACGAAACGGGCGATAATAATAATTTTGAAACTAAAAATATATTTTTTCAACCCATTCAAATACTCATTCATCGAGATTCTTATTATGTAGGTGGATATAATATTGTAAAAAAATGCATACAGATTTTCGGGATTAATCAAATAGAAAAAGTGGCCTTGTCTAACCAATTTGAATTGTTAGTTGAAACAAGCAAAATGTTTGATGATGAGTTAAATAAACGATTTGGTGTGACTAAAAACATTAATGAGCATACTTATAAAATTGTTTTAGAAGTGTCTTCAGTTTTGTCCGAGTTTATAAAAAATCATCATTGGCATGCTTCTCAAAGATTTTCTAAGAAAAACGGTAACACATTAATGCATTTAGAGTGTGGTATAAACAGAGAGTTGTTGGGTTGGTTGTTTCAATGGATGTATAATATTAGAGTTGTAGAACCCGAAATTCTTAAATTTTATTACGAAAAAACTTTAAATGACATTCAAAATAACAACAATTCAAAAGCTACATTAGTGTATAGAAATTTATTTAATAATACTAAAAATTAGATTTTTTTAAAAAGCACTGCGCAATAATTACTTTTTTGCTCTTCCAAAGGTTCCAAAAACTTGTAGGATAGTAAAATGTATAACGCTTTATGGTTTTTAGGTTTGATAGGGCTTTTGTTTTGAAAAACAGTTACATGCCTTTCAATTCTTCTAAATAGTCTCTTAAATTAGATAGTCTTGGAATTTTGTGTTGTCCGCCTAATTTATCTTTCTTTTTCAGCCAATCGTAAAATAAATTTTTTCTAGCTACATTTAATACAAGCGGGTTTAAGGTCATATTGTTAAATCGTTTGGCTTCGTAATCGGAATTTACATCTTGCAAATTTTTATCTAAAAGAGTTGAAAAATTCGCCATATTATCCGGCTGTTTTTTAAATTCAATCATCCATTCATGGGCACCTTTTTCTTTTCCTTTCATAAAAATGGGCGCAACTGTATAGTCAATAATTTCGCAGTGTAAAGTTTTACATGTTTTTGCTAAAGCCGTATCGGTGTTTTCTACCATTAGTTCTTCTCCAAAAACATTGATATGGTGTTTGGTTCTGCCAGTAACTTTTATTCGATAAGGATTTAACGATGTAAATCGTATCGTATCACCAATTAAATAACGCCACAAACCAGAATTGGTCGTAATGACTAAAGCATAATTTTTATTAATTTCAACGTCACTTAATGGAATTACTTTTTGGTTGTCTTTTCCAAATGTATCCATCGGAATAAATTCGTAAAAAATACCATAATCTAACATTAGCAATAATTCGCTAACATTATTTTGATCTTGTAAGGCAAAAAATCCTTCAGAAGCATTATAAATTTCATAGTATTGAAATCCAGCTTTCGGAAATAAATTTTTGTATTGTTCTTTATAGGGTTCAAAACTTACGCCACCGTGAAAATAGACTTCCACATTGGGCCAAATTTCTAAAATATTGTTTTTTTTGTTTTCCTCAAGTGTTTTGTTTAATAATACCATCATCCAACTCGGAACGCCGGCTAAACTGGTCACGTTTTCTAAACTACTTTCTTTTATTATGGCAGGTAATTTGGTTTCCCAATTACTCATTAAAGAAGTTTTATTGCTAGGTGTGGAGCTAAATTCCGCCCACATAGGCATGTTGTCAATTAAAATCGCAGATAAATCGCCAAAAAAGGTATTGTTGTCTTCATACAATTCTTTACTGCCTCCTAAGCGTAAACTTTTTCCGGTAAATAACTGCGAATCTTCATTATTATTCAGATACATGCACAACAAATCTTTACTGGCTTTGTAATGATTGTTTTCTAAAGCTTCCGCACTTACAGGAATAAATTTACTCTTTGCATTTGTGGTTCCGCTCGATTTTGCAAAATATTTAATTGTAGAATTCCAAAAGATATTTTGTGCGCCTTGGCGGGTTTGTTCAATATAGGGTTCTAATTCTTCGTATGTTGAAACAGGTATTCTTTCGTTAAAAGTTTTGTAGTTTTTGATACTATTGTAGTCGTATTTTTTCCCAAGAACAGTATTTTCTGCCGATTTTAATAAACCAAATAACAATTCTTCTTGCACTTCCATAGGATATTTCATAAACAATTCAATTTGATGAATACGTTGTTTTAAAATCCAAGAGGCAATAGAATTTATTATAGGTAATGGCATATGACTGGGAGTATTTTTATAACTTTACCAAAATTAATAATTTTTAGTTCAATTACAATTTTTATGACAACATTTGAAGGAACATTAACAAAGATGGAAACCGAAATAGGTGCGCCAATACAATATTATTTGATTTTTGATTCCAATTTCATCAATGTCAATCAGTTAATCAATAAAGATATCGAAATTTCTCATATAGGTTATCAATGTTTAAATTGCAAGAAAGCTAAAAAAATATGGCGTCAAGGATTTTGTTATGATTGTTTTTCTACTATTCCCGCAGCAGCAGATTGGATTATGAAACCCGAACTCAGTACGGCACATTTAGATATTGAAGATAGAGATTTAGCGTATGAAAAACGGGTGCAATTGCAACCTCATATTGTGTATTTGGCCCTGTCGAGTGAAGTAAAAGTAGGGGTAACCCGAAACACGCAAGTGCCCACTCGTTGGATAGATCAAGGCGCAGTTCAGGCGATACCTGTTTTAGAAACGCCTAACAGATACTTAGCAGGAATTGCTGAAGTGGCCTTAAAAAATCATTTTGCAGACAAAACCAATTGGCAAAAAATGTTGAAAAATGAAGTGCCGATTACCAACTTATTGGAAGAAAAAAGCAAGTTAAAACAATGGTTACCAGAGGAAACTAAACATTATTTTATAGAAGAAGACCACTTATATCAAATGGATTTTCCGGTGCAAACGTATCCGTTAAAAGTAACCAGTTTGAATTTGGAAAAAACCCCTAATTTTTCTGGAAAAGTAGTAGGCATTAAAGGACAATACTTAATTTTTGAAGACGGCACGGTTTTTAATGTTCGCACCTTCGAAGGGTTTGTGGTACAATTAAAATTTTAAAAACTATATTCAACGCCAACGCCAAGAATTTGCTTTAATTGCACTCTCGGTCCTTCTGTGATTTGAACACCACCGACTTCTCTTTTGTTTTTAATGTCGTTATCATATATAAGATGACTTCCTACATTGGCTTTTACATATTTATTTACAACCATTTCAAGGCTAACTTGCCAATCAATATCTATGTTTCCAAAATCTTTTAAATAATCGGTATACAAAGTAGCTCTGGTATCTAAATTGATGTTCGTCATAATTTTTCTTTTGTACTGACTAGATATTAAAGCACCTAGTTCCGTTCTATAACGTTTTCCGTTTTTAAGAATTTCTGTTCCGTTTTCATCATAAATGGCTTTTTCTACACCAAAAGCGCCTTCATTTGACAACCTTCTGTCTAAAACCAAAGTTGTTTTGTTGGTTATTGGAGATAAATATACTGTTAAACCTAAATCTTTTCTGGTATATTCAGCTCCTAAACCTAAGAAAATATAAGCGGGTCCAAATGGTTTTGAAATGGCTTTGCTAATATTTGGATAACTATATCCATTGGAAAACTGGGTTAAAAAACTAAATTTTGCCCCATAAAACCACTTGTTAATAGTGTCTCTTCTATATCCAATTGTGGAGTTTAAATTAATTTGATCGTCTGTTTTTCTTAAATCTTGCGCTTCTTGTTTGTTAATTCCATATCGAACCACAAGTTCATTATTCCATTTCATGTTATCACGAGTATAATTTCTTATGAAATTTCCTTTTGCCAAACCAGAAATAGAATTATTTCCTCCAGCAGACCAATTTACAAAACTAATTTGTGTAAAATCTAATCCTACTTTATTTCCCTTTTTCCAATTTGAAGTAGTATCTATTTTTTCTGTTCGCACAATTTGTGAAAAAGATTCGGTAGCGAAAAAAAGAAATGCGATAAAAAGTATAAGGTTTCTAGTCATGATTAATTTCAGTAAATAATTGGGTTAAACTTAATGTGTCTAATTTAGTGATTTCTAATAACTGTTTTACGGTGCCATGCTCAATAAACTCATCCGCTACGCCACGATTTATAATTCTATTTTTATAATTATTTTTGGCTGCAAAAGTATTGATGCTACTTCCTAAACCACCATTAATTACACCTTCTTCAACAGTAATTATACTAGTATGTTCTTTAAAAATGCTAAGTAATTTTTCTTCGTCTAAAGGTTTTACCCAACCTATATGAAAATGCGAAAAATCTTCCATTCTTGCAAGTGTGTCAATAGCTTTAGAAACGTTATTTCCAATGGTTCCAGTAGACAAAACAGCAATTTTATTTCCTTTTTTTAAGGTTTCAATTTTTCCTAT
>NZ_JBIPMS010000124.1:0-4801 GCF_044368995.1 Flavobacterium sp. | reverse complement strand
TATCAATCATTTTCTTACTTAATTCGATTTTTAAGAGAAGCGGCTTTAGATCCAAAAGTGCAATCTATAAAAATTACTTTGTACCGATTGTCTAAAAATTCTCAAATCGTAAGTTCGCTTATAAATGCTGCTAAAAACGGAAAGAAAGTTACTGTTCAAATTGAGTTACAAGCCCGTTTTGACGAAGCAAGTAACATTTCTTACGCCGAACAAATGCAAGAAGAAGGTATTAATTTAATTTTTGGTGTTAAAGGATTAAAAGTACACAGTAAAATTTGTTTAGTAGAACGGTTGGAAGATGAAGAAATTACAAGATATGGTTTTGTGTCAACTGGTAATTTTAGTGAAGCATCGGCAAAAATTTATACCGATGTAACTTTATTCACAAGTGATTCAAGAATTTTAAAAGACATGTCTAAAGTATTTGAGTTTTTTGAAGTAAACTATAGAGTACATCGGTACAAACATTTAATTGTTTCACCACATTATACGCGCTCCCGTTTTATTAAATTAATAGACAGAGAAATAAAAAACGCCTCAGAAGGCAAATCCGCTTACATTAATTTGAAAATGAATAGTTTATCAGATTATAAAATGATTGATAAATTATATGATGCCAGTAATTCTGGTGTTAAAATTAAATTGATAATTAGAGGTATTTGTTGTTTGGTTCCAGTTTTAAAAAATTACAGCGAAAACATTGAAGCTATTAGTATAGTTGATAATTACCTAGAACATTCCCGAGTGTTTATATTTGGAAATAATGGCAATCCTGAAGTATTTATTTCTTCTGCCGATTTTATGACTAGAAATATTGATGCACGAGTAGAAGTTACTTGTCCTATTTACGACGAAGAAATTAAACAAGATTTAATAGACACTTTTGAAATTGGTTGGAAAGCAAATGTTAAGGCACGTTTACATTCAGATAAATTTGAAAATTTATACAGAAAACGTGGAGAAGACAAAGTGTTTAGAGCCCAACAAGAAATGTACAAACACTATCAGAACAAATTGGAAGTAATACTTCCAGAAATTATATAAACACATTAATGATTCAAATAAAAAAATATGCTGCAATAGATATTGGTTCCAATGCAATGCGGTTGTTAATTACAAATATTATTGAGCAAAAAGGCAAAGAAGTTCAATTTAACAAAAGTGCCTTAATACGTGTACCTATTCGTTTAGGACAAGATGCTTTTACAGTAGGTGAAATTTCAGATGAAAATATTGACAGGATGATTGATGCGATAAAAGCATTTAAATTATTAATGAAAGTATATAAAGTTGAAAAATTTATGGCTTGTGCCACTTCTGCCATGCGTGAAGCATATAATTGTAAAGAAGTTGTCGATATCATAAAGGAAAAAACAGATATTAAAATTGAAATTATTGATGGTAAAAATGAAGCTGTAATTATTGCCTCATCTGATTTACATCATTTTATAAAAACCAATGAAAATTATCTTTATGTAGATGTAGGTGGGGGAAGTACCGAATTTTCTTTGTTTTCTGATGGAAAAATATTGGTTTCAAAATCATTCAAAAACGGTACTGTTCGTATGTTGAATAATATGGTAAACGAAGTAGTTTGGCAAGAAATTGAAAAATGGATTAAAACCAATACAGAAGGTATGAGTAATATTACCATGATTGGATCTGGGGGAAATATCAATAAAGCATTTAAATTGTCAGGTAAAACGCAAGATAAACCTTTGACGTACAAATATTTAAAATCGCAATTTGAATATATAAATGCATTAACATACGAACAAAGAATCTCCGAATTAGGTTTAAATACCGACCGTGCCGATGTAATTATTCCAGCACTTACTATATATTTAAGTGCCATGAAATGGAGTGGTGCCAATCATATTTATGTGCCAAAAATTGGATTAGCTGATGGGGTCGTGAAAGCTATGTATTACGAAAGAATATAAAGCACAATAGAATAAATAAAAAAAGGCAATTTGTTTCCAAACCACCTTTAATATAAAATATTGATTTTGATTATTTTGCGATGTCAAATCGGTCTAAATTCATCACTTTATCCCAAGCTTTTACAAAATCAGTTGCAAATTTTTGACTGGCATCTGAAGAAGCATACACTTCAGCTAATGCTCTTAATTCTGAATTCGAACCAAAAATTAAATCTACTCGAGTTCCTTTCCATTTTAATTCGCCAGTTTTGCGATTTCTTCCTTCAAAAATGGCAGCATCATTAGAAGATGCTTTCCAAGTGGTATTTAAATCTAATAAATTCACGAAGAAATCATTGGATAATGTTTCTGGATTATTAGTGAAAACACCGTGATTAGAATGGTTGTAATTTGCGTTTAAAACACGTAATCCACCAACTAAAACTGTCATTTCGGAGGTAGTTAATGTCATTAATTGTGCTTTATCTACTAACATTTCTTCTGCAGAAACCGTGTATTGCGTTTTCATATAATTTCTGAAACCATCTGCTTCTGGTTCTAAAACCGCAAAAGATTCAACATCTGTTTGTTCTTGAGTAGCATCATTTCTGCCTGGTTTAAAAGGTACCTTAATATCATGATTTGCGTTTTTAGCTGCTTTTTCAATTCCAACAGTACCTGCCAAAACAATTAAATCGGCTAAAGAAATTCGTTTACCATCGAATTGAGCACTATTAAAACCATTTTTAATACTCTCTAAAATTGCTACTACTTTTGATAATTGCCCTGGATTGTTTGCTTCCCAATTTTTTTGTGGCGCTAAGCTAATTCTTGCTCCGTTTGCTCCACCACGTTTATCTGAATTACGGAAAGTAGAAGCGGAAGACCAAGCTGTTGCAACCATTTCAGAAATAGAAAGACCAGATTCTGCAATTTTAGTTTTTAAAATTGCGATGTCGTTTTCATTAATTAATTTATGTGTTACAGCCGGAATTGGATCTTGCCAAATCAATTCTTCTTGAGGTACTTCTGGTCCTAGGTATAAAGATTTTGGACCCATATCTCTATGTGTTAATTTAAACCACGCTCTTGCAAAAGCATCAGCAAATTCCTCTGGATTTTCGTGAAAACGTTTAGAAATTTTAGCATATATAGGATCCATTTTCATAGCCATATCTGCAGTCGTCATCATTAATCTTTGCGATTTTGAAGCATCTCCAGCTGTGGGTGCCATTTGTGCATTAGAAGCTGCTGTCGGTGTCCATTGTTGTGCACCAGCTGGACTTTTAGTTAGTTCCCATTCGTAACCCAATAATACGTTGAAGTAATCATTGTCCCATTGTGTTGGATTTGGCGTCCATGCGCCTTCAATTCCACTTGTAATGGTATCATTTCCAACACCTGTACCAAATGAATTTTTCCAACCACGACTTTGTTCTTCAATTGGAGCACCAGCAGGTTCTGGTCCAACAAATTCTCCAGGATCTGCCGCACCGTGCGCTTTCCCGAATGTATGTCCGCCCGCAGTTAAAGCAACCGTTTCTTCATCATTCATGGCCATTCTCGCAAACGTTTCACGAATATCTCTTGCCGAAGCTAGAGGATCGGGGTTTCCATCTGGGCCTTCTGGGTTTACATAAATTAATCCCATTTGAACCGCTGCTAACGGATTTTCTAATTCACGCTCACCTTGATATCTTTTATTTCCTAACCAATCACTTTCAGAACCCCAGTAAATATCTTGTTCTGGTTCCCAAACATCAGCTCGGCCTCCACCAAAACCAAACGTTTGGAATCCCATAGATTCTAACGCACAGTTTCCAGCTAAAACCATTAAATCGGCCCAAGAAATTTTATTTCCATATTTTTGTTTGATTGGCCATAATAATAAACGAGCCTTGTCTAAATTCCCATTGTCTGGCCAACTGTTAAGTGGTTCAAAACGTTGTTGTCCAGATCCGGCACCACCACGACCATCACCAATACGATACGTTCCTGCTGCATGCCAAGCCATACGAATAAAAAATGGACCATAATGTCCGTAATCTGCTGGCCACCAATCTTGAGAATTGGTCATTAAGTTAACGATATCTTGTTTTAAAGCTTCGTAATCAACACTTTTAAATGCTTCTGCATAATTGAAATCTTCACCCATTGGATTGGATAATTCTGAATGTTGACGAAGAATATTTAATTTTAACTGATTTGGCCACCAATCACTATTTCTAGTACCATTACCAGCTGTTTGTTTTGTTACAGCACCAGAAAACGGACATTTTCCTCCTCCGTTTGAATTTGAATTGTTTTCCATAATTATTATGTTTTTTTTTGTCTTACAAATTTATGCTTTAAATTCTGTTTTTTTATATAATTTGTAATTATATAAATTTATTTAATAATAGTTTTTGATTATCATTATTTCATTCTAATAACAGAAAACAATTGCAATTTTAATTCTATATTTGCTTTGCTAACCTAAATTATATTAAAAATGAAAATTTTTAGAAAGAAATCGATTATAACGATATTGAAACAAGGCGGAGATGGGGATCATTCAGGTTTAAATAAAGTATTGACAGTAAAAGATTTAACTTTTTTTGGTATTGCTGCTATTATTGGAGGCGGTACGTTTAGTGCCATAGGTAATGCTTGTTTTTCAGGCGGACCTGCAGTCGTACTTTTGTATATTATGTGCGCCGTAGCTTGTGGTTTTACTGCTATGTGTTATGCTGAATTTGCATCTCGTGTTCCTGTTTCCGGTAGTGCGTACACATATGCCTACGTTTCTTTTGGAGAGCTTTTTGCTTGGATAATTGGTTGGGCATTAATTATGGAATATTCTATTGGTAATATTTACATTGCTTTTTCTTGGAGTGGTT
>NZ_JBIPMS010000123.1:0-4824 GCF_044368995.1 Flavobacterium sp. | reverse complement strand
TTTTGAGAAAAAATCGGAGAAAAATAGTAAAGTCAATTTAGGCGGTCCAGGGAAAAGAACGCCAAGAAAAACAGCATCAAGAAACCGAGGAATAGAAAGAAAACGAGACGAAAAGAAAAAGAAAAAGAAAAAGTAAATGACTTGTCACACTGAACTTATTTCAGTGTCTAATTAGATGCTGAAACAAGTTCAGCATGACAAAATTCATATTATAAACTTCGAATCGTTGTGAATTAATATAAAACTAATTGCAACAAGGTGATATTTTTAGTATTTTTGAAAAACTTTAATAAAAATGCAATTTAAAAACCCAGAAATTCTATATTTTTTATTTCTATTGATTCTACCAATTTTGGTGCATCTTTTTCAATTGAGACGATTTAAAAAACAAGAATTTACTAATGTTAAATTGCTGAAAGAACTTCAAATTCAGACCCGTAAAAGCGCTAAAATTAAGAAATGGCTATTATTAGCAACTCGATTAGTACTTTTAACCGCTTTAATTTTTGCCTTCGCACAACCTTTTTTTAAAGCAAAAGATTTCGATAAAAAAAATAACGAACTGATTTTGGTAATCGATAATTCCTTTTCGATGCAAGTCAAAGGTAAAAGTGGCGAATTGTTGAAAAGAACCATTCAGGATATATTGGAAAACACACCAGAAGACCAACAATTATCCGTACTTACCAATGATGAGAATTTTTACGACACGAATATTAAAAACATTCAAAAAGAACTACAAAATTTAAACTACTCCTCTACTCCATTCAATCCTGCAGCTATTATCACCAGAATTGAGGCCAAAAAACCTGGAATACCGAAAGATATTTTATTTATTACTGATGCAGTTGGCTTAAAAGAGGAATTGAAAACCAATTTAAGTGAAACGTCTTCTTTGTATTATCAATTGGTTGAAGCTAAAGAAACCAATAATATTGCTATTGAAAACGTACAAATTAGTCAGGTTTTAGATCAGTTTTACGAATTAAAAATCAGTATTAAATCGTACGGAGATTTTGAAAATGATGTGCCAATTTCAATGTATAATGGTAAAAAATTAGTTGGGAAAGCATTAATTTCGAAAGAGAAACCTCAAAAAGAAATTTTATTTACCATACCAAAAACAGATTTTCATGGTTATGTTTCCATACAAGACAACAGTTTAGCATATGACAATTCGTTTTATTTTAGTATTTCGAAACCTCAAAAATCGAATGTAATTGCCGTTGGAAATAGCACTAAAAACGATTTCTTATCAAGAATTTATACTGCTGAGGAATTTAATTTTACTTCAACAGAATTAAACACCTTAAATTATAATGCAATTGATGATGCAGATGCCATAATTTTAAATGAATTACCTACTATTCCAAATGCGTTATCGGTAACTTTAAAGAATTATTACAGCAAAGGCGGAACCATTATTTTTATACCAGATGTAAATAGTTCCGAGTCAAATTACAATTTGTTTTTGAGAAATTTTAGCAACATTATTTTATCAGAAAAAACAACAAAAGAGAAACAAATTACCCAAATAAGTTTCAATCATCCTATATATACCAACGTTTTCGATAAAAAAGTTAGTAATTTTCAATATCCAAAAACAAATGCGACTTTTAACGTAAATGGTAGTAATTTGCCCGTGTTACAATACGAAGACAAAAGTGTTTTTTTAGGAAATATCACCAATAAACTAGGGAATTTATACTTCTTTTCAACTTCTTTAAACAAAGAAAATTCCAACTTTCAAAATTCGCCTTTAATTGTTCCCACGTTTTATAATATGGGACAAAACAATAATAAATCAGGGTTAAATGCCTTTATAATTGGTAACAATAATTACACAATTATCAACGAAACCATTGCAAAAGATAATGTTTTGAGTGTTACAAATGCTGAAAATAGTTTTATTCCAATGCAACAAATATTGAACAATAAAATCAAACTTACTTTTGGAAATTCTCCAGAGAAATCAGGTAATTACGAAGTATTAAAAAACAAAGAATCGCTTAAAAGTATCAGTTTCAATTATCCAAGAAACGAAAGCGATTTATTGCAAATAAATACTGATTATTTTGATTCGTGTACAGAAGTAAATGCTGTATCTACGTTTTATTCTGATATTCATTCTTCAAGAACTAGCAATGAAGTTTGGAAATATTTTATCTTTGCTACATTATTACTTTTACTAGTTGAATTACTAATCCAAAAATTTGTAAAATGAATCTTTTACTAAAAAACGCGACACTACTTGAAAGTCAAAACCCATTTCATAAGCAACAAGTTGACATTGAAATTACAAATGGTATTATTTCTAAAATTGGAAAAAATATTACAAAAAAAGACGGTTTTGAAGTCATTGAAAAAGAGAACTTACATGTTTCTCAAGGCTGGTTAGATACTTCGGTAGTTTTTGGAGAACCTGGTTTTGAAACTACTGAAACCATAGAAAACGGACTAAAAGTAGCTGCAAAAAGCGGTTTTACGTCTGTGTTTTTACATTCCAATACAAATCCTGCGATTGACAACCAAGCGGTAATTCAATTCATAAAAACTAAAGCGCATAAAAGCATTACAAACATACACGTTGTAGGTTGTTTGACCAAAAATAGCGATGGAACCGACTTAGCCGAACTTTTCGATATGAAAAATGCCGGAGCGGTAGCTTTTGGAGATTATAAAAAATCAATGACAAATGCAAATTTGTTAAAAATAGCATTTCAATATGTAGATAATTTTAATGGAATTTTATTTGTACAACCTATGAATAAAGACCTAAAAGGAAAAGGATTTGTAAATGAAGGGGAAGTTTCAACGAAATTAGGATTGAAAGGAATTCCAACTATGGCAGAAGAAATTGAAATTGAAAGAAACATCGCCTTATTAGAATATACCAATGGAAAATTACACATTCCAACCATTACTACGAAAAATTCGGTAGATTTAATTGCGAAAGCTCAAGCGAAAGGATTACAAATTACTTGTGGCGTTTCTGTAAACAATTTGGTTTTAACGGATGAAGAATTAGTAGATTTCAATTCAAACACTAAAATTTATCCGCCGCTTCGTACAGAAACAGATAGAAAAGCTTTAATTGAAGGTGTTTTAAATAATGTGATTTCAGTCATTACTTCCGACCATTGCCCCGTAAACATAGAACAGAAACAAATAGAATACGATTTAGCTGATTATGGTTCAATTGGTTTAGAAAGTGCTTTTGGTGCCTTACAAACAGTTTTGCCAACGGAAGTTATTATAGATAAATTCACTTCTGCGAAATCTTATTTCAACATAGAAAACAATACAATTGCAGAGGGAAATAAAGCAGAACTTACCTTATTTAATCCTAGTGAAGATTGGATTTTCGATAAACAAAACATACTTTCTTTTTCTAAAAACGCCATCATGTTAGGTAAAAAAATGAAAGGAAAAGTATATGGAATTATCTGTAATAATAAAATTCAAATCTAATGGAAGAACATAAAGTAAACGCGATGATTGCTCATTTTACGATCATCGGAACAATCGTAGCCCTAATGATGAATGCTGAAAAAAAGAACGGTTTTGTTAGTTTTTACACGCGTCAGACATTAGGCATCTTTTTGTGTTTTCACTTGGGTGGTTATTTTATTGGCTATTTTGACAGTTGGTTTGTATCAACAGCTTATTGGTTATTTTTCCTAATCTTATGGATTATAAGTTTTGCGGGCGTTATGAATAATGAAATGAAATTGGTGCCACTTGTGGGGGAACAATTTCAAAAATGGTTTAAAAATTTATAATTATGAGTTTAGAATATTTGGTAAAAGCGCCAAAAGAAATAAAAGAAAAAAACGGCGCATTACTATTAATACACGGTTATGGAAGTAATGAAGAAGATTTGTTTTCTTTTGCTCCACAATTACCTGATGATGTTTATGTGATTTCGATTCGTGCACCTCATAATTTACAACCTTATGGCTATGCCTGGTATGAAATTACTTTTGATGCCGATGAAAATAAGTTTTCAAATAACGAACAAGCCAAAGAATCTTTACAATTGATCGCAAATTTTATTGATGAAATTTCTGAAAAATTACCTTTAGATAAATCTAATATTTCATTAATAGGATTTAGTCAAGGTGCGATTTTAAGTTATGGAATGGCGTTTACTTATCCAGCAAAAATTAATAAAGTTGTGGCTTTAAGCGGCTATTTAAATGAACAGTTATTGCCAGATAATTACGATTTAAATCAAATAAATCACATTGAATTTTTTGCTTCCCACGGCACACAAGATCAAGTAATACCTATAGAATGGGCCAGAAAAACCGCTCCTTATTTAGAGAAATTAGGTTTGCGCATTATGTATAAAGAATATCCTGTAGGACACGGCGTAGCCCCACAAAACTTTTGGGATTTTAAAAATTGGTTAGACTAAAATTACTTTTAATATAAAATAAAAATGGCTCCGAAATTTGGAGCCTTTTTTATATTTACCGTGTTATCTTTTTAAAGAGAAGTGAGCTTTAAATTGTTTTTGTTGGTCTTTTTCTTTGTAGTCAATAGTAAACCAATAATCTGTTGAAGGAAGAACTGACCCTATATAAGTTCCATCCCAACCTTGGCTAGTTGCTATTGGAGTAATTTGTTTTAATAACTTACCATATCTATCATAAATATAAATCTTAGCATCAGGTTGATCCAATCCTACTATGTTCCAAGTATCATGAATTCCATCGCCATTTGGTGTAAAATATTTAGGATAATCAATTACTAATACTTCTGTGGTTAATATAGTACAACCTTCTGTATCTTCTACCATTACTTCGTGTGTACCGCCTT
>NZ_JBIPMS010000122.1:0-4833 GCF_044368995.1 Flavobacterium sp. | reverse complement strand
CTTTTGAATGATTCTAATTCTTCATTAGTAACAAATCTAACAGTTGCGCCTTTTATGAGAACATGGCGTTTAATTCTTCGCCCATCAGAATTTATCATACCACGCCAATTTCTAAAACTATCTGAAATTAAACTATAAGTAGGAATAGTGGAGGTAGTGTTGTCAAAATTTCTGACTTTAACTGTTGCCAAATTAATTTCTTCAACTTCGCCATCAGCACCAAATTTATCAACGGTAATCCAATCACCAATGCGAACCATATCGTTAACGGTTACTTGAATACTGGCTACAAAACCTAAAATTGTATCTCTAAAAACCAAAATAATTAACGCAGAAATTGATCCAAAAGCGGTTAATAACGCACTTTTCTTAGTATCAAAAAGCAATAAGATAATAGATAATAAGGCGTAAATCCATAATACAATCATAATTACTTGAATGTAGCTATCTATGGGTTTATCGTTATATTTTGGTAATGATTTTAAATAATCTTTTAACGAATTAAAGACACTTCGAACAATGTAAAGGGATAAAATAATAATGAAAATTTTTACACTTTTACCAAACAAATTTTCCCAATACACAAAATCGTCTAAAACAATTGGAAGTTTAATGCTTATAAAATATAGCGGTACTAAGTGTGCAATGTATTTAGCGGTTTTATTGGCTACTAAAAAATCGTCGAATGTTGATTTTGTATAGGTTGCTACAATAGCCAAGCCAATAATTAATATTTTTTTTGCTAAATAATCAATAGCATAAGCCAAAATCATTAATACTAATAAATTGACAAACAAATTTCCATACAAGGTAAAATCTGCACCAAAATCTAGTTTTTTTAATACTGGTTCTATAAGGTCGAAAACTTTCATAAATGAAAAAAATTATTTTTATTTTTGGAATATGCGAATTTTAAGCTTTTTAATTTAAGTACTTTCTATCTACCCAAAATGTTCCAAACGGAATAAATGAAGCTAATATAATGATACTAAAATCTTTAAATTTCCAGTTTTTTTCATCTTTTAATAAAAAGGCTAATATTATGTACAAAATAAATAAAATACCGTGAAGCATTCCGAATGGTTTTAGAATTAATTTATACGTATCAAAATAATTTGGTTTTAAAACCAACATATTAAAAATTAAAACTAAAAGAGAAATTCCTTCAAGTAGTGCTATTTTTTTAAACCAGTTTAACATTGTCGTTTATATTATATAATTCCTACAAAACTAAATAATGTTTAGCAATAATTACACTATTTAAGATAATTTTACATTTTATTAATGAATTATAATATACATTATGTAAAATAGATTATTTTGAAATAGGTATATAATAATAGAATAATTTGTTTAAATTTGGAATGTATTTACTACTCCTATCATGAAGAATACTTTTGCAGAAAATATTGTTGATTTTTTAAAACTATATGAGCCTTTTAAAACAGTAGCTTACAACGATTTATTTGATATTGCCTCACAAAGTGAAATTATTTATTTAGAAAAATCCAAACGATTATTTAAAATTAATGACGAATTACATCAGAATTTTTACATAGTACATTCTGGAATTATTCATTTAACAAAAATTATTGACGCACAAGAAACTTTAATTTCTAAGTGTTATGTAGGTTCCATTTTTGGGTTGCGCCCGTTTTTTGCGAAGAATAATTATTCGTTAAATTCAATTGCCAATGAAGATGCTGTAGTTTACGCTATTCCTATTGTATTATTCAAGCCTTTATTAGCAAAATATTCCAGCGTAATGGATTACTTTTTAGAAAGTTTTTCAGAACAAACAAAATCCACAGGGGAAAATTATCAGAATTTAAAAGCCATTTCAGAAGCTGGTTCTGAAACAGAGTTGACTGATTTTTCTTATTTTCAGGAATTAGATTTTGACAAAAATCCGCTTGTTGTACCAACCCATACAAGTATTTCTACAGTAGCTAAAAAAATGATGGACACCAATAAATCCTATGCTATTGTTACAAATAATGCACGAATAAATGGTTTAATTACAGATGCCGATTTTAGAAAAAAAATGGCGTTTGGAAATATAAATTTAGATGCCGATTGTACTACACTGATGCAACAAAACGTATCTATTGTAGAAGAAACTATATCCGTAGCGGAAGCACAATTATTACTTTTAAAAAATGAAACTAATTATTTGTGTGTTACTGAAGATGGTACAGAAAATACGCGTATAAAAGGTATTATTTCGGAACGAGATATTATAAAATCTCAATCAAATAATCCAGGGGTTTTACTTGATGAAATTAGAAATTCTAAAAATTTTGATGAATTAAAATATGTACATTCTAAGTATTTGTTTGTAATTCAGAATTCGTTTACCAAAAACATCCCGATATTTCATATAAATAATACCGTTGGAGGCGTTTTACATGCTATCATTCAACAAGGTATTAAATTATCTATTGAGAAATTGGGCTCACCTCCTGCTCGCTTTGTTTGGCTTTCCTTAGGTAGTCAAGCGCGAAAAGAGCAACTGGTTTTAAGTGATCAAGATAATTTAATTGTTTTTGAAAATGTTGCTGCCGATAAGCACCGTGATGTTAAATTTTACTTTGTACAATTGGCGAAATTAGTCATTTCAAACATGGAAGTTTTAGGTTATACACCTTGTCCAAATGAACATTTAGCAAGTAATATTAAATGGTGTAAATCGTTGTCTGATTTTACAACTATTTATACCAATTGTATAAAATCCCCAGGCGAAAATATGTCAGATTTCAATGGAATTTTCTTTGATTTCGAATATATTTATGGTGAAACAAAAATTAAAGATTCTCTAGAAATAGCGATTCATCAGAGTTTATCCAATAACACTTTGTTTTTTGATTATATTGGAAATCAAATTCTTAAGCTTCCACCCGCTTTGACTTTTTTCAAAAAATTTGCTGTGGAGGAAACGGGAAAACATAAAGAGTTATTTAATTTAAAAGAAAAAGGATTACAATTTTACATTGATGCCGCACGTATTTTTGCGTTAAGTCATAACTTAAAAGGTATAAATAATACTTTTTTACGATTTAAGCAAATGGCTATAATTGACCAAAAAAACGCTGAAAAATACCTTGATTTTGCTGAAAATTACATAAAACTACAAGAATTAAGAGCAAATGAAGGTATTATAAATGATAATGATGGTGCTTTTATTGATCCTAAAAAACTATCTAAAATCGATAAAGAAGAGATGAAAAAAGCCTTATTAGAAATTGAAGATGTTATTGATTTAATTAAAGCAAAATATAAATTAACCCAATTTTCATAAAAAATATGTTATCAAAATTATTCCATAAAGAATATCCTGAATTTTGGAAAAAATATTCTGAATCTTTTAAAAATCCAGCAATAAAATATGTAGTTATTAGCATGGAAACATCAGGTTTAGATACAGAAAAAGATGTGATAATGTCTATTGCAGCCACATCTATAGTAGAAAATAGAATTTTGTTAAAAGACTCTTTTGAAATTTATATTCAACATATCAAACCGCTAGATGCTAGTTTAGAAAATGATTTTATTACAGTAAGTAAAGTAAAAAAAGTGTCTGAAAATGTGGCAATTGAAACCTTAATTGAATATCTTGGAAATTCAATATTTATTGGTCACCGTATAGATTTTGATATTGAAATGCTAAACCAAGCCTTGAGTCGACTTAAATTAGGTAAACTTAAAAACGAGGCATACGACATCGAAGCTATGTTTAATAAATTATCAGAAACCAATAATAAAAAATATGCAATGGAAGAAATGAGTAAATTTCTTAATATTTCTATAAGCGATAGAAATTCTGTTGCTGATGATGCGTATTCGATAGCTATTTTATTTTTGAAATTGAAAAGTAAATTAGGAATTAAATAAAATTTCGTTTTCTATTTTAATACAAAAAGAGGCGCTTAATAGCACCTCATTTTTCTATGTAATTGAAATTATAACTTTTCGTTTTTAATTTCTTCAACAATTTCAGGATTTAAAAGCGTAGAAATATCTCCGAAATTAGAAAAATCACCTTCAGCAATTTTTCTTAAAATACGTCTCATAATTTTTCCAGAGCGCGTTTTTGGTAAACCCGATACAAATTGAATTTTATCTAATTTAGCAATCGGTCCCACTTGGTTTGAAATTAATTGATTGATTTCTTTTCTTAAATTATCTTGATTTCTTGTTTCTCCTGTTTCTTTCAAAATTACAAAACCATATAAAGCATTTCCTTTAATATCATGAGGAAAACCTACAATTGCACTTTCTGCAACAGCTGGATGTTCATTTATAGCATCTTCAATTGGCGCGGTTCCTAAATTATGTCCGGACACAATAATTACATCATCTACCCTACCCGTAATTCGGTAATATCCAACTTCATCGCGTAAAGCACCGTCTCCAGTAAAATATTTACCGGGAAAAGTTGAAAAATACGTGTCTTTATAACGTTGGTGATCACCCCAAATGGTTCTTGCCATTGATGGCCAAGGAAATTTAATACATAAACTACCTGTTACTTGGTTGCCTTCAATTTCGTTTCGTAATTCGTCCATTAAAACCGGTTGAATTCCTGGTAAAGGTAAAGATGCATACGTTGGTTTTGTTGGTGTTACAAAAGGAATTGGAGAAATCATAATTCCACCTGTTTCCGTTTGCCACCAAGTATCAACTAATGGGCAACGCTTCCCTCCTACGTGGTCGTTATACCAATGCCAAGCTTCTTCATTTATAGGTTCTCCAACAGATCCAATCACTTTTAAAGAACTTAATGGGAATTTTTGAACATAATCTAAATTTTCTTTGGCTAAAGCGCGAATGGCA
>NZ_JBIPMS010000033.1:0-15332 GCF_044368995.1 Flavobacterium sp. | reverse complement strand
AAATAACGGCTTGGTCTGGTTTGGTGAAAAATCCAATAGATAAAATTTCAACTCCATAACTTTGAACGGGTTGCATCTTAGATTTGCCGTCTACTTCAACTGAAATTGGTTTTGCTGATTCTACATCAAACATTATTGGCATCGATGGGCCATAAATATCGGCATCTAAAATCCCCACTTTGAAACCCATTTTAGATAAAGCTACGGCTAAATTTGCTGTAATAGTAGATTTACCAACGCCTCCTTTTCCTGAAGAAACGGCAATAATATTACTAATTCCAGGAATTTGTTTTCCTTTAATTGTGTTGGCTTCTTCTTTTGTTGGGGTTACAACTTTAATATTTACCTTAACTTTTGCGTTGGCGTTTATTTTTTCAGTAATGATTTTTTTAATATCAGCTTCAGCACGATTTTTTATATGTAAAGCCGGCGTGGTTAAAATTACATCTACAACTACTTCATCTCCAAAAGTAACTACATTTTGCACGGCACCACTTTCTACCATATTTTTACCTTCTCCAGCAATGGAAATGGTTTCTAACACAGCTAGTATTTCTTTTCTATCTAATTTCATTTTGTTGTGTAAACTTTTTACTTTTATTTAAACTGAATCTGAATTGCAAAGATAGTTTGAAAATGACAAACGACAAATGACAAACGATAAAAGTTTGTTAAGTATTGAAAAGGAATTTTATAGGTAATTTAAATATGGAAAGAGAAGAGCCTAAAAATCAGGTTCCCAAAAGTGTTTTTTGAAATCAATAATTTGATTATCGATAACTTGAATGCCTTCGCTTTCTAATAATTGTTGCATTAAATTAGTGCCTTCAAAATGGTGTTTGCCTGTTAAAAGTCCTAACCGATTGACAACACGGTGCGCTGGAATATCATCTTGTCCGTGACACGCATTCATCGCCCAACCTACCATTCTGGCGGAACGACCCGCGCCTAAAGCTTTGGCGATAGCGCCATAAGAAGTTACTTTACCGTACGGTATTTTTCGGGCAACTTCGTACACGCGTTCAAAAAAATTATCTTCTTTAGTTTTCAACTTAATTATTCAGATTATAAATGGTGAAAACAGCAATTAGTCCAGTAATGATCGCAATTATAAAATTAATGTTTTGAATAAAAAAAGTAACTTTATGTTTGATTTTTCTGAACAAAAAAGCATACCCCATAAATACAATAAATGTTCCTAAAGTTGCTCCAAAAACGTATGCTAAACCAACTAAATTAGTGAAAAAATCTTCAATAAAAGCTGATAAATACAAGCTAACAAATGCATAATACGGTATCGGAAAAATATTTAGTCCCGAAATAAAAATCCCGTGAAAAAATGGTTTAAGTTTGCTTTTTGCTGCCTTCTTTTTTATTGCGTCTTTGGCGTGGATAGCATTTTGAATCCCCTTCCCTAAAAAAAATAAGGTTAAAAATATAAAAACTAAGCTTCCAACTAACTTTAAATTTTGCATTACCTGCGGATGGCTTTCTAAAAAAGTGGCAAAGTAAAACCCTAAAATACTTTGTAAAAAAACAACTAGAATGGCGCCATTTATAAATTTTCTTGCTTTTTTAAGTGATTTTTTAACGCTATAATTGGCCACGGTTATGTTTACAATTCCTGGTGGCAAAACCCCCACAAATGAAAACAAAACTGCAAATGCAAAAGCTAAAAATATCGACATTATTTAATTTTAAATTGAATGTAAGTGATGCTTTTATTTATTTTTAAGTACTGACTTTCATAAAAAGTTTGTATACTGGTAACCTCTTCTGGTGCGCCAGCGTTGTTATATACATTATGATTGGCATATAAAACCTCATGCCCTTCACCGTGTAATAACCCCAAAGTATAACCATGCATAAACTCGCTATCGGTTTTTAAATGCATCAAACCATTGGGTTTTAATATTTTTTTATAGTTCTGAAGAAATTCAGAATTGGTCATTCGGTGCTTGGTGCGCTTGTATTTTATTTGCGGATCTGGAAAGGTAATCCAAATTTCATCTACTTCATTTTCATCAAAACAATGCTTAATTAATTCAATTTGAGTACGAAGAAACGCCACATTATTTAGCCCGTTTTCTAAAGCGGTTTTAGCACCTCGCCAAAATCGGGCGCCTTTAATATCAATTCCAATAAAATTTTTGTTTGGGAATTTTTCTGCTAATCCTACAGCATATTCGCCTTTTCCACAACCTAATTCTAGAACAATTGGGTTATTATTTTTAAAGAAATCTGAATTCCATTTTCCTTTTATTGCTAAACTATCAGTAACTACTTCTTCACGAGTTGGTTGAAAGACGTTTAAAAACGTTACATTTTCGTTGAATCTTTTTAATTTATTTTTACTTCCCACTACAATTAATTTTATCCTACAAAAGTATAAAAATTAAAGTTTTGGTTGAGCAATTATTTACTAGTTTTCAAGGTAAACGAAAACTCAGAACCTATTTGATGCGTGCTTTGCACAAATATTTTTTCGTTGTGTGCTTCAATAATATGTTTTACGATGGCTAAGCCCAAGCCAGAACCGCCCTCTTCTCTTGAGCCGCTTTTGTTAACTCTATAAAAACGTTCAAAGATTCTAGACATGTGTTGTTGTTCAATTCCTTGTCCGTTATCGTAAATGCGTACTAAAATTTTGGTTTTACTTATTTTTTCAACCGCAATTTCTGTAGTTCCGTTTTCTTTTCCGTATTTGATTGAATTCATGACTAAGTTTGTTAAAACTTGCTGAATTTTATCTTTATCGGCATAAACAAATATGGGAGAAATGTACTTTTCATCGAACATTAAAATAATGTTCTTGGCATCGGCTTTCATTTCTAAAAGGTCAAAAACATTTTGAATTTCATTAATAATGTCAAATCTTTCGATATCTATGTTTAAATCACCAATTTCAAATTTAGAAATCATATCTAAATCTTGCACGATATTAATTAATCTTTCAACGCCTTTTGATGCGCGTGCAATGTATTTTACGCGCAAGGTTTTGTCTTTTATGGCCCCGCCTTCTATAAGTGTGTCTAAATAGCCTTGAACCGTAAAAAGTGGGGTTTTTAATTCGTGAGAAATATTCCCCAAAAATTCTCTTCTATATTCTTCACGAATATTTAAGGATTCAATTTCGATTTTTTTCTCTTTGGCGAAGTTTCTGATGTCGTTAGTTAATGTAGAAACGTCAGTAGTAACTGTTTTGTTTTGTAAAGAAGTGGCATCTAATAAAGACACCTCATCATATAATTTTTTAATTCTTTTGTAGATAAATACTTCTACACGATATTGCATTAGAAAAAAACTAAAAAAGAAAAGCGTAATTGGAAAAACAATAAGTATTAAGTAGTCAACTGTCTCAATGAAATTATGATAAATCAACAAACTTAAAACTACAAAAAATGAAATGTAAAGCGACGATTTAAAGGCAAATTTGTAAGATTTTTTAAAACTAATCGCCATTTAATTCAATTTTGTATCCCACTCCTTTGATGGTTTTAAAAACATCTTCGTCTATTTTTTCTCTGAGTTTTCTGATGTGAACATCTATGGTTCTACCGCCTACAATAACTTCATTGCCCCAAACTTTATCTAAAATTTCGGATCTGGTGAACACTTTGCCTGGTTTTGAAGCCAATAAATATAATAATTCAAATTCTTTTCTTGGTAAGACAATAGTTACGCCGTCTTTAATAATTTTATATTCTTCACGGTTAATTTGAAGATTTCCAACCGTTAACGTTTCGGAATTTTCAAGTTCAGCGTCTTTTAATCGGCGTAATAGTCCTTTTACCTTGCTAACTAATAACTTTGGTTTGATAGGTTTGGCGATATAATCATCTGCGCCAACTTCAAAACCAGCTACTTGCGAATAATCTTCGCTTCTAGCGGTAAGAAAGGTAATGATGGTGTCTTTTAATTCTGGAATTTCTCTAATTTTTTCACACGCTTCCATACCGTCCATTTCAGGCATCATTACATCCATAATAATTAGATGTGGTTTTACTTTTATTGCCAATTTAACAGCTTCTTTACCGTTCTCTGCTTTGGTAACATGGTAGCCTGCTTGCTCTAAATTATAGCCCACAATTTCTAGAATATCTGGTTCATCATCAACCAATAATATTTTTATGTCTTTCTTTTTCATATTGAATATAAAAGTAATTAAAATAATTTAACTTGTGTAAAATTATATATAAAAATGACATGTATTACTTGTTTACTATTATTTAATCTGTTAACAGTATCTTAACAGTATAGAAACTAATAAATAACCTCTAAGTAACATTAGGATAATTGAAGTGGTTCTATTTTTGCAACAAAATAAACTCAAACTCATGAAATTAAAATTTCTACTTCTTGGATTATTCTTTACAATAATCTCTTTCGCTCAAAACACAGCTAAAGTTACTGGTTTAATTACAGACAAAGACAGCAAACAACCTGTGGGTTTTGTTTCAGTGTCCTTAAAAGGAACCATGATAAATGCGGAATCTGATATTAATGGTAATTATGAAATTGCTATGAAACCAGGAAAATATACAATAGTATATGCTTTTATAGGATACAAAACTTTTGAAAAAGAAGTTGTTGTAGCTGAAAATGAAAACATTACTCAAAATGTTTCTTTACAAGAAAACTCTAATAGCATAGAAGGTGTTGTTATTAAAGGTTCTACAAATAAAACTAAAGAAACCGCATTACTGAAAGAGCAACAAAAAGCCGTGGAAATGAAACAAAGCATCGGAGCCCAAGAAATGGAAAGAAAAGGGATAAGCGATGTGGAAGAAGGATTAACGAAAGTTACCGGTATTACAAAAGCAGAATCAAAAGGGCTTTTTGTAAGAGGATTAGAAAATAGATACAACAACTTATTGATTAACGATTTACAAGTTCCATCTAACAGTCCGTTTAAAAAAATTATCCCATTAGATTTATTTCCTACAGATATTGTTGGTATTTTAAGTGTGTACAAAACATTTAATCCAAATATCCCTGGTGATTTTGCAGGAGCAACGATTAATGTAGAAACTTCTGAGCCACAAAGTGCTCAAACAAAATTAAGTTTAGGATTTGGATATGTTACAGGTAATAATGGAATTGATTTCTTATTAGCAGAAACATCTAATAATAGCGAAGGCTTTTTTGGAATTCAAAAGAAATTTAGAACTATACCTACCGCATACGGAAACATAGGAAATGTATCATTAACTTCTACAGAATACAAAAACGGATATGCAAACAATTCTTGGAATGTAGATAAAGTTAGCGCGCCAATTAACAATAGTATAAGTTTTAGTCATTCTGACAAATTTAAATTCGACAAAAATCGTTCGTTTTCTTACTTAATGTCATTAAACTGGGATAACAAATACCAATTTAGAGAAGGAGTAGAAAGAACTTTTATTGAAGGTGGAAATGAATATTATAATAATTTCGTTAATACATCATATAATTATATTACAAGTACTTCTGCATTAGTAGGATTAAAATACAAATCAGATAGATTTCAGATTGCAACCAATTCGATGTTTTTAAGAACTACAGAAAGTTTAATTCAAGACCAATTTGGAGTGTCTGCAACACAAAAAAGTATTCCAAATAGATTAATTAGATTGAATCAGTTTGAACAATCTGATTATTTTAACAATCAATTATCGACAAGTTACAAATTAACTTCAGATAATAAGCACAGTGTTAAAGCAGCCGTGTCTTATGTGAAAACTATTTTTGAATTGCCTGATAGAAAATTCTTAGTTGGTTTACGTAATAACGATTCGTTTTCAAATACTTATGGTGGAAATACACTTAACCGTCAAAACTTTAGAATTAAAGGGAACTATTTTATGAGTGGATTAGTGGAATACAACTTTAATTTTGGAAAAGAAATTGATGGAAAAACCAATAAATTATCTGTAGGATATAATTCTTTCAGAAACAATTTAAGTGCTACCTATCGTTTATTTGCTTCTATTCCTATTAATTCTGGTTTACAAAGCTCTACTGATATAAATGATATTAATAGCCAAATTATGTCTGATGCAGAAAATGGTTTAATTTTCGAAAGAGAAGAATCAAATGTTTCGTACAAACAAAAATTAGATCAATTTGTAAATGCGGGATATGCAAACCTCTTATTTAATATAAACGAAAAATTAGAAATTAATGGAGGTTTACGATTAGAAGCATCAAACAGAATTATTAAATATAGAGATTTAAATACGTCTACAAGTTTTGATGACTCATACATTAAAAACCAAGTTAAGAAAAACTATTTCTTACCAGCCATTAATTCAAAATATAAATTAAACGACAAATCTAACTTACGTTTTGCAGCATCTCAAACCATAACAAGACCTGTTTTAATGGAATTATTACCGGTACAAATTGTAAATCCTGATGGAACTGTGACTTTAGGAAATAAAGATTTAGTAGATACTCAAAATTTAAATGCAGATTTCAAATACGAGTTCTTTTCAGATAAAAAAGATATGTTTGCAGTAGGTATTTATGCTAAAAACATTAAAGACCCAATTGAAAGAATTTATGAAGCGAGTGCCTCTTTATTGACGACATATAAAAATTCAAAAGTGGCTAACTTATATGGTGCTGAGTTTGAGTTTATTTTAAATATGGCAAATATATCTTCAAGTTTAGAAAATGTTTCTTTAGGTTTCAATACCTCATTAATGAAAACGCAAGTTGAAATTGCTGATAACAACCAATTAGAAAATACTAGAACAAGAGAATTACAAGGTGCATCAAACTGGGTAATTAATGCTGATGCAAAATATGAATTCAATATCAATCAAAAAATTAAAAACACGGTTACTTTAGTATATGGAGTAAAAGGGAAAAATATTTATTCTGTTGGAACTGCAGGATTAGATCATATTTATGAATTACCATTTCACAAGTTAGACTTAGTGTTATCAAGTAAATTAACTAAAAACTTAAATGCAAAATTTTCAGCGGACAATATTCTAAATCCAGTTCAAAAATTTGAATTAGGTTCGAATAACAGAACTGCTATTGTAGAAGATTCATTAATTGTAAGAGATTACAAGAAAGGCGTGGGGCTAAGTTTAAACTTAAGTTATACATTCTAAAAAAAATCCTACTTCGGTAGGATTTTTTATTTACAAAAAGTTTACATTCCCAAAATTTCTTAAATTTTTAATAATATATGCTTAACTATAACATTAAGTCCTCACAATAAATTTGCATAACAAACTAAATTTAAATAACATGAAAAAATTAGTCTTAAGCTTATCAGTATTAAGTTTATTATTCGCAGGTTGTTCAGAAGATAACGATGAAACAACAACAGTTAAAACGCCAGTAGTTGGAGAAATTACAGGTGACATTACAACTAATACAAATTATGTGTATGGAAACTATACATTAAAAGGTATTGTAAAAATTAAATCTGGTGCAACAGTAACAATTGAAGCCGGTTCTAAAATTACTGCAACACTAGCAGATGGTACTGTAGATGCTTTAGTAGTAGAAAACGGTGGAAAATTAATTATCAATGGTACAGCTGCAGAACCTGTAGTTTTAACTGAATCTTCTCAAACTCCAGGATCTTGGGGTGGAATTATCATGTACGGTGATGCACCTATTGTAGCAGTTGGTGGATTAACTACGGCAACTTCAGAAGATGGTTTAGCAAAACCTTACGGTGGAACAAATGCTACTCACAATGGTGGTACTTTAAGATATGTACGCGTTGAGTACGCTGGAAAGAAAATTACAGATGGAACTTCAGAAATGAACGGATTCTCATTCTATTCAGTAGGATCAGGAACAATTTTAGAAAACTTAGTAGCTTACAAAGGGGCTGATGATGGTTTCGAATTTTACGGAGGAACAGTTAATTTAACTAACGCTATCTCTTACGGAAACTTTGATGATTCTTTTGACTGGCAAGATGGGTGGCAAGGTCAATTAAACTCAAACTGGTTTGCATACCAAACAGGAACAGGAAATTTCGGAATGGAAATTGAATGTAAAAACAACAATAATGCATTCTGGCCTAAAGTTGCTAACATTACTTTAAGAAGAGCAGCGGGTACTTTAACAGAAAACAATGCAGCTGAATACGATGCAATCCAATTTAAAAATCAAGGTAACGGAGAATATTCAAACGTATTAATTGATGGATATTCTAATCCAAGTGCAGTAGCTGTTAGAATTCAAGATGCAAATACAAATAACAATCAAGTAAATGCTAGTAAAATTAAATTAACGAATGTTAAAATTAATGGTACTACACCTCAATTTGGTGGAACAACTACTGTAACATCTGTTGTTTTCCCAACTGGACAATACACTATTTCAACTACTTCTACAGGAGCAAGTTTAACAAATGGTGCTTGGTCAACAGTAAATGGAGCTACATTATTACAATAAGAATTACCCAAAATCAATATCAAAAGCGGTCTTAATTAGACCGCTTTTTTTATGCTCTTTTTTCTAATGTTACTAAATTGTTAAGTTTTTGTTTGGTTATTGTAAATATATGTTGTAGGTTTACACCATTATTAATCATAAAACCTAATATTATGAAAAATTTAGCACTAATTTTTGGTTTGATTTTGTTTACTTCTTTTGGTTTTTCTCAAGAAACAGAGGCAGTTGGAGAACAAATTTCTGAAAACACAGTAAAAGTAACGTATTATCATTCTAACGGAAAAGTAATGCACCAAGGAAATTATATTGATGGAAAAGCAGATGGTTTATGGAAATCATTTGATGAAACAGGAAATTTAGTTTCGGAAGGTTCTTTCGAACAAGGTAAAAAAACAGGTCTTTGGAATTTTTATACTACAAAAGCATTAAACGCAGTAGTATATTCTGATAACGCAATTGCCGATGTGAAAAAATTCAATACCAATGCTTTAGCAGGAAACTAAAAAAGCAATTTAATTACAAAAAAAGAGGCTATCATAAAAGTCCAGTTTTTGTCATTCCGAATTTATTTCGGAATCCTAATATATTTGGAAATAATATATATAGAAGCTGAAACGAGTTCAGCTTGACAAGATTCGGACTTTTATGATAGCTTCTTTTTTTATGCCTTATACTTTCAAAATTTCATCTGCCGATAACAATTTTTGCAATCGCAACTTCAATATAATTTGCGCTACAGCTATTACGTCTTTTTCGCAATAGGTTGCAATTCGGTCAATGTCTTTGTCCTTGTAGAAAACCTTTGCTACTTCACTCCCGTCAATATCGTCTTTAGGTGAAGGCACACCCAACACTTTCGTTAATAATTTTAAAGAGGTAAAGTGTTTATAATCGCCGAATTTCCATAATTCTAACGTATCTAAATGAGGCACTTCCCATGGTTTTTTACCCATTAAATTTAATTTAGCTGGAATTTTTATGCCATGAATTAACATACGTCGTGCAATAAAAGGAAAATCAAATTCTTTTACATTATGACCACACATTACATGCTGCGGTAAATTAAAATGATTGTTTATTAGGTTAGAAAAATCTAGTAATATCCGTTCTTCATCACCTTGAAACGTGGTGACTCTAAACTGTCTTTCGCCCTTTTTTTGCGTAAAATAGCCTACAGAAATGCAAATTATTTTACCAAATTCGGCCCAAATACCGGCTCTTTCGTAAAATTCTTCGGGAGAAACGTCTTCTTTTCTTTGGTATTGCGTTTTGTGTGCAAAAAGTTCTTGAAAATCGGAATCTAAATCCGAAAAATGTTCCGTTTCAGGAACCGTTTCAATATCTAAAAATAAAATATTGTCTAATTGAATGGTGTCTAACATATCTATTTCTTTTTATTAATCATTTTTAAAGCTTCTTCTATATATACGTACAAATCGTTACTGTGCGGATCGGTTTTCGTTTGTTTGCCTTTTAAATGCCCTAATCGGACAATAATTACATCGTCCTCTGGCAAGACAATCACAAATTGCCCTAAATGTCCTCGCATATAAAATACTCTTTTCCCATTTATTTGATGCAGCCACCAACCATAACCATATTCTGGACTATCCGAAAAACGCGGTTGCAACGATTTTTCCACAAACGAACGCTCTAAAATTTGCTTGCCATTCCAAACACCTTTTTGTTTGTAAAGTTTTCCAAATCTGGCAAAATCTCGAGCGGTACTGGCAATACAACAATACGCCTTTTCTATTCCAGTGTCGGCTTCATCCAATTGCCAAAGCGCGTCGTTTTCAGCACCCATAGGTTTCCAAAAATGCTTCGAAACATAATTAGAAAGGTATTCGCCAGTTGCTTTTTCAATACACATGGCTAATAATTGTGTGGCACCACTTAAATAACGAAACTGTTGTCCTGGTTTGTCTTTAATATCTAATCCTAAAATAAGTTCTTTTAATTGGTCGTCAAAATAGGCACGAGTTACGATAGAAAACGGACTGTAGTATTTTTCGTCCCAACTTAACCCAGAGGCCATAGATGATAAATCGCCAACGGTGACATCTTTGGCAAATTTGCCTTTTAATTTTGGGAAAAAATCGGTAACTTTTTGATCTAAACATTTAATTTTTCCTTGCATTATGGCTTTGCCTAAAGCAGCTGAAACAATACTTTTTGCAATAGAAAAAGAATTACTTTTAGACGTTGCGGAATACCCATCAAAATAACTTTCATGCCAAATACTATCATTTTTAATGATAAGAAACGCTACAGTTTGTAAATTTTTGTGAGTCGTATTTAACTTGTCCGTAGCTGGAACGCTATTGTATGCTTTAGAAATCGCCCAAGGTTGTGCCGTTCCTTTTTGAATGGTACGATTTGGAAATTCTTTGTAATCTTCTAAAAAAGCGGTGGTATGTCCTTTTAAATAAACGGTTTTTACAGCACGAAGCAAATAATCCACATCAAATATATATAAGATCAGAATAAAGCCAACACTGCTAATAAAAAACCATTTAAAGTAGGTAAATAAACGTTTCATGAGGCAATAGATTTGATAAGCAATATAATAAAAATTATTATGTTATTATTTCTTTCTAATAAAAAATTAATAATTGAAGAGGAAAAAGTATTTTTTAAAGAAAAACCCATCTCAGAGTTTGGAGCGCTGATAGATTTTCTCCTACAAGATTTTGGAAACCTTGTAGGTGTATTTATAAATTCCTACAAGGTCAAAAAAAGACCTTGCAGGATGACAAAACATCAGCTTACCACTTACGGCTTATAGCTAATGGCTAAAAGCTGAGCGCTAAATTACTCCACAAACAAAACCAATCCCTTCAAATAATGCCCTTCTGGGTGGTAAATATTAGTTGGGTGATCGGGTCCTTGTTCTAATTTGTGTAAGACTCTGATGTTTCTTCCGGTTTCTATAGCTGCTGCTGCAACCGTGTTATAAAACAATACATCGTCTATCACTTGTGAACACGAAAACGTGAATAAAATTCCGTTAGGCGCTAAGGCTTTTAAACCGGCAATATTTAAACGTTTGTAGGCTTGCGTTGCGGTATGTTTGCTTTTAATGCTTTTCGCGAAAGCGGGTGGGTCTAAAACAATAACATCATACTGTTGTGTGTGTTCTTTCATAAAGTTAAACACGTCGTCAGCTACGGCTGTATGGTTGGCGTTTGGAAAGTTCAATTCCATATTACTTGCCGCTAAATCCACTGCTTTTTGAGAAATATCCACTGAAGTTACTAATTCCGCTCCAGCGTTCATAGCATAAATAGAAAAACCGCCTGTGTAACAAAACGTATTTAATACTTTTTTACCTTTTGAGAATTCGCCTAATAATTTTCGGTTGTCGCGTTGGTCTAAGAAGAAGCCGGTTTTTTGGCCTTCTACCCAATTTACCGAAAACAAAATGTTGTTCTCCTTCGCAACTGTTTCGGCTTTATTTCCAAACAAGAAATAATCGGTTCCTGTGTTGGGTAATGTTCCTGAGCTCTTACAATAAATAGTTTCGCAATAGTTTGAAAAATTAGCTTTTATGGCTTCAGCAATTTGCTCCAATTGAAGAAAAATACCTGTTGAATGCGCCTGAATGACCCAATTTTTATCGTAATAATCGATAATTAATCCTGAAATGCCATCGCCTTCTCCATGGATAACACGAAATGCGTTAGTTACTTCAAAATCTAATAACTGAGTTCGTAAATACCAAGCTGATTGTAGTTTGGTTGCCCAAAAGTTTTCAGAAAAAGTTTCGTCGCCAAACGTCAAAATACGCACTACAATACTTCCTTTATCACTGAAATAGCCTGTGCCTAAATGATTGTTTTGTGAATCTACTACATCTACCATTTCGCCATCGTTTAGTTCACGACTCACGCCATACACCGCACCACTGAAAATCCAAGGATGACGACGTTGAATGGATTTTTCTTTACCTGATTTTAGAATTACTTTTGGTAGATCCATTTTTTTTAAAATATATAAAAACCTGACAGGTTTCAGAAACCTGTCAGGTTTAAAATTATAAACTACTGTATTAATTAAAATTTCATTTCAGGAATGTCTCCTTCAATGATTAAATCTGCTTCTGTGGCTTTGATTATCTCTTCTACTGAAACGCCTGGTGCGCGTTCTAACAATTTAAATCCTTTAGGTGTTACTTCTAAAACGGCTAATTCTGTTACTACTTTTTTCACACAGCCTAAACCGGTTAAAGGCAGTGTACATTTCTTCAAGATTTTTGATTCACCGGCTTTATTTACGTGCATCATCGCTACGATAATGTTTTCTGCCGAAGCTACTAAATCCATTGCGCCACCCATTCCTTTAACCATTTTTCCTGGAATTTTCCAATTGGCAATATCGCCATTTTCAGAAACTTCCATCGCGCCTAAAATAGTTAAATCTACTTTTTGTGCACGAATCATTCCGAAACTAAACGCCGAGTCAAAGAAACTGGCTCCTGGTAAAGTAGTAATGGTTTGTTTTCCTGCGTTGATGATATCGGCATCTTCCTCTCCTTCAAAAGGGAAAGGTCCCATGCCTAAAACGCCATTTTCTGATTGAAATTCCACCGAAATATCGTTACGAACGTAATTCGCCACTAAAGTTGGAATGCCAATTCCTAAATTAACGTAATACCCGTTTTTAACTTCTTGGGCGATTCTTTTTGCGATTTGATTTTTATCTAAAGCCATAATATAATTTGTCAATTTAATAATGTGTCAATATGCCAATTCTTGAAGCTACTTCAATTGGCTAATCGGCTAATTGCCGCATTGACTCATTACTTTTGTCTCACCGTTCTTTGCTCAATTCTTTTTTCAAATTTCTCTCCTTGAAAAATACGATTTACCATAATTCCTGGAATGTGAATTTCGTTTGGATTTAACGTTCCGGCTGGGACTAATTCTTCTACCTCAGCGATAGTGATTTTTGCAGCGCCTGCCATACAAGCATTAAAATTTCTAGCGGTTCCTTTGAAAATTAAATTTCCAGCATCGTCGCCTTTCCATGCTTTTACGATTGAAAAATCAGCTTTGTAGGCCAATTCCATTACGTGCATTTTTCCATTGAATTCGCGTGTTTCTTTTCCTTCTGCTACTTCTGTTCCGAAACCAGCAGGTGTAAAAAATGCAGGAATTCCAGCTTGTGCCGCACGACATTTTTCAGCTAAAGTACCTTGTGGTGTCAGTTCTACATCTAATTCGCCAGAAAGCATTTGACGTTCAAATTCAGCATTTTCTCCTACATAAGAAGAAATCATTTTCTTAATTTGACGCTTTTGCAATAGCAATCCCAATCCGAAATCATCTACACCTGCATTATTTGAAATGCAAGTTAAATTCGTTACATTTTTTTCTACTAATGCAGCAATACTATTTTCGGGAATGCCACAAAGTCCGAAACCGCCTAGCATAATCGTTTGTCCGTCTTGAATTCCTTCAAGTGCTTCTTGTACGTTGTTTACTTTTCTTGAAATCATAATATAATTTATAGTCCGTCTAATCCGTCCGTATCTGGTTGTGCATCTATTGGCGCTGCGGTTGAATCTGTAGCCGTTGAGTCTAAAACCGCTTTAGGTTCTGGTCCACAATCTACTTTTATAGACATATTTGCTGGTCTTTTAAATGGCTGTTGTGATACATTTAACGTTGGATCTGCCAAACATTTTCGCATAAAAATACCGTAAATTGGTAAAGCAGTGGTAGCGCCTTGCCCCATACTTGTACTTTCAAAATGTGCCGAACGGTCTTCATTACCCACCCAAACTCCGGCGGCTAAATTTGGAACCATTCCAATAAACCAGCCATCAGAATTGTTTTGAGAAGTTCCTGTTTTTCCTGCAACTGGGCCTTTAATGTTGTAAGGAACGCCCGTTAAAAAATTGGATGGTGCCGAAGCTGCCCAACGCAAACGAGAACCCGTACCTGATTCGGTAACGCCTTCCATTAATTTAATAACCGAATACGCCACGTCTTTATTTACCACATCGTGCGATTCTTCCACGCTTTGGTAAATTACCACGCCGTTTTTATCTTCAATTTTAGAAATTAATTGCGGTTTTATATACACGCCTTCATTAGCGAAAGTACTGAAAGCCGCTACCATTTCTTCTACCGTAATTTCTACTGCTCCCAAAGCAATTGCTGGGCGATTTGGAATGTTGGAAGTGACTCCTAAATTTTTGGCCATTTCCACAACAGCTGGCGCACCCACTTCATGAATTAAACGTGCGGAAACCGTATTTATGGAATTGGCTAATGCCCTTTTCATAGAAACCAATCCGCGGTATTTCCCATCTGAATTGTTTGGCGTCCAATTTTTATCGTTATTATCGCCTTTTAATATGGTAAATGGCGAATCCATTATCATATCACAAGGCGATTTTTGTAATCTGTCAATAGCGGTAGCGTATACAAATGGTTTAAATGTAGACCCTACTTGACGTGCGCCTTGACCCACGTGGTCGTATTGGAAATATTTATAATTAATTCCTCCTACCCAAGCTTTTACATGTCCCGTTTGCGGCTCCATGGCCATCATTCCGGTTTGCAAGAAATGTTTGTAATAAAGGATAGAATCTTTCGGCTTCATAATGGTATCTCTTTCGCCTTTCCAAGTGAAAATTTTCATTTTTGTAGCCACATCAAAAGATTGTTTAATTTCTTCATCTGATTTTCCATTGATGCTCATAATTCGCCATCTCTCAGAATTTTTCATGGCTTGGTTCATGATTTTCTGAGTTTCTCCCGGCGTAATATTTAAAAACGGAGCGGTTGGATTGTCTTTTTGACGGCGATTGAATTCGGGTTGTAAATTCGATAAATGCTCTTCTACAGCTTCCTCGGCATATTGTTGCATGCGCGAATCGATAGTAACATAAATTTTTAAACCAGCCG
>NZ_JBIPMS010000121.1:0-4851 GCF_044368995.1 Flavobacterium sp. | reverse complement strand
GTTATTGAATTATCTTCTTTGTTACAAGACAATAATGTAATAAAAAGAAAAGAAAAAATTAGCTTGTTTTTCATAACTTATCATTTAATAAATAAGGCATTCATTTTTTTGCAAAAATACAAAAAAATTCAAGACTGGTATTTTCTATAGTTTTAACTCTTTGTTTTTCTAATAGTTAAGTAAATTATCATCGCATTAAAATTGTAACTTTCTCCAAGAGGGGGAGCAAAAGTCCAACAGAAATGTTGGACTTTTTTTGTTTAAAGTAATTCTTCAGCTTTTTATTAAATTTATTTGAATTTTTTTTATTTTTACATAGTAAATAAAAATCTTAAAAATTATGATTACAAATTTTCTTAAAAAATATAAAAGTGAAGTTACAATTGGAATTTTAGTTTTTCTATTTTTTTTATTTAAAGATATAATTAAATCTATTATGTAAATAAATAATATTTCAAACCGATATTTTCTTATGGTTTAATAAGCAATCATCGCATCAAAATTGTGACTTTCTCCAATAGGTGGAGCCACACTGGACAAGTCATCAGAAATGATGGCTTTTTCTTTGTCCGTTAATTAGTTAGAGTAGTTGCATCTTTTTTTAGTTTTTTTTAGTTTTGAAAAACAATTAAATAATATGGCAATCAAAAAGAGTTGGCTAGATAAATTGAATGAAAATAAAGAGCCAAAAATAAAACGAATTGATATTGATTTTGCTGATATTCCATCAGGCAGTAATATGTTTATTGCTTCTCCAAAACTCATAGATGAGTATATTCAAGAAATAGGATTTGGGAAGCGCATAGACTTAAAAACATTAAGAAATGACCTTGCCATAGAGCATAATGCTGATTACACTTGTCCTGTAACTACAGGAATATTTTTGCGAATTGTAGCTGAAGCAAATTATGAAAAGTTGCAACAAGGAAAACGTTTAGAGGAAATCACACCTTTTTGGAGAGTGATTGAACCTAATAGTGCATTAGCCAAGAAACTCACATTTGGACAAAATTTTTTGCTACAACAAATTGAAAAAGAAATCGCAAGTTGAAAATAGTAGTTGTGCTTTTTCTTATAAAATTCAATAATTTAACATTAAATTCAACCTTTTAATTTTCTAATAGTCACATACTCAATCATCGAATTATAGTTGCATCTTTTGTCAAAAAGGTGAGCAAAACAAAACCCGATACGAAAGTGTCGGGTTTTTTTGTGGACATTCTTGGGCGAGTAGTTTGTCCCAAAGAAACGAAGTGAAAGCGGGAAGGTTTATATTTTATAAATATTTATGATAGTTCAAATGTCTGGATTGAAACTATGAAAATTATAATTCAACAATAAAATTACTATCAAATTCCATTAACTACCTATAAACCAATTTTCTATCCAAATTTGGTTTTACTTGCAGTTGTTGTTTGTTATAAGATTGCGGGGTAGATCCAGTAATCTCTTTAAATGAAGTAAAAAACGGATTGTAGGAAGAAAACCCAACTTTTATTGCTAATGCTTCTAGCGTGTTTGTCTTTAAATATCCAGACTCAATTAATTGTATAGCATCATAAGTTTTTATAATTTTTTTAAATTCAGTAAAGCTGACCTTTGAATGGTATTTAAAAATAAAATTCAAATGACTTTTAGGGATTTCTAATTTTTTTGCTATTTCAGTTGCGGATTTTTTGGGGTTTCTAAAACCCTTTTCTATGAGCGCTAAATACTCTATATCTTTTAAATATTTTATTAATTCAGGGTATATTTTATCTTTTAACAAGCCGTGTTGTCGGTTTTTTATTTTTTTATTTACGCTAAAAAGCCAAATTTCACTTAATAAAAATATAGATTTTTTTTGTTCACTAATTTTCTTATATAAAGCATTATAGCCAAACAATATTTCTGGAGTTATTAAAATTTTAATAAAAATAATACTCCATAAAATTCCAGAAACCCATAATTGATTTTTTCCTGCACTGAACCTACTTTGTATCAAGTCGAAAAACAAAGTCATAAATAATCTCATGCTTATTGCTACATATAATATAAAAAGGAATAATGTCCATTTGCGAAGTAAATTATTTTGAACATCAATAATTTGAATTTTTGAATTTTTATTCCATACATTCTTTTTTAATAATATAAAACCAGCTACAAGATAAATAACGGCATAACTTACAAATATTAAATTTAAAATTACAACAGAATATTCTCCTAAAAACAAATAATGGTTATTTAATAAATTGACAAAGCTTAAAATTACTGGAAATATAAAATGCCATAATTCTCTCAATTTATGTTGTTTTGTATTTGCAATAATATTTTTAATATACAGATGAAATAATGGAATTATGACACTGTAAAAAGGGAAGTATGGAAAATTAGGAATTAAGTTTTTATAAAAATAAAAAACAGTTTCTAATATAAATCGTATAGAAATAATACTAAATAATAAAATCAAATATAAATTAATATTACGATTTGATTTATATTGGATAAAAATTATTGAAGTTGTAATTAACCCAAGCGCACCAATAGAAAGATAAAAAAAATAAACAAGCATAATTATTGGTATTATAACTTAAAGAATATTTTTAAGTTCAAATTTATTTTAAATGTGTTGTGTTTGGGATATCAAATTTATTAATAATTATTCAATTTTTTTGTGTGTGTGTAATAAGTTTTAAAAAATAGTTTACTAAAAACTGAAAATCTTTTATTGTTTTTTACAAATTTTTTCAACTTTTTAATATGGTAAATATTAAAAATTATTTTTGAAAAAAAAACATATGCGAATCAAAATTTTACTAGCAATTGGTTTTTTCTCTTCGTGCTCATTTGGTCAAACTTTACATCATCAAATGATAAGCACACAAGGGGGTAATGCCACTACACCATCTGGCACAACAGTTAAATATTCTGTTGGCCAACAATCTGTTACAGGTACCAAAACAGGTAATGTAATAGTACAACAAGGCTTTCAACAAAGCAATTGGGATAAAATTATAGCTACAAATAACGTATTGCTGGTAAACACCACAACTTATCCAAATCCCTATATTGACGTCATCAACTTTCAGTTTTCTCAATCTATTGGAGAAAATGTTTCTTTATTGGTCTATGATGTTTTGGGGCGTCAAGTATATTCAAATACACTTCAAATATTCGATAACAAAACCAGCGTTAATCTTCAAGTGTTACAAAGTGCAGAATATTTTGTACAACTTTCTAATAATATATTCACCTATCACACTAAAATAATTAAAAATTAAAACATGATGATTAAAAAATATTTACTTTTTTGCCTGTTATTATCCGGATGTTACTTACAGTCTCAAGAACTGTTAATTTCAAACGGAAAAAATTTTACAAAATATGATTATAAAAATTCACTTGGAATGTCAAATCCTAATTTAAGAAGCGGCGAAGGTTCTTTTTATGAAATAGGCATGGCTTTCAAGTTGAATAAATTAGCTGCAACTGATAAACTAAGTTATGCAGTTAGTTTAGTATACAATCAGTTTAATGCTGTTGGCGGCACAAGCACGGATAACTATTCTTGGAAAACTAATTATTTAGGCATTCAAAACGCACTTAATTATACGTTGTTTCAAAACTCAAATTCTTTTAAAGTTAAAACAAAATTAGGATGTGCTATATCAACAATAATTAAAGGCGAACAGTACATCAACAATGTGGTGTACAACATTTCTAAACAAGAAGAGTTTAAAGGTATAACACTTCAGCCAAACATTGGTGTTGATTTTCAATATGTCATCAACCAAAACATTGAAATTAGCGCAGGATACGAATTTTCAAAAGCATTTAATGTTTCTAATACTTCTGCCGAAAAACTTTCTTTTATAAATAATCAAATCCATTTAGGATTACATTTTCCATTAAATTAAATCGCACATTATGAAAAAAATAGTAGCTATACTTTTATTATTTATTGGCCTAATTGGTTATTCTCAAACTAATGGGATTACTTATCAAGCTGTAATATTAAACCCTTCTGGCGATCAATTACCGGGAGTAAACAATACAAATGTACCATTGGCAAATAAAAACATTTGTTTAAAATTTTCCATTTTGAATCAGAATTCACAATCTGAATATATTGAAACGGTACAAACCACTACGGATGAATTCGGTATGGTAAATTTAATTATTGGAGCTGGAGTACAAATAGGCGGTTATGCTGCTACATTTTCAAATATACTTTGGAATGCCGATCCTAAGAGTTTAAAAGTAGATTTAAGTATTACTGGAATATGTTCTGACTACACAGAAATTAGCAACCAACCTTTTACGGCGGTTCCTTTTGCTTTGTTTGCTGCGACCGCAGGCACCCCTGGAACCCCAGGTCCTGCTGGGCCACAAGGAATTCAAGGTGTCGCTGGACCTACAGGTGCAACAGGACCTCAAGGTTTAGCTGGCACAAACGGAACAAATGGTCTAAATGGCGCAGTTGGTCCTCAAGGCCCTCAAGGTCCAATAGGATTAACAGGTGCAACAGGTCCTCAAGGTTTAGCTGGTACAAACGGCACAAACGGTCTTAATGGCGCAGTTGGTCCTCAGGGATTACAAGGCCCACAAGGTATAGCAGGGACAAATGGTCTTGACGGAGCAGTTGGTCCACAAGGGCCAATAGGATTAACAGGAGCTACGGGGTCACAAGGTATTCCAGGAATTCAGGGAGTAGCTGGACCTACAGGTGCAACAGGTCCTCAAGGTTTAGCGGGCACAAATGGACTTAATGGACTTAATGGCGCAGTTGGTCCTCAAGGTTTAGCCGGCACAAACGGCACAAACGGTCTTGATGGCGCAGTTGGTCCTCAGGGGCCAATAGGATTAACAGGT